>JAAYUA010000178.1 GCA_012517935.1 Acetobacter sp. | reverse complement strand
CTGTTAATTCTTTGAACTGAGCGGGGCGTTGTGATTCACAGGCTTACCGATGAAGGTTGAGCCTGTGAGTGACGTGTTTTTGCTGTCTGAGCGCCAGATGAAACGGCTCCAGCCGTTTTTCCCGCTGGCACATTGGGGTTCGGCGTGTGGATGACCGTCGTGTTCTGAGCGGGATCATTTATGTCATCCGTAACGGTCTTCAGTGGAAAGACGCTCCGAAGGTGTATGGTCTGCACAAGACTTTGTATACCCGGTTCATTCGCTGGAACCGCCTAGGTGTCTTTGATAGGATCTTTGTCGCCCTGACAGAACAGGCTGGCCGTTCGACGCACCTGATGATCGATGCAACCAATCTCAAAGCTCACCGGACAGCGTCTCTCCTCAAAAAAGAGCTTTTCCCCGCCATATCGGACGGACAAAAGGCGGCCTGAACTCAAAGCTTCATGCCATATGTGATGGTCAGGGCCGACCAGTCCGTCTTCATCTGACTGCTGGACAGATCAGTGACTTCAGAGACGCAGACATGCTTCTGGCAGACCTCCCCGATGAGACAGAAGAAGTCATCGGGGACAGAGGCTACGACAGCAACCAGATCAGGTTATCACTTGCAGAACGCAATATCACAGCCTGTATTCCGCCGAGGAAGAACCAGAAATCAAAGCCACCTTACAATTGGCATCTGTATAAAAAGCGCAACCTCATCGAAAACATGTTCGCAAAGCTGAAAGACTAGCGACGGGTGGCAACACGATATGACTGCTGCGCTCATATATTCATGTCCGCAATCCACATCGCAGCAAGCCGCATCTTCTATCTCAAAGAATCCCCATCTGATTATTAGCTACTCCAATAGAACAGGAGTGACAGAAAACTCATGATATTTTCTCAAAAATTTCGGGTCAGACCGGCGATGACAGTCCGTGGTGTTCCGACGGTCGTGCGGCTGAGGGATGCCGCGGGGAAGTAGCGCTTATCGGCCAGATTCTGAACGTTGATCTGGGCGCTCCAAGGCCCTCGCTCATAGTAAAAGGCGAGATTGACGAGCGCATAGGCAGACGTTTTATAGGCGATGCCGTAAACAGGATCACGCGGCGTGTAATTGTCACCAGGACTGGCCCCTTCAACGTGGATACCGCCGCCAAAACCGAGACCTTTCAAACGACCTGATGGAATTGAATATTTTGTCCAGATATTGAAGATGTGGTGAGGAACGGATGCGAGCCAGAGAGAACCGCCATTGGGCAGCAGATCGTTATCCTTGGTTATTTTCGTATCAAGATATGTATAAGCCATAGTCGCGGACCAGTTCTGTCTGATGGTCCATGACGTTTCGAGTTCAAATCCTTTACTTGTCTGCTCCCCCTGCGAAATCGAATAGAGCGGGTGAGCAGGGTCGGTCGTGGGGACGTTTGTGCGCGCCAGATCGAACAGAGTTGCCATTCCACGAATGCGACCATCTTTGGTCTGGGCCTTGAAGCCAAACTCGTAATCGGTGCCACGCTGAGGGGCAAGAACTTCCTGCCGGTAATTGACGGAGGTTGTGGGCAGGAAAGCGCGTGACCAGTTGAAGTAAAACGCGAGTTGCTTGGTGATACCGTATGTGAAGCCCGCATGAGGGCTGAAAGCAGTTGTGGGCGGATTATTGCCGCCACGCTGGGCGGTTGCGCGATCCCATCTCATACCGAACGTAATAGCCAGCTTACGGCCGATTTTCAGATGATCTTGAAGATAAGAACCAAACTGATCCTGACGTGCTTTAGAGATTACCGGACTTCCTGCAAAATCAGCGACATTTCCATACGTAGGATCGATCAAATTGATTGGCAGGGTGTTTGTAAAACCGGACGTCGAATTTGTAGCATTCTGACCATAATCGATGCCAGCAAGCACATAGTGTGAGAAAATTTTCCCGGTATGAAAGCGTATATTGATATTCGTGTCGATTCTCAGATCCGTGCCGTGGTTGTTATATGGACCATAGTAATAACGACCAACTTCCGACAGATCGTCCGAGAAGTTCCCGGATGCGAACAACCACCTGTTATAAGTTTGATGATAGACCATATAGCGGAAACCCTGATGGATGCCGATAGCGTCGTTGAATCGGTGATCAAGCATATATCCGAGTTGTACGTATGTTTGCCTTTGCTGTGCGGGGTTTTTCTCATCATTTATGGAAAAGCGGCGTGAAAGACGACCCCATGGAGAAGGAAGGACCGTTCCGTAGGCAGGGATGGCGGAATAAGGATGCCCGTTGGTGCGGTTATAGCGAAAGAGCATCGTAAAGTTGGTGTTCTCTGTCGGTCTAATGGAAATCGACGGTGCAATATAGACCGTTTCCATATCAGCAGCCCGAACGAAATAATCCTGTTTGCGATAAAGCGTGTTGAGACGAACCAGAATCAGTCCATTACCGAGCAAGTCACGATTAACGTCTGCGCGACCTTCGTAATAGGACCACGATCCCCCCTGAGCGGTGAAACTTGCAAAATTGCGGGCTTCCGGGCGTTTGCTAACCATGTTGACGAGGCCAGAGAGCGGCCCCTGCCCAAACAGACCGGAAGCTGGTCCCTTGATGACTTCAAGACGCGAAAGGCCTACTGTTTCATTCATTGAAAGACTGTCTATAGTTTTAAGACCATCAAGATACGTCATCCCGCTTGTACTCATGCCACGCACACGAATACTGTCATAAAGCGCATAACTGTCAGAGTAGGAAACTCCGGCGACATTACGCAAAGCTTCGTTCAGACGTAGCACATTTTGCTGATCCATGGTCTTTCTTGATACGACTGATATGGCCTGAGGGTTTTCAAGAAATGGAATCGACATTTTTTCGGCGCTGACAGAAGCATTCTGCTGTTGCGCGACGACACGCACAGATTCCGCATGTTTAGCTTTGATGCCATTCGCTGAAATCAATTTACGCGTGCATGCCTTGGTATCTCTGCAATCGCTCTCCCCTGTCTCTGCGCGATATGTTTGTGAAAATGCCAGAGAAGTCGTGGAGGACAATACCGCAAATAGCAGACTACCGGAGGACAACGCTCGACCGATTTTCATAGCACGCAGACTTTCATTAAAAGATGCTGCCGCCTCATTATAGAGATTGATAATCATTTGCAACTAAATATTTAGATAGAGTGAGCCATCACTCGCCACGCTGCTGCAAACATGGTGCAGAAATATTTCATTCGAGCCGAGTTATAAAAAATTTTTATAATAACTAAATATTTCTAAAATTATTTTGATTTAAAATCTTCTCTATGATTCCATTTCCTTACGTTATTTTGGGAATGGATCATGAGGCAGGATGGTTTTCCAATGTCGAAGAGCATCTTGCTCGGCTGAACGATCAACACGAAGCCTGTTTCCAAACTATGGATTTTGAGGTGTATGGGCTGATCTGCGAAGACCCATGCCTATTCCGACGGGAGCAAAGGTAAACTGTCGCTGTGACATAAAAACTCCCGTTCCTGAATATGGAGCGAGAGAAAGCGTAAAATCAGATCGTGCGCCGATTTTCTGGAACGCGACATCCCTCATTCAGCAGGGAAAGCCTCTCCTTCCCACTCTTCCACTGGAACCAGATCAACGCCGACCCGCAGGCTGCTATGACCACCACCAAGGATCAGACCTCTCACAGGACTGACATCCGCATAATCACGGCCCCATCCAAGCGTGACATGCTCATCCTGAACAATAATGCCATTTGTTGGGTCCAGACCGATCCAACCATCTCGTGGACCAAGCCAGGCTCCAACCCAAGCGTGCGACATATCCGCTCCGACCCTTCTTGCCTGCCCCGGCAAAGGACGCGTGCGAATATAGCCTGACATATAGCGGGCAGGCAGACCGATGGCTCTCAACCCGCTCACCATCAGATGTGTGAAATCCTGACAGACGCCCTGACGCATTTTCAGAATCTCTTCAACCGGAGTCCTCAGATTTGTGACGCCCGACTGAAATTTGAACTCCGTGAATATGCGTGTGTTCAACTCCAGAAGAGCTTCCAATATCGCCCGCCCTTTATGAAACGATCTGGAAACATAATCGCCTGCTTCTGCAGATGTCGGAAGACTGCTGCCTGCAAAAAGAAATTCCGAGACATCTTCCTCAAGGGCATAAGCCGCTACATCTTCCCAAGCCAATGTAGATGCCGCATCGACAACAGGCAGACAGACCGTTTCAACTTCCGACTCAGCCGTCAATCTGAACAGTGAGTGGGGCTCTTCGTGAAACAGCCATGTCACCTGATTGCCGAAATGATCATGCCCTGCCTTCTGCCATGAAGGCTCTGGCTCACAAATCAACCGCGTCCTCAACACATGCTGCCCCGAACAGTCACGTGGTGTCACATGCACAATATGCGCCGCGAGATCGACCGGATTTCCGTAACCATATGTAGTGACATGACGAACACGATAGATCACAGACTCTCCCCTTCCGTGGACAGAGTCTCATCCGTAACTGAATCGACCACATGAGATACCGCAAGAACAGTGAAATAACGACGTGTGAGACTGACAGAAAGCGTCATCAACGTATTTCTTACAGAGCGGAATATCTCGACTGCATCCACCACCATCATATCCTGCTCAAGAGATTCCTGAACATGAATGACCATGTCACGAAGAATCTGTATCTGTTCCTGAACGACCAGAGATAAATCCTCCACAACAGATCCCACACTTCCTGCCTGAGAAGCACGCTCCAGATCAGAAAGACCCGATTTCAAGATCGCCAGCTGATATCCAACACCTCTGGGATTATCCTCATCAAGCAACAGTAGATCCATAACCGCAGCAGGCTGCACGACACCAAAATACCGGGAACGATAAGTGATGGCGCTATCGCATAATTCCAGCATCAGACGCAGCGCCCCTTCCATGCGTCCGCGTTGACGTATCCCGTCCTGATCCAGAAATGTCGCAAAGCTGAGACAAACCATGCCAGCACGCTCAATCCGCCGCCCCAGATCAAGGAAAAGACGCCCTCCGGACCTCAACATATTTTCCGCAACAAATCCGGAAATCGTCGCACTCCACGCCAGAAGACGCTCGGTCATTCGGTCAAGACGTTCGATGGAACGCATCGGGTCATCTCCCCGAACATGACAAAGTTCAAGATCTTTCAAGCGTTCTTCAGCACCCGTCAAAATGAAATGACGCATTTCCGGGGTCAGGCGATCGGCAAGCTGCGGCACCCGTCCCTTGATGTTCTGAAGAAGCGAAGCAAGAAGCAAACCGGCATCCGTGGCGGTCAGAAGCGTTCTTGTCAGAACGAACAGACTATGTCCGTAAACCGGACTGTCCTCAATCACACCATAAAGACGCAAAAGACGAAACAGGCCGTTCAGATCAACCTTTTCCCAAGGCGACGGCTCCGTCCCGGACATCCGTTCCAGAACAACCCGCAATATCCGTGCGGCGGATTCAAATTGCTCCAGATAACGCCCCAGCCAGAAAAAATCCTCCGCAACGCGACTGGGCAAATCTGTCCGGGCACGACGGATCACTAATTTCTGGGTATTCACCACACCCGCACTGCGCATCTCGCCAGCTTCCCCCGCGAGCACCCAGACATCCTTACTGACCACGCCATCAAGTGATCCCAGACGCAGAATATCGGCCGGTGCAGCACCAACTCGTGCCAATCCACCCGGCAAAACACTCCACCCCCCCTCTCCACAGGCCGCAAACAGACGCAGAACCAAAGGCCGAGGCTCCAGCCGCGTTCCAATAAGGGAGGGAGACATGGAAAATCCGGGAACCATCAGGGAAACATATTGTCTCGGATCCGCAGCAATTTTCGTATATTCATTCGACGCCGACTGCACCTCATCCATCGCCATGGCACAGGACTCGAAAGCAGGGCTTCGAAACTGATAATTACCGTTTATTGAACTGGAGGTATTCGGCATTACCTGTCCCCACTCAGTCCTGACTGTACGTAACAAGGGCTGTTCGCCCAGAAAAAACTGTGTCAGTGCAGGCATGAATGGCAACAGACCAGCTGTCTCGGAAAATCCGGCCCGTGGATCGTTGAACAAACGCACTGCTCCATTGCGAACGGCCATCATCAGCCCCGCAACGCCAGGAATTCTGCTTCCATTCAGTTCCAATGGGTCGAGCGTTTCTGCTTCCTGTCGAATCAACAGGGTCTCAACTTTCTGCAAACCGCTGACGGTCTTCAACCACAACTGTCCCTGACGAACCGTCAGATCACCAGCCTCTGCCAGTGTGCATCCCAGTTCTTTCGCCAGAATGACGTGCTCCGGCCAATATGGGTCTTCCCTTCCCGGTGTCAGAAGTACCTGAGCCGAACTTCCGCCCGAGGCGCCGAGCAGAATATCCTGCCAGACATCCACGAAAACCCCGGGATGCCTGACTTCATATCCAGCAAAAAGTTCAGGAAAAATACGGGCCATCTGACGGCGGTTCTCAAGCAAACGGCCTATGCCATTTCCTCGTGAAACACGATCCGCCAGAACACTCCACCGTCCGTCCTCTTCCCGCACCAGATCCACGGCATAGAACGACAGAAAATTCTGATGGGCCACGCTGTCGCCCAAAGGCGATAAACGAAGAAATCCGTTACTCAACCAGAGAACCCGAGGCGGCAGAATCCCCTGCTTCAAGACTTCGCGTGCACCATATACGTCGCGAAGCATCGCTTCCTGCACTCTGGCGCGCTGAATGACCCCTGCTTCAAGCTGTGCAAATTCCGCAGCATCGAGGATCAGGGGAACAGGATCACAATCCCCCGTGTCGCCCCGCCCACCACTCAGATCCCTGAGCGCCAATGCCATCTGGCTGCGCCTGACCGACACTTCCTCCAGACCAAGCTCCGAAATCGTACTAAGAAGACGCCGCCAGCGAGGTCGCACACCACCACGACCGTCCACCATTTCGTCAGGCGTTACGATCATGGTCATCAAACGTCCTTATCCCGGAAAAGAAAAAATAAAAAATGACCGTCACTGCTTCGCAGATTTCATTCACATCTTCCTGATATACAACAGAAAGAATTCTTCAGGGCAGCAGCGATCAACTCACGCCAAGCAGACGACAGATCGCCAAAGAGGGCGTTGCCTTGTTCAGTGTATAAAAGTGGAAATCATCCACACCATTCTTCTGAAGTTCCAGACACATTTGTCCGGCGACAGCAGTGGTCACCAGATGGCGAACCGATGGCTGCTCATCTAGACCGTCAAACATCGTCCTGAGATGATCTGGCACATGAGCACCACACATCTCCGCAAATTTCCATGCCTGTGTCACGCTCGCGACTGGCAAAATCCCGGGCACAATCGGAACCGTAATCCCCACCGCAGCGGCGCGATCGCGGAAGCGTAAAAACGTCTCGGCTTCAAAGAAAAACTGTGTGATCGCACGCGTTGCTCCGGCGTCGATCTTGGCTTTCAGATTGTCCAGATCCGCCTCCGGGCTGCGTGCCTCAGGATGCATTTCCGGATAAGCCGCAACAGAGATTTCAAAGTCGGCAATCTTTTTCAGGCCAGCAACCAGATCCGCTGCATTCCGATAACCATCCGGATGCGGCGTGAAGGGCTTCCCGACTTCGGATGAGTCACCGCGAAGCGCAACAATATGTTTTACACCCGCGCGCAGATAACTCCGGGCAACCTCATCGACCGTCTCTCTCGATGCATCAACGCAGGTCAAATGACCTGCAACCGGAACACTTCCAAGGTTGACCAGCTTTTCAACAGCTTCCAACGACCGATCGCGCGTCGAACCGCCTGCGCCATATGTCATGGAGAAAAACGCAGGTTTCACTGGAGCAATTTCTTCTGCCGCAGCCAGAAGAGCTCCCATGCTCTTCTCACTTTTTGCAGGGAAAAACTCGAAAGAAACACGCGGTTTCTGACGCGAGGCTTCACGGTCAACTGTAGTCTGAAACGTCATAAGAAAAACTCTTTTCCAAGGAAGACCAAATCAGGACCATCAGTCCCGTGCAACTATCGGCTTTTCCGCCAACCACAGGCACACGGTCAGATCACCGTCCAAGGCAACGAACCTGACGATATCCAGACCGGCACGACTGAACAGCTTTTCCATCTGTGCTCCTGAAAAGCCAAGATGAACATGGGCATAGATCTGCCGGAAGGATTCCTGATCATGTGACCCAAAATCAACCAGAAGAAAACGCCCCCCCGGCTTTAGAATCCGGGCTGCCTCTGTCAGAGCCGCTATCGGTTGATGCGCATGATGTAAAACCTGATGCATGATCGCCAGATCAGCACTGGCATCCGGCAATGGCAGAGCATAAAAATCACCCTGCCTCACATCCGCATGCGTGACCCCGGCTTCCAGCAGACGAGCACGAGCCAGACGCAGCATCGACGGGCTGCGATCAAAACCCGTCAGGCTGTCTGCCTGTCCGGCCAACAGTTCCAACATCCGTCCCGTCCCCGTGCCGATATCGACAAGTGAGACTGTCCGGCCTGCTCCGACAAGATTCAGGATCTCACGTTCGACTGCGGTTTCCGGAACATGACGCGAACGGATGGCATCCCAAACGGAGGCATGTGTTTCGAAAAATTCCTGCGCTGCTTCAACCCGCGCCACACTTATTGCCTTAAGGCGCACGGCATCCGTTCGAAGCAGCTCACCAAGATCACCTTCCGGCCATGCATCCATAGCTGCAAGCGCAGGCCCGATAAGCGCATCTTCTCCAACCATGAGAAAGATCCAGTTGCCTTCCCTGCGACGGGAAATCAATTCCGACTGAAGCAATGTTTTCACATGACGGGAGACACGCGGCTGACTTTGCCCCAGGACCTGCGCCAATTCACCGACAGAAAGCTCCATAGCCCGCAACAGAGCCAGAATTCTGAGGCGAGTAGGATCTGCCAAAGCCTGAAAAAGTGAAAGAACCGAAGACATAAAGAAGTCTATATAATTATATCGTTATATAGGCAATAAACTCGAGGGAAGAGCTTCCCGTTCTGAAATACTACAATCAGCCACATGCCCAGCCCGTATCAGGCAACCAGATCAATCCCGGGAAACATGTGGCTCAGAACCCGATCATGGCATCCCCACCGAAGGTAAACATCCCCGAGTTTCTACTACCGTTAAAAGGCGTCGTACCGTTCAATGATCTGTCAAAACGAATTTCCGGACGAATTTCAAATACCCTGACGCCATGTCCTATATCTGGATGCCAGGTAAGACCTAATGTCATTTCTCCATAAGTCGTCGGTGGAGCAGAAAGCGTGGGCGTGTTTATGCCTGCTATTGCATCCACAGCGCCTTGATTGCTGAGAAACGTCGCAACGAACAAACCTGTATTGTCACGATAAATTTCGCCACGAAAATTGAAGTTCAGTTCAGGCAGAATCTGATATTGCAGGAAGGATATGAAACTATATGTGTCCGCTCTGAGCCCTGCATCATGCAGGTAATTAAACTCCCCGGTAACACTCAGACGTTCATTGATCTGATATGTCCCGGACAAGTCATTCCAGAAACGCTCTTTTGCATTCGCAGCCCGCCGCCCGAATACCCTTATCTGATCTTCCGGCCCGACACGAGACAATTCCGTAATTTTGAGCTTGCCATTCAAAAGATCATGAAATGTGACACCAAAATAACCTGCGGGTTCGTCGTTATCATCGCTCTTCCCGAAAGTTGTCTGATTTCCGGTATCAATACCGAAATTGACATCAATTTTCGGCGCGGCATGCCAATGAAACAATGCGCCGACATGTTCAAATGGCACTGAATACTGTGAAGTATACGCAAGCGTGTAAAAAGGCCGACTGGACGGATCAAGACCTTCGACGCCCATTGGGGACTGAAGGATCCCCGCCTCCATATCAAGGCCATTTTTCGTAAGCCACGGCAAATGCACATCCACATGCGCCTGAGCCGGAATTAATTGATAACGCAGAGATGTCATCCGGCCACTCACACCCAGAAGGTGATAATAGCGGGCATCTGAACCATAGAGAGCTTCCAGAACAAAACCGATCTGATAGTCGTTCCGGGACTGATCGACAGCCTTCGAAACCGTCAGATTCAACTGATTAAGCTGCATCTGATTGGCATGATCTGCAAAAAAATTTCCATAATTCATGCCGTCAGATGGGCGGGCAGGATTGGCCATTATCCCACCTTCAATCAGCCCTTTGACGGACACGTCTTTCAACCATTCACTGGAAACGGCATCTTTGAAGGGGAATATCTGCGCCTGCGCCACTTCGCCGGTCACCGACAAAAGGCACACTACACTCGCAGATAGACCCGTGCAGATTAAAAAAGCGCGGAAACTCCCAGCTTTCGCTGTCTGCCTCATTTGATTTCAGACCTCCCGGCTTACCTCCGAGAGTCTGAATAATATTTTATAACCCGGATCGCAAACAGACCCGGGCTTCACAATGGACCATCAGCCAATCCGTTCGCCGTGCAACGTGATGTCAAGCCCTTCAACTTCTTCTGCATGACTGACACGCAAACCAATTGTCATGTCCACCAGCTTGAGGAGAATAAATGTCAGCACCGCACACCAGACTATAGTCACCGC
The DNA here is from genome assembly GCA_012517935.1 of Acetobacter sp. GTDB lineage: Bacteria > Pseudomonadota > Alphaproteobacteria > Acetobacterales > Acetobacteraceae > Acetobacter. Next base: position 65,726 of record JAAYUA010000178.1, on the reverse strand, counting down.
GCACGCCTCAGCCTGCACAAGAACCTGATGCAGGGAGCCCGTCACGCCAACCGGATCACTATCTGTGGCTGACAATGGACCATAGGCAAACACACCAGTCAGCAGAGCTCCAACAATACCGCCAACGCCATGCACACCAAAAGCATCGAGGCTGTCATCATATCCGAGAATATGCTTCAGAATCGTCGCCGTAAAATAACAGACAGCACCTGCGATCAGACCGATCAGCAACGCACCACCCGGCAGAACGAAACCTGCCGCAGGTGTGATCGCCACCAAGCCGGCAACAGCTCCGGAAATGATGCCCAGCACCGTTGGCTTGCCGGCCTTCAGCCATTCAACCACCATCCACGAAATACCGGCAGAACCAGCCGCAATCTGGGTTGTCGCCATGGCCATGCCCGCACGACCATTCGCACCGACGGCAGAACCTGCATTGAAACCAAACCAACCCACCCAGAGAAGAGACGCACCAATCACCGCATAGGTCAGGTTGAAGGGCGCAAGATCATCGCGTCCATATCCATGACGTTTTCCCATAACCAGCGCAGCCACCAGACCAGCGACACCGGCATTGATGTGCACCACTGTACCACCGGCAAAATCGACAGCCCCGAGGCCAGCCAGCCAGCCCAGAGGGCTCCAGACCCAATGTGCAATCGGCGCATAAACGATCAGGGACCATAGCAATGAAAACACCATCATGGCGGCGAATTTCATCCGCTCGGCAAATGCCCCGGCAATCAGAGCCGGCGTGATGATCGCAAAGGTCATCTGAAACATCATGAAGATGCTTTCAGGAATGGTCATGACAGTTTCATGACCTGATCCCGCGCCCAACGTAAAGCCGACATCAGTGCCTTTGGAAATATGCTCCCCGATCCCGTTCAGGAAAAAACGATTGAGATCGCCAATCCAGGCATTACCCGTGCCGAAAGCAAGGCTGTATCCGGCCATCATCCAGACCACGGACATCAGGCAGCAAATGGCAAAAGACTGCATGACGGTCGCAAGGACATTCTTCTTGCGAACCATTCCGCCATAAAACAAAGCAAGTCCTGGAATGGTCATCATCAGCACCAGAGCCGTGCTGACCAACATCCAGGAGGTATCACCCGTATCAATCTCGGGCGATGCCGCCAAAGCTGTCGATGGCATCAAAGCCAATAGACAGAAAGCTGTTTTCTTCAGTCCCACTATGCAGTCTCCTCGGTCTCGCCTGTATGGTTCCCTACCTCCGGACAGGCCACAATCCTCATTCCGGCGGCCCGGCATGTCTCGTTTTGAAAGCGGCGACAATAAAATAGCGTCCCCATATCGAGACCTGCTTCATCCCCCTGCCATCCACCATTTGACGACCGTCACATTCCGGCAAAACACCATGATGCTATAAACATATATGCCCGTGATATTGAACGCTGCGTCGTTAATCGCAAGCTTATTCCGCATCCGAACCAAGGCGACGACTAAAACATATTCCCATTGATTGCAACGCGCTCAAAAAACCACAAAATTAACAATAAAAATGAATAAACAATGAGTATATAATTCAAATATTTTTAAAAATAACAATATTAATAATATATTTTTATTGTAAGAGAGTAGTTTTAAAATATACCACAAATGAAGTCGATATATTCATTCTTAATCAGAGGAGACTTCCCTCCCCTGATCATTACCGGCATTTGTATAAAATATCAGTGCAACAGAGCTAAAAAACACCCGGAATCAGAAAGTTCCGTCATCCTTACACTCGATAATCTCAATCTTGTAACCGTCGGGATCTTCAACAAACGCAATCACCGTCTTGCCAAACTGCACAGGCCCCGGCTCACGTGTCACCTTGCCTCCACCAGCACGAATGGCTTCAACAGTCGCGTTGATATCCGGCACTCCAATCGCAAAATGCCCGAAACCAGTTCCCAGATCGTAGGGTGTATCCTTGCCCCAGTTATAGGTCAGTTCCACTTCCGCCTGCCCGGCTGCATTATCCGCAAAGCCAAGATAGACCAATGTATACTTTCCCTCAGGAACCTCTCGCCGACGCAATTCATGCATCCCCAGAAGCTTGTAAAAAGCCACAGCCTTATCAAGATCCTGAACCCGCACCATCGTGTGAAGATAAGTACCCATCATGAACTCCCTGATACCATTCCTGAAAAATAACCCGGACAACGGTTAGGTTTCCTGACTGTTCCCGGCAAGCCCAAAAAGGAACAGTCCCAGCCTATCGGCTTCCGCCACACAGGCCTTCTGATCGGTAAACAGCGTTCCCCCTGCCTCAAAGGCAATCCCGACAAGACCGGCTTTATGTGCCAGCTTCACGGTCTCTGGTCCAAGTGTCGGCAAATCCGCCCGACGCTCCTGTCCTGGCTTCGGCAGTTTGATCAGTGTTCCACCTTCGCCGGGCTGACGACATTGACCGGCACGTTCCAGCATCCGATCTGTGCCTTCCATTGCCTCGACCGTCAGCACAACTCCATTCTGGACCACGCATCCCTGACCAATATCAAGCTGCCCCAGAACCCGGATAACATTCACGCCACGTCGGATATCATCCATGGAGCGATCATCCGGCCGGATCCGCCCAAGAGCCCCCGCATGACCAACGGATGAGGCCAGAAACTCATGAGCACCGCGAACCTTAAAGCCTTCCTCGCCCAAAACCCGCACCAGAGCGCCAAGTAAGCCGTCATCACCGGAAAAAATCGCACGTCCCAAACGCGTCAGGATCCGTGCTCCTTCCACATCGGGTCGAATATCACGGAAGGAAGGTCGCCTGACCGGACCAATCAAAACCAGTTCGCGACAATCATGTTCACGTAAAAGCGCAAGAATCTGCCCGGCGGCGGCAAGCCTTACCCATGCGTGTGGCCATTCGCCAATCACTTCAGGTTCCGCAAAGTCCTGGAAGCCTACGATGAAGACGCGCTGCCCACGCTCCATCGCCCGGGCAGCAACCTGTCCCGGCAATGGACCTCCACCTGCAAGAATGCCAAGCGCAGGCAAACTGTCAGACATGGCACATGACCCGTTTGAGGTGGATAACAGGATAAATGGGGAAATATTTCCCCATCATCTCAGCCTTCATCTGTTCCGGGAGACGTGTCCATAACCCCTCGCACCAGACCTCGGCGACTGGGGGCATCAATAAAGGCCAGAATGTCCGCGATCCGGGAGTGATCCGCAAACTCCTTGCGGACCTGTGCCAAACGTTCCGAAAACACGGACGTTTCTCTGGCTGGATACAGCATCCGGAAAGCACGCCGCATGACATGCATCTCACTGGAGGACACGCCATTGCGCCGCAACCAGACCCAATGCAGACCAACCAGACGGGCGCGATTTCCCATGACGCTGCCATAAGGAATGACATCGGCTTCAACACCGGTCACACCACCGATCATGGCGGCACGACCAATGCGAACGAACTGGTGGATCGCCGCTGATCCCATGACGCGCACATCATCAGCGATATGAACGTGGCCACCCATGACCACATTGTTCACGATAATGACCCTGTCTCCAAGATCGCAATCATGCGCAACATGTGCATTGGCCATGATCAGGCAATCCGCACCAATGCGCGTCAAACCTGTTCCTGTGGCCGTTCCCCTGTGAATGGTCACGTGTTCCCGCACAACAGTCCGGGGACCAATTTCACAGCGCGTAGGCTCGCCTTTATATTTGAGATCCTGTGGGTCGAGACCTACGGAAACAAACGGATAGATCTTCACACCATCAGCAAGATGTGTGTGACCATCGACGACGACGTGCGAAACAAGCTGCACATTGTCATCGAGCACAACGTTTGGTCCCACCGTGCACCACGGACCGATCACGACGCCTCTCCCGAGACGTGCACCCGGAGCTACAATCGCTGTCGGATGGATCATCTGATCCAGCGCCAATTCAGATAAGGCACCAGTATCTGTCTGCCCTGGATGAGCCAGAAGAGCCTCCCCCTTGATGATGGTTTGCATTGCACGCCCCCGATAACTGACCGGTTGCAGTCCCCTAGAGTTATCAGATCATCCCATAATCATCGCGCTGAATGTCGCTTCAGCAACCGATACACCGTCGACCTGGGCAACCCCACGGAATTTCCAGACATTCGCACGCTGGCGCTCTTTTTCGACACGGATCCGAACCTGATCACCAGGGCCGACCGGACGGCGGAATTTTGCGTTCTCGATTGTCATGAAATAAACGAGCTTGCCTTCAAAGGCCGGACCAAGCGTCAAAACAACCAGAGTTGCCGCTGTCTGCGCCATTGCTTCGACCAGCAATACGCCCGGCATCACAGGACGTGCAGGAAAATGCCCTTGGAAAAAGGGTTCGTTCACCGAGACATTCTTGATCCCTGTCGCAGCCTGACCCAGTTCGATATCGACCATGCGGTCAATCAGCAGAAAAGGATAACGATGCGGAATCGCTTCCATGATCCGCATGATATCAATGGCTTCGACTCTTTCCGGAGCCTCGGTCTTTCCTGAATCGGCGCTGCTCACTTCCTGTTCCACGTTTTTACACCATCCTGAACTATAGCCATCTGTTTCGTGTCGGCAGACATCAGTCCTTGTCCGATGCAACATCACCCGCCGCTGCAGTGTTTCCAGAAGCACGACGCGACAAACGACGCAATGTTGCAACATTACGAAAAAATTCACGAAACGGCATGGCAGGGCTACCAATCACGTCAGCCCCACTGTCAACATCTGACATCACACCGCACTGCGCTCCTATACGGGCACCTTCACCTATCTTGATGTGCCCGATAAGTCCCGCCTGTGCAGCAACCGTAACCCTGTCCCCTAACTCCGTAGACCCTGAAATACCAGCCTGTGAAACGACAATGCAGTTCCGACCCAAGGTAGTGTTGTGTCCAATCTGCACCAGATTATCCAGACGGGTGCCAGCACCAATGACCGTGTCACGCACAGAGCCACGATCTATCGTCGCATTCGCACCGATTTCCACGTCATTCCCCAGAATGACACGACCAAGCTGAGGCACCGTTTCAAATCCGGCAGGACCAACAGCGAAACCGAAGCCATCCTGTCCGATACGCGCCCCGGGGAACAGGGTCACACGATCCCCGACCAGTGCATGGGAAAGCGAGACATGCGTACCGATTCGGCAATCAGCACCAATAACAACGCTGTCGCCAATGACGGCATGTGCCGCGATGATCGTGCGTTCGCCGATCGTCGCTCCGGCACCGATCACAGCAAAAGGACCGATTTCCGCAGTTTCATGAACAATCGCAGAGGGATCGATCACAGCTGACGGATGCTGACCCTGTCTGGCCTCTGGTCGAGGATAGAAACGTCGGGCGACGCGTGACCACGCAAGATAAGCCGAGGATGTGACCAGAGCCGCGCTGCCCGCCGGGATCCGATTTGCAAAGGCCTTGCCTACAATAATCAGGCCAGCTCGGGTTTCATCCAGCAGGGATGCATAACGACGGTTATCAAGAAAACTGACCTCGGTCGGTCCCGCCTCCTGCAATGGTCCGATCCCGGTAAACCCACCCGGAGGCAGTTCTCCATCCCGGGGCAGAACAAGTTCCGCCCCGGAAATTCGCGCCAGTTCCTCAGCGGAAATGGGATCAGGCTTGGGAAAAAACCGCGGATCCGCGGTTGAAACCGTCGTCATATCTACCGTCAATGCGCACGCACAACTGATGGGGGTGCAGCAACCTCAGCAGTTTTTCCTGCAGGAGACTGCTCAGGAGATTCTGTCGTCGGCATTTTGCCGGATTTCGCCAGAACTTCAGGATCCTCGTTCGCCGCCGGCACATAAACAGTGGGAAGCACAAGATTCAGCTGTGTGACAACTTCATCCGTGATGTCCTGACCATCAACATGCAGAGCAACCTGCTCCGAATGTAGCACAAGATTCATACCGTGCGCACCGGCAACACGCTGGATAACCTGAACCAGTTCACGCTCGATCTGTCCGAGAGCAACCTGAGCTGCTTCCTGAATGATCCGGTTCTGGTCGCGGAATTTATGCTGGGCCTTCATCACACGTGTCTGAAGATCACGCTCACGATGCTGCACCTGATCTGACGACATGTTCTTCACAGCAGCCTGCAATGCCTGCTGCTCATCACGCCAGCCAGCCTGCTGCTTTTGCACTTCCCGTGCCAATGCATCGCGACGTCCACCCAGTTCTCTTTCAACCTGCTGAGCTGCAAGAGACTGACGCATCACTTCGGAAACACTGATGATACCAACAACAGCCGTAGGCGGCGGAGCTGCCTTGGCCAATTCAGGAGGCGTCGGAATATCGGGACGCGGCAGAACCGGTGGCTGGCGCGGCTGTCCATCATCAGCATCCGCATCTTCCATTGGCTGGGCCGTCGCAGGTGCCTGACGATGCGCGGGATGCGGCGCTGGATTGGCCGGCTGGGCGGTTTTTGGAACAAACCAGCCCTTATTATCCTGTGAGGGAGCTTCCGCATGAGCGCCAGTTGGCAGAACAGACGAGCAGACAAGAAGAGCGGACGCGGCCAGACCTGCCACACCAGAGAAGCGAATCATTAACACCTCAGAATTGCTGACCGAAACCAAAACGGAAAAGCTGTGTGCGGTCATTACGACGACGCATGACCGGAATCGCCATATCGATATTGATCAGACCGAAAGGACTTTTCCACGAAAAGCCCACACCCGTACTGACACGCGGCTTCAAGCCATCTCCCGATATCGGCGTGTAATAATTCCCGTCCTGCGCATGGTTCGTATAGAGATTTTTCACACGAACACCGTCAAGACCACCGGCATCCACGAAATAACGACCGCCAATCCCCATGTCAGCCGCAAACGGCATCGGGAAATTCACAGTCATCGATCCCGTATAAATGAAGCGCCCGCCAAGCATGTCTTCCTGACCATGACGGACATAATCGGAAGGATAACCAAACTGCTCAAGCTGGGCCACGTTTCGCGGACCGGCACCACCGTCAAGGAAGCCTCTCAGATTCTGGCCACCAAGATAGAAGTTATCGATGATGTCACGACGACCACTTCCGGACCAGTTGCCGATATAACCCGCACCGCCCTTGAAAACGACGGTCCAGTCATGGTTCCCCATCAGATCATCCAGCGGCAGATAATATGCTGCGTCGACCTTGCCGCGCAGATATTTTTCATTGCCTCCAAGTCCGGCGAAATCACCACCCAGCTGAACCAGATATCCGCTATGAGGCTGCATACGACGATCACGCGTATCGTAGGCAATCGTCGTGCCAATCTGTGACAGCAGCGAGTGGCCACTCTGATCCAGAACATACCAGGACGCATCATCCCAGCTGTTGCCAACCTTTCGGCGGATCAGTGAGTAATTCCACGATTGGGAAAGATGCTGCGTATAGGCATAACCCATCCGAAGCGTCATGCCGTAGCGGCTTTCGGAGTAGTTCTGATAGGTCTGGTAGTTGTTGTTGATATAGAAAAGATCAACTCCAGCGACCAGATTGCGATTCAGAAAATACGGATCGGAAACCGAAAGCGTCGCCTGCTTCTGGTAATATCCAACCGTTCCCGAAACACCGGCATCAACACCACTGCCGAGCAGGTTATGCTGTTTCAGACTGGCATTGCCCAGCACGCCAACGTCTGTTGAATAACCACCGCCAAGTGAAAACTCACCTGTGGGCTTTTCAACAAGATTAATGCCCACATTCGTCTTGTCTGGCGCCGACCCCTGACTCTGATCAACGTCAACGCTTTTGAAATACCCCAGATCCTGCAAGATCTCCTTGGTGTATTTCTTATAGGTGTGAGTGAACGGGTCACCTTCAGCCATCGGCAACTGCCGCCGGATCACATGATCCTGTGTGATCGTGTTTCCGTTGATGTTGATACGTTCGACATACATCCGAGGTCCCTCGGAAACATCGAACAGCAGGTTCACAATCTTCTTTTCCGGATTGCGGGCCACCTCAGGTCGAACGACGGCAAAGGGCGTACCGTGAGCCTGCAGGGCCTCTTCCATATGGGTGACGTTACGTTGAACGGCTGTTCCATCATACCACTGGTGCGTAAACAGCTCGATATATTTACGCATCGAAACTGCAGGCACATGGCGGAGCGATGAACGTATATCTATCTTCCCAAGACGATAGCGAGGCCCCTCGTCGATCGTGAAGGTGATATAAAATGACTTGCGATCCGGCGATAGCTCACCAGCAGCGTTCACCACACGAAAATCAACGAAACCATTCGCAAGATAGAAACGGCGCAGCAACTCCGCATCATATCTCAGACGCTCCGGATTATATTCATCGGCTGACGAGAAGAAGCGGTACCACGCCTGTTCCTTTGTCGAGATGACGCCATCCAGCTTTTCCTGACTGTAATGCGCGTTCCCCACGAAAGAAACTTTGCGCACCAGCGTCTGTGGCCCTTCGACAATACGAAACACGACATCAACCCGATTATGGGCCAGCTTCACCGTTTCCGGCGTAACTGTTGCGCCATACCGCGCCTTCTGACCGTAAAGCTCCAGAATTTTCTGTCGATCCGAGACCGTCTGCTGTGCCGAGAAAACAGCACGTGAACGCAGGGAGATCACCTTGCGGAGATCTTCATCCTTAATCGCGTGGTTACCTTCAAACACAATCCGGTTCACAACCGGATTCTCCGTCACATGGACACGGAGAATATCGCCAGACCGCGACAGCTTCACATCACTGAAAAGACCCGTGGCATAAAGTGTGCGCAAGGAGCGATCCAGAAGATCCTGGTTAAAATTGTCGCCTGTCCGGGCAACCATGTACGACAGGATTGTACTCGTCTCGATTCTGTCGTTGCCACTGACACTGATCGCGCCAATAACACCGCCTGTCGCGATATGCCCGGAAGTATGAAGCGACGCCTTCGTCACCTTCACAGGCCGTTCGGATACCGACTGGGCAGAAGCTGTTCCGACCAAAGACGGAGCAAAAATACAAACAGAAGCAAACAGAACAGAACGTTTCTTCGTCAAGCGTCTGAATGCTCCGCAGCGTTCAATAGCCAAGACCTGCCACCTCTCCGAACGGGTATCGCGCCGCGTACCCAGACCTGCGGACCAGCAGCGCGCCAGGTCCGGCTTATCTCCAAAGCGGACCTATCCGAATTACCGGCAGACACGCAAGCAGGAGCCTCTCACAACTCATCTTTCTATCATCACCCCGCGAGCGATGCGAGCCATCGAAACACTCCGAAACCAGAAAGATCATTAAATGTAGAGAATAAGAATAGTGTCGCGATCAAGGCAAAACCAACCTGAAAACTGATCTCCTGCACACGACGACCGACAGGACGGCCACGAATCGCCTCCAGGATATAGAAAACAAGCCGTCCTCCATCCAGAACCGGAATCGGGAACAGATTGATCAATCCAAGATTGACCGAAAGAATTCCCATGAAAGACAACACGCTGGCGATGCCATATTGCGCCACCTGCCCTGAAAGCTGGGCAATCTTGAGCGGTCCACCCAGGTCCCGGGCCGTATGACGCCCCGTCAGAATCTGCCAAAGCCCATCAAGAGTCTGAACTGAGACAGACCAGGTCTCCTTCGCACCTGCCACGATTGCTGATGGCAGCGGCAACGGCGGAGAAATCTCCGTGGCGAACATGACACCCAGAAGTCCGTGAGGTTTGTTTCCTCCGCTGTCACCAATTGTGACCGGAAGAGAGACTTCCTGACCATCACGACGCACCTTCAGGATCGTCGCGCTGCCGGGCATCGAGGCAATCGTCGCCTGAAGATCGGCAACATCATGCACCTCATGATCTCCGATCCGCAGGATGACATCTCCCTTTTCCATCCCCGCAGCCGCTGCCGCACTTCCGGTCTCAACCTGAGCAATCTCGTTATGAATACTCGGGCGTCCCGTCAGCGCGAACAGGGCCGAGAACAGAACAAAGGCCAGAAGAAAATTGAACACGGGCCCGGCGAGAATAACGATTGCTCGTGACAGCACAGGCTTGTCGTGGAATGTCCGGCCTGGCTGCCAGGCCGCCTTCTGCTCGTCCGTTGCCTCTTCCGGCCCCTCAAAACCATGCGGTTTTACGAAGCCCCCCAAAGGAATCGGCCCGATCCGCCATTCCGTTCCCGTCCGGTCACGCCAGCGCGCTAGCGGAGGACCAAAACCGATCGAAAATGTTTCGACATGCACACCACGCCAACGCGCCGCCAGATAATGGCCCAGCTCATGAATGAACACGAGCACGCCTAAAACGACGATGAATGTCAGGACTGTCCGGATCAGTTCATGCATGAAAGAAAACCTTTATCCGGCCTACGGAACAGGAAAAAATCATCAGGCTGCTTTCGCCGCCACGAGAAATGAAGCCTTACGCCGCGCTTCCGCATCCCAGTGAAGCACTTCTTCAAGTGAATCCGCTGTTTGATGGCCGATATCACGCATGACCTGCTCAACCACACGGGCAATATCCAGAAAACCGATCCTGCTTCCCAGAAACGCCTCAACCGCGATTTCGTTTGCGGCGGAAAGAATGGCCGAAGCAGCACCGCCGTTACGCAAGGCCTCCCGCGCAAGACGTAATGCCGGAAACCGCACTTCATCGGGAGCCTCAAAAGTCAGGGTCGCCATCGCAGCCAGATCAAGACGAGGAGACGTCGTGCTCATCCGACGCGGCCATGCAAGACAATGGGCAATCGGAATCCGCATATCCGCCGAACCAATCTGGGCGATCAAACTTCCATCCGTATATTGCACGAAACCATGCACAGCCGATTGCGGATGCACCAGAACATCAATCCGGTCTTCCGTCAGATCGAAAATCCGAGCCGCCTCGATCACCTCCAGACCCTTATTGAACATCGTCGCTGAATCGATGGTGATCTTGGCACCCATCGTCCAGGTCGGGTGCTTCAACGCCACGGAAGGCGGTGCGGCCTCCATTTCTTCCAGAGTAGCCTTACGGAACGGACCGCCTGATGCCGTCAGGATGATTTTTTCAACCTGATCCACCTGACGGTCGGCCATTGCCTGAAAAATCGCATTATGCTCGGAATCAACAGGCAACAGGGTCGCACCTGCCTCCTTAACCGCGCGCAGCATGACATCACCGGCGCAAACAAGAGCTTCCTTATTTGCCAGAGCTACAGATTTGCCATTGCGGATGGACGCCAGCGTGGGCTCCAGACCGGCCGCTCCTGTAATCGCAGCCATCGTCCAGTCAGCAGGAACCGCTGCCGCCTCAATCACCGCCGCACGACCGGCGGCCACTTCGATGTTAGTGCCGGAAAGACGCTCCCGCAGTTCGCCCAGCAGCGTTTCGTCCGCGATCACAGCACGTTCAGCACCAACTTCCCGCGCCTGCTCAGCCAGAACGGCAACATTACGTCCACCGACAAGACAGCGAACCGAAACCTCCGGCCCGGACTGACGCAGAAGATCAACCGTGGAACAGCCGATACTGCCTGTGCTGCCAAGAACGGTAACGGTTTTCATCACGGAAACTCCAGAAATACAATCAGAACCGGTTCTTCCACCATCGATCAGGACAACCCGGATGACGTGGAAGAAAAGCCGCAAAAATGTAGGAGAGAAAGCCACAGATCATGGCCGGTCACAGTCCAGAACGCGACATCATGACCCGCAGCAAGCGCCAGTAGCATTGCCAGAGGAGCAGCGGCCATCATGGCATCAAAACGATCCAGCAATCCGCCATGTCCCGGCAGGATACGACCTGAATCCTTGACGCCGCATCGACGCTTCACAGCGCTTTCAACCAGATCACCAATCTGGGCAGCAATGCCGATGACAGCACTCCAAACAACCACAGGGAGCACGGAATTTTTCAAAGTCCCGGTCAAAGCCGCCACACACAGCCCAGCCAGAACAGCCCCCACCAAACCGCCAACTGCGCCAGAGCGGGTCTTGCCGGGAGAAATGGCAGGGGCCAGCTTCGGGCCACCAATCAGGCGCCCCGTCACATATGCGCAACTATCACTCGACACCACGACAGCGATAAGAAACACAACCGCCCAGACACCCCATCCTGTATCCAGCCGCAGCCAGATCAGACTGGCACCCGCAAGAACAACACAGACATTGGTCATCCATAACGCAGGACCGAACAGAAAACTGCTGAACGCCAGCGCGGAAACGACATCCCAACGCCCGATTGTTGCGCATATCCCTGCGGCGCACGCCCAGGCAACGCCTGCATATGCCCGCCAGTCCCTGGCTTTCCATGCCCCGGCAAGCCCCGCTCCTTCCGATGTCATTCCTGCCATCACGACTGACATGAGAACACCGAACAGCCAGCCTCCGGCACCGATAGCCAGAGACGCCACAACAAGGAGAACAAGCGCGGAAATCAGACGGGGCTTCAGATCAGCCCACCCGGAAGAGACCACAGCCCCAGAAGATCCAGTCATGTGCAGATCAGCCTGGCCGTCCACCGAAACGACGCTCCCGCGATGCATAAATTTTCAACATCGAGGAAAAATGCGATTCGTCGAAATCGGGCCATAGCACATCAAGAAAGACAAACTCTGAATAAGCGCTCTGCCAGAGAAGAAAGTTGGAAAGACGATGCTCTCCACTCGTTCTGACAATCAGATCAGGATCAGGCATGCCAGCTGTCAGGAGATAGCGCGAAAAGACATCTTCCGTCACGGCAGACGGCTCGATTTTCCCGTCTCTGACAGCTTCCGCCAAACGACGCGCCGCACCTGCAATCTCGGCACGTCCACCATAAGACAGCGCCAGAACAAGCGTGAGGCCGGTGTTTCCAGCCGTCAAACGCTCTGTCCGCTCCAGTTCCTCAACCAGATCCTGCCCGAAACGCTCCGTCTCACCAATGAAGCAGATCCGGACATTCTCGCGGTGAAGTTCAGCAACCTTGTAGCGAAGATAATATCTCAGCAGACTTGTCAGGTCCGCGACTTCAGCCGGTCCACGACGCCAGTTTTCCGATGAAAATGCATAAAGCGTCAGATAATCAACCCCGGCATCCCGCGCCGCGTGCAGGCAACGCGAAACGGCATCTGCCCCAGCCCGATGTCCGGCAATACGCGGCAACCCCCGCATAGCAGCCCAACGACCATTACCATCCATGATGATAGCAACATGAGAAGGTACAGGGAAACCACCTTTACCTTCAGGTAAGGGTTTCGGAGCCATGGCAGAAGGATGAGCCACGTAAAGCGTCAGACCTGCCTGATTTCACGCTCTTTTGCCGCAAGCGCTTCATCAATTCTTTTCACATATTGATCGGTCAGCTTCTGAATGGCTTCAGACCAAACCTTCACATCGTCCTGACTGATCTCGGTCTTCTTCTCCGCAGTCTTCGTTTGATCCATCCCGTCACGACGAACACCACGCACGGCGATTTTCGCGTTTTCGGAATAACGTGCCGCAGCTTTTGCCAAATCGTTACGACGCTCTTCGGTCAACTGGGGAATGGGCACGCGGATCATCTGCCCCTCAGACGCAGGATTCAGTCCCAGACCAGCCTCACGGATCGCCTTTTCCACCGCGCTGGCAAGAGCACGATCCCAAACCTGAACCGTCAACATCCGTGCTTCGGGAACAGCAACCGTTCCGACCTGCGACAGAGGAACTTCCCCTCCATAAGCTTCTACTCGGACCGGCTCCAACAATGCCGGGCTGGCACGACCGGAGCGCAGGCCTGCAAAATCACGACGCAGACTCTCGAGCGCCCCATCCATACGGCGGGTCAGATCGTCAGTCAGAGCTTTAATATCGGCCACGGCGGCTTTCTCCAGATACTTTACAGATGTGAAACAAGAATATGAGCCCCTGTTTCAACCAGCTTCTTCAATACGTGTAAATTTACCCTCGGCACGCATCACGCGCTCAAAAGCGCCAGCCTCATGGATGTTGAAAACCACGATCGGCAAACGATTCTCACGTGCAAGACTGATTGCGGCGGCATCCATCACATTCAGATCGCGCGACAGAACCTCAAGATAGGTCAGGCGTTCATAACGGACGGCGTCCTTGTCTTTCCGGGGATCCGCGGAATAGACACCATCAACCTGCGTGCCTTTGAACAGACAGGTGCAGTCCATCTCGGCCGCACGCAGCGCCGCTGCCGTATCCGTCGTAAAGAATGGGTTGCCGGTGCCTGCGGCAAAAATCACCACGCGACCCTTTTCCATATGGCGCACAGCGCGCCGCCGAATGTAGGGCTCAGCGATGGAGGACATATCGATCGCAGACATCACGCGGGTCGGAATTCCTTCACGTTCCAACGCATTCTGCACCATCAGAGCATTGATGACTGTCGCCAGCATGCCCGCATAATCACCCTGAGCACGATCCATTCCGCGTGCCGCCGCCGTCAGACCACGAAAGATATTTCCTCCGCCGACGACAAGACAGACCTGAACACCAGAGCGGGAAACAGCCGCCACATCAGCTGCAATACGATCAACGGTCGGGGCATCAACACCGTATTGCCCCTCTCCCATCAGGGCTTCGCCTGATACTTTAAGAAGTACGCGCTGCCCGCCTGCTGTCATGCCTGTCGTGTCGCTCATTGGTCCCCGGATACCTAAACCTGTGCTGCAGTACAGGCTCAAGGATGCACCCTCTGCAACAATGCGAATTCTCTGTCCCTCTTATCCTCCACAGAGGCTCGCCACAAGCGTCTGGATCCGAAGGTCGAAGCAAACTGCCTTTCTTCCGACCCACAGAGCCCCATCAATGCGTCTTTTTTCAGGCTGTCGTGATGGAAAGCGCCAACAACCCGGCATTACTCCACAGAGAAACCCCATCTCCCGGATCCTCGTCAGGGAGGCTTCGCAGCAAGGTCGTGAGCATCGATTTCAGCGTTGTTGCCGAAAGATCAACAGCATCCGTTTTCAGACGAATGCTGCCACCCTCAATCATCAAGGGACGTCCCACAACAACGTCACCCCCTTCGGCTGTCCGTCCAACCACATTATCAGTCGCTTGCAGCCCGCACACACTGATCTTCAACATCAGCGATTCATCGGAAGGCATGAAACACTGACCGTCCGAAACATATTCCGGGATAATGTCCCACGAAAGAAGCGGACGAGAAGATGGGTCCGCATCAGTAAAAAGAGCCAGAGCTGAGACATAGCCCCAATCCTTCTCCGCCCTGCCAAAAATCGGGCGACGGGGGAGATGGAGTGACATCCGCCCTTTACGGGACATACGAAAACAAACCGGCTGACGGGCATATCCCTTGTCGCCCAATTCCGCGCCGCCAGAGGATGCTTTGGTCATAAGACCCAGATAGCCCACAAAAAACTGCAAGTTCTGCAAATCCTTCGAAAATCTCCTGGCTGCTTCGGAAATCCACAATGGAGACCTCAAACAGTCAGAACCGACAGACTATGTCTGTCTTTATCGACGGATCGGCGAACAATCAGATTTCGGTCAGAACCCCGTCTCTCATGACCACTACACGGTCCATTCTTGCTGCCAGCGCATCATTATGCGTAGCAATTAGTGCCGCCAACCCCGATGCCCGCACCGCGGACAGAAGTTCGGCAAACACCTTGTCGGATGTGTGGACATCCAGATTTCCTGTCGGCTCATCCGCAAGCAACACAGATGGCCGGTTTGCCATGGCACGGGCAATCGCGACACGCTGTTTCTCACCGCCCGAAAGCTTGCCTGGCAAGTGATCCAGACGATGGCCCAATCCAAACTGCGTGAGCAATTCCTGAGAACGAACGCGTGCTTCCTTGCGGGATACTCCCGCCACCATCTGGGGCAGGATCACATTCTCTTCGGCCGTGAATTCAGCCAGAAGATGATGGAACTGATAGACGAAACCGATCTCATCACGGCGAATGCCTGTACGCACCGCATCCGACAAATGACCGACATTACGACCAGCAATCTCGACCGCACCGCTGTCCGGCGTATCCAGCAGGCCGGCAATATGCAGCAAAGTAGATTTTCCGGTGCCGGACGGCGCAACCAGAGCCACAATCTCCCCCGGATACAGGGTGAAATTCACGCCACGCAAAACATCGAGCCTGCCAGCATCTCCGCTGCCATAGGATCGACAGACGTCAACCAGCTTCAAGGCCGGAACATCACCCCATTCAGCCATGACGCAGAGCCTCGACAGGGTCCGTCCGCGCCGCCCGCCATGAAGGATAAAGCGTGGCCATAAGAGAAAGCGTTAACGCCATGACGATCACTTCCAGAACCTGACTCCAGATCAGACGCGCCGGCAAATGCACAAGGTAGTAGACTTCAGGATTGAAAAGCGCCGTGCCTGTCATGCGTTCAATCAACTGCCTGATATTGTCGATATAATGACAGAAAACGACGCCAAAAATCGTTCCGGCCACCGTGCCCGTCACGCCAACAGACGCGCCGCACATCAGAAAAATCCTCATGATCGCACCACGGGTCGCTCCCATGGTCCGCAAGACGGCAATGTCCACCGTCTTGTCCCTGACCATCATGATCAGTGACGAGATAACGTTAAACGCCGCAACCAGAATAATCAGCGTCAAAATCAGGAACAGGACATTCTTCTGAACTTCAAGAGCGCCAAAAAACGCATTATTGCTGTGTGTCCAGTCCAGGACACGAATGCGCGGATCAGCCAATGTGTCAGAAATGGTCTTCGCAATAGATCGCGCATTATCCGGATCATTGGTCATGACCATCATCTGCGTCACTTGCCCCGGTTTTTCGAAATAAACCTGAGCAGACGCCAACGGCATGAAAACATAACTCTTGTTGTAATCATTCACGCCAGCATCGAAAATCGCCACGATATGATAGGTTTTCATGCGCGGCACCGTGCCAAAAGCCGTAGCTGCTCCGTTCGGTGAAATCAGTGTCACCGCCGAACCAAGCGTCAGCCCGGCCTGTTCCGCCATGGACACCCCCACAGCAATGCCGTCGCCTTCAAACTTGTCCAGAGATCCGTCAATCAGATCGCCACTCACCGCTTTCAGGTTCTGGAAATCCTGACGGGTCATGCCATGAACCATGCCTCCGGAATTCCAGTTCCCGGCACTCAGCAACACCTGCCCCTCAATCAGGGGCGTCACCGACCGCACACCGGGAACGGCGGCAACTTCCTTAGCAATATTCTCGTAATCAGTGATTGACCGGGTCACACCATAAATCGTCAGATCACCGTTCAGGCCCAGTATCCGGCTCATCAGATCGGCCCGGAAACCATTCATCACCGCCATCACGATGATCAGCGTCGCCACCCCAAGGCCTATGCCAATCAGGGAGAAAATGGCGATCACCGAAACAAACCGTTCCCCTCTTCGGGCACGCAGATAACGCCCGGCCACCGCGCGCTCGAAAGGACCGAACATCAGACGGCAAACACTTTTTTCAAAGCTTCTTCTGGAGATATTTCAACACGCTCTCCCGTCGCCCGATGTTTCAACTCAACCAGACCTGCTTTCGCGCCGCGCGGACCAACAATGATCTGCCACGGATGCCCCATCAAGTCCGCATCGGCGAATTTCGCGCCCGCACGATCCTTGCGGTCATCATAGAGAAGAGCATCAGGACCTGCTGCGTAAAGCTTTTCACACAGCGCGTCGCATTCCTCGTCTCCACCCTTGAGATTAATGATCACGGCCCGGAACGGCGCGATGGACTCCGGCCAGATGATGCCGGCATCATCATGGCTGGCTTCGATGATCGCACCAACAAGACGGGAAACACCAATACCGTAAGAACCCATTTCCGGGTGGATCATCGTCCCGTCCGGTCCGGTGACGGAAATGTCCATCGATTTGGTATATTTGTCGCCAAAATAGAAAATATGCCCGACTTCAATGCCACGCCCTTCGCGACGACGCTCAACCGGAATCTTGTCCCAGGCTGCCTCATCATGTTTTTCATCGGTCGCAGCATAATGAGACGTCACCTCATCAAAGAATGACGCCAGAGCCTGATGATTGTCTGTATCCACAGGCTCAGCCAGCCAATCCTGCCCTTCCAGCGCCGCATCATAGAAAACGCCACTTTCTCCTGTCGGAGCAAGGATCAGAAATTCATGCGACAGTTCGCCACCGATCGGACCCGTGTCAGCCACCATCGGAACAGCCCGCACACCCAGACGCTGGAACGTCCGGAGATAGGCCAGCATCATGCGCTGATAACTTGCAACAGCCGACGCATAATCCTGATCGAAGCTGTAGGCATCTTTCATCAGGAATTCGCGACCACGCATCACACCAAAACGCGGACGTACCTCATCGCGGAATTTCCACTGGATATGATACAGCGCCTTCGGCAGATCCTTATAGGATTTCACCACCTGTCCGAAGAGATCAGTGATCATTTCCTCATTGGTCGGTCCATAAAGCAACTCGCGTTCATGGCGATCGCGGATCCGCAGCATTTCCGGACCATAAGCGTCATAACGCCCGGAACGACGCCACAGGTCAGCCGATTGCAACGTCGGCATAAGAAGCTCCTGCGCCCCGACCCTGTTCTGCTCCTGACGAACAATAGTCTCGATATTACGCAGGACTCTCAGGCCAGCCGGCAGCCACGCGTAAATTCCCGATGCCGTCTGCCTGACCAGACCAGCTCGCAGCATCAGACGATGCGAAGCAATCTGGGCGTCGGCGGGTGTTTCTTTCAGGGTGGGCAGAAAACTGCGTGAGAGGCGCATCGAGAATCCAGTTGAAAATTCAAATCGCCCCGTGGCGAATGGGGCCTTCTGTTCGGCTATGCCCGTGCAAGGGGGCCTGAAGCAAGAGGCTGCCAGCCAGTTCCGCTGTCCACATCACAAAATATTCTGCGGGAGACATTCTCTCCCTCACCCGTGGGCAAGCTCACAAGGTTTCGTGATTTTGCTTATATTCGATTCTGTGATTACTTTTATTCATTAAAAAAATAAAAGCACGGACAACGTGCTGATGGCGAGGAGGGCAACTTCCTCGCCATCTTTGTTTTCACTCAAACACGAAGGACGTGCACATCCACCAGAGGACGCTTCTGGATCTTGCGACCCAGAGCACGGCGCAGCGCCGTTTTAGCTGCCTCACGGAAGGCATGGTCATCCATCCGGAGTTCATCCGGGATCTGATCAATTGCCAGAGCGAACTCTTCCTGAACGCGACGGCTATCCGGCTCATCAACATCTAGTAGACCCGGCGCACTGACCTTCGGCTCGCCGATGACAAAACCTTCGTCATCGACTGCAAAACTGGCCAGAACGACACCATTGAACAACATCTTGCGGCGTGCAGCGAGAACATCGCCATCCATGGGCAGCAGACGGTTGCCATCCACGGCCCAACGACCGGTCGGCGCCGTATCAACCACCTCAACCGCACCTGGTGCCAGATTCAGAATGTCTCCATCCTCAAGAAGAAGGGATTTGATCCCTTTTTCCTGAGCCAACGCCGCGTGAGCCGTCAGATGACGCCATTCACCATGCGTAGGAATCGCATATTCCGGACGTATCAGATCATACATCATGCGGACGTCTTCGCCCGTAGCATGACCGGAACAATGGACCATCGCGTCCTTGTCCGTCAGAACTCTGACACCACGGCGCGTCAGATTATCCTGCACCTGCATGATTGCCAGTTCATTGCCCGGAATCATGCGGCTGGAATAAATGACCGTGTCGCCTTCCCCCAAAGAAACATTGGGATGCACATCAGAGGCAATGCGGGACAGCGCAGAGCGCGGCTCACCCTGGCTGCCAGTAATGATCATCACCACTTCCCGATCAGGCAGATCGTTCACTTCCTGCTCTGACAGGAAAGGCAGAACACCGGACAGATAGCCACACTCACGCGCTGAATTATCAAGATTGCGCAATGAACGCCCGACCAGAACAACCGTCCGGCCAGCAGCCTGCGCCGCCATCGCGATGGTTTCGACACGCGCCACATTGGACGCAAAGCAGGTCACTGCAATACGCCCTTCAAGACGGGACATCAGTTCTGTCATGCCAATCCGGACTTCGGCTTCCGAACGGGAGGCGTCTGGAGACATCACATTCGTGCTGTCACAAACCAGCGCCAGAACGCCTTCGTCGCCAATTTCCTTCAGGCGCTTCAGATCCGTCGGAGGGCCAACCAGCGGTGTCCGATCGATCTTCCAGTCACCCGTGTGGACAATAGTTCCATATGACGTCCGGATTGCCAGTGCCTGAGCCTCGGGAACCGAATGCGCGACCGGTATGAATTCAATATCGAACGGCCCGACCTCAAAACGACTTCCACAGGGAATGGTATAAATCGTCACATGATGCAGGAGCCGTGCCTCACCCAGCTTGCGGCGGAGAACCGAAGCCGCAAAAGGCGTTGCATAGATAGGACAACCAAGACGCGTCCATAAATGCGCAACCGCTCCGAGATGATCCTCATGCGCATGCGTAATAACCATGCCTGCAATTTGGTCGCGACGTTCCGCGATGAATGTCGGATCTGGCGTCAGAACCTCGGCTTCCGGGGTATCATTGCCCGAAAAACCAATACCGCAATCAACGATCAGCCACGATTCACCAAGACGATAAAGATTGAGATTCATGCCGATCTCACCCGTTCCGCCCAAAGGCAGAAAGGCCAGACCGTCTTTTTGTTCTGTCATATGTTCAGCTTACCTTACCAAAAAATACCATGACACGTCCGGACTCACTGACTCCGGAAAAACTCATCGAGTTGTACGGCGCGAACGCCTG
This sequence comes from Acetobacter sp., assembly GCA_012517935.1. Taxonomy (GTDB): domain Bacteria; phylum Pseudomonadota; class Alphaproteobacteria; order Acetobacterales; family Acetobacteraceae; genus Acetobacter. The sequence continues at coordinate 45,056 of JAAYUA010000178.1, read as the reverse complement.
AATCTGTCTTGCGGGCGCATGCTCCGCGGAACCCATCCGGCTCAAACGCGAAAACAATCCCGCACATTTTCCGGACAAATTGCCCGGACACGTCACTCAATTCCACACATCCGGGTCTGATCGACACGAACGGAAAATACTTTTTGCACCAGAGATATGGACGGGAAATATCCGCCTCACTCCCTGCCAGACATCAGGAACACTTCGGCCGTCGCAATACGTTTCGGCCCATCAGCAGTCCTGAGGATCAGGGCACCGACCTCATCAATACCCGCGAATTCTCCTTCGATATACGTATTTCCACTCTGCGCCACAAGACGCGTCCCTTCCGCAAGGGCGTGGCGTATCCATGCACTTCGGATCGGTGCAAAGCCCTTTTCCGCCATGACCGCCAACCAGTGCGTGAGCGCGGAAAGGATATTCCGGGCAACAACATCTCGATCGGGGATGGAACCGCACTCTCTCAAGGCAGCCAAATCCCGACCCTCAATCCGGGGGGCACGCACCAGATTGGCACCCAGTCCGGCGACCAGCCAGGAGCCGCAGTCAGATCCACCCCGTTCAATCAACAGGCCTGCCAGTTTACGACCATGGAGAAGAATATCATTCGGCCATTTCAGCTTCAGAAGATCTTCAGCACCCGGGCAACTGGACACCAGCCCATCCCGAAAAGCGAGAGCAAACAGAAAAGGCCATAATGCAGGGAGAACATCGGCTTGCGGATCAGGACGGAGCAGAACTGACAACGCCAGACTGTCCCCCGGATCAGACCATTGACGCCCACGGCTGCCGCGGCCTTTTGTCTGCTTCAACGCAAGAACAGCCAAACCTTCAGGTTCACCACTCTCGGCTCTTTCCTTGCACAGATCAGACGTTGAACCGATTTCGTCATACAGTTCAAAGCGCCATGTCCTGATGGAGTGCGGGGCATGTCCGCTTCCATCAGGGATCGCAACAGTCTCAGCCGATAAGAGCACTGGCTGCTGCATCCGCGGCTGACGTGATCACACCCAGTCCAACCACGTAAAGAACCGTGGCTACACCCATGCTTGCCGACACAAAGGTCAGAGAAGGAGCAGGACGATCGAAGCTACCTTCTGGCGCATCGAAATACATGATCTTCACAACACGCAGATAATAATAGGCACCAATCAGGGCGGAAACACCACCAACAATCAGAAGACCCGTCAGGCCTGCATTCCAAGCCGCAGCAAAGACCATGAATTTGCCAAAGAACCCGGCCATCGGAGGAACGCCGATCATCGAGAACATGAACACCGTCATGGTCAAAGCCATCGCCGGGTTCGTCTGTCCCAGACCGGCCAGATCACGGATCTTGGTCACTTCATGCCCCTGACGACGCATGGCAGCAATTCCGGCAAACACACCAGCATTCATAACCAGATAGGCTGAAAGATAGACCAGCGTACCGCGAATGCCTGCGCCTGAAGCGGAGGCAAGACCCATCATGGCATAACCCATATGACCGATCGAGGAATAAGCCATAAGACGTTTGATGTCGGTCTGGGGAATGGCCGCCAGCGAACCGAACAGCATCGACAGAGCCGAGATAACGACCAGAAGAAGCTGCCAACGTGGAGCGAGCATCCCGAACGGACCTGCCATGATCCGGATCAGCAGCGCAAAAGCAGCAAACTTCGGAGCGCCCGCCATAAAAGCTGTCACAGGTGTTGGAGCGCCCTGATAGACATCGGGCGTCCACATATGGAACGGCACGGCAGACAGCTTGAAAGCCAGTCCGACGATAATAAACACGATGCCAATAACAAGACCGACAGGAAGCAGACCACTGGCCATCAGAATGCTGGTCAAGGCCGGATATTCCATCGTCCCGGCATAACCATAAACCAGCGAAATTCCATAAAGCAGCAGCCCCGATGCCAGAGAGCCCAGAATGAAATATTTCAGACCTGCTTCTGCCGCCTTCAGACGCTCCCGCTCAATGGCGCAGAGAATGTAGATAGAGAGCGAGGACAGTTCGAGACCCACAAAGAGTGTGATTAGATTCCCCGACGACGCCATCAGCATCGCACCAAGCGTGGAAAACAGCATCAACACAGGCGTTTCGAACGGAAGGTCACCACCTTCACGAACATATCCCATCGCAACAACCGTCGCGAGAATACCACCCGTCAAAATAAGCAGCTTCAGGAAGCGTGCAAAATTGTCATTGATGAAGAGATGACCAAGGCCAACTCCATCCGCTGAACCACACACCAGAAAAGCTGTTCCGACCAAGGCTGCAATCGTCAGCGCGGATACGGGAACAAAGCTTTCTGTTTTCTTAAGAAAAGCTCCGACAACAAGGATAATCAGGCCGCAAATTGCAAGCACGAGTTCCGGGAAAGCAGGCATCCAGTTCATCGTGCCGTTATCCGTTCAGTCTGGAAATCGAAGAAATACGAAACATGGCTACGCTCTCCCTCTCGGCCCCGCTCATCCCAGAAACACAATGGTCGAGATCAGCAGGACCAGACCGATCAGGGTCGTAAAGGCATAGACCGCAATCGAGCCGGTCTGCGTCCGTGCAGCCTGAATAGCGGACTGGAACGTCAGACGCGCCGCCCCCATAGGCATTTTCTCGATCACGTCCTCATCAACGTTGCGCCACAGGAAGCGCGCAATAGCCTGATAGGGGCGAACAAAAATGACGTCATACAGTTCGTCGAAATACCACTTGTTCAACAGGAACAGGTAAAGCGGACGGAATGACTTCGCGAGCGAAGCTGGCAAAGCGGGAGAGGAAATATACGCAACCCAGGCAACCAGAATTCCAAGAAGACCGGCGACAGAAGGTGCGAATGCGATCATGGAAGGCACATCTTCCAGCCTTTCCATGATGCTGTTTCCCGGACCATTGAAGATCGAACCACCCCAGAACGCGGCCTGATAATGCCCGATATAAAACGGAGCAAAAGCAACACCGGCAAAAATGGCTCCCAGAGACAGAAGCACCAGCGGTGCGGTCATCACAGGCGGGCTTTCATGCGCACCATCATAAAGATGCTGCTCACGCGGTTTGCCATGGAAGACGAGGAAAATCAGACGCCAGCTGTAAAAGGCGGTGATGAATGCTGTAACCGTGCCCATGATCCAGCCGTAATGACCGAAGCCTGAACCGGAAACCCATGCCGCATTAAGGATCGCGTCCTTCGACCAGTAACCTGCGAAAGGAAACACACCTGCCAGCGCAAGACTGCCAATCCACATGACGGCATAAGTCAGAGGAATTTTCTTCCACAGACCGCCCATTTTGAACATGTCCTGCTCATCATGCACTGCGTGGATGACCGAGCCTGCGGCAAGAAACAGGAGCGCCTTGAAAAAGGCATGCGTCGTCAGATGGAAAACACCGGCCTGATAGGCCCCGACACCAATGGCGACAAACATGTATCCAAGCTGTGAACAGGTGGAATATGCGATCGTTCGCTTGATGTCCGGCTGAACCATGCCAACGGTCGCAGCAAAGAAACAGGTCGTCCCACCAATCAGAACAATGAAATCCTTGGTGTAAGGCGCAAATTCCAGCAACGGCGACATACGCGCCATCAGGAAAACACCCGCCGTGACCATCGTTGCAGCATGGATCAGCGCGGAGACAGGCGTCGGCCCCTCCATCGCGTCTGGAAGCCATGTGTGCAGAAACAGCTGAGCCGATTTGCCCATCGCACCGATAAACAGAAGCGTTGCAATAACTTCCATCACACTGTGTGGTGAACCGAACAGCATGTAACCCGTCCCGAGCTGCCCCGGAATGTTCAGGAAAATACGGTCGTAGTTCACCGTGCCGAACACGATGTAAATCAGACCGATGCCAACCAGAAAGAACAGGTCAGCAACACGGTTGACGACAAAAGCCTTGATCGCAGCGGCAGTCGCCGAAGGGCGATCATACCAGTATCCAATCAGCAGATAACTGGCCAGACCAACACCTTCCCAACCAAAGAACAGCTGGATCAGATCATTTGACGAAACCAGCATGAGCATCGCGAAGGTGAACAGCGACAGATAGGCAAAGAAGCGATAACGCGGCATCCCGTCATGGGACATGTAGCCAACGCTATAGATATGGACCAGCAATGAAACGCACAGGACCATTGCCACCATCGTCACTGACAGCGTGTCGCATCTCAGCGCCCAGGTCGTCTGAAAACCGCCCGCGCTGATCCAGTCACTCAGGACGAAAACGGCAGGCATCCCTCCCGAAGCAAGTCCCATTCCAAGTGCGCTCACGCCACAGATCGCGGCAAGCGCCATGAAGAAGATAGTGACCGCCTGCGCAGCCCCATCACCGATTTTCCGCCCGAACAGACCCGCAATCAGGGCGCCGGCAAGCGGAGAGAAAATCGCAAACGCGAAACACATCAGTGCTGCCTGCATGACCGGTCAGCCCTTCATCATCGTCACGTCCTCGACCTGGATCGAGCCGCGATTACGGAAATAAACAGTCAGGATTGCCAGACCAATCGCTGCTTCAGCCGCTGCAATGGTCAGAACAAAAAGCGTCATCACCTGCCCGCTCAGATCACCATGAACTGCGGAAAACACCACAAAATTCAGGTTCGCAGACAGCAGGATCAGTTCCATGGACATCATGATGATGATGATATTCTTACGGTTCAGAAAAATTCCGAACACGCCAAGAACCAGAAGAACCGCGCTGACAATCAGGAACGGCACCTGTCCGATCTGTTCAAGAGCGGGCGTCATGCGTGATCTCCCTCTGCCGGCACAGCCTTGACGACCTTGCCGCCTTCACCTTCCGGAACACCCCAAGACCCCGGAACGGCCGTCCCGTAATAGGTATCGGGGCGACGGAAACCGCCATTATCCACAACACTATTGCCCAAAGGCAGTGTCAGCATTTCCAGAGTATCTTCGCGACGCCGCGCATGCTGACGATCAATCAACTGACGTCGACCGGTCGGACGCTCACGCAGTGTCAGCGTGATGGCGCCAATCATGGCGACAAGCAGAACAAGTCCGCACGCCTGAAATGGCAGAAGATAATGTGTGTAAATGATGTTTCCGAGCGCAGCTGTATTGGTGTGCGGTCCACCAGGCTGACCAAGACCACCCGTAATCGGCATGACCCGGACAGGAGCCTGATGCCAGTGAAGGAATGCCATCACCAGTTCAGCAAACAGAACCGCACCGACTGCCGCACCAAACGGGGCATAGCGTTGCAGGCCTTCACGCATTTTCGTGAAATCGATGTCGAGCATCATCACAACGAAAAGGAAAAGAACCGCTACCGCACCGACATAGACAATCACCAGCAGCATCGAAAGGAATTCTGCACCGGCAATCAGAAACAGTCCCGCCGCATTGAAAAATGCAAGAATCAGGAAAAGAACCGAATGCACGGGATTACGGGCACTGATAACCATCGTCGCGGAAAGCAGCAGAACAGCCGCGAAAACATAAAAGACGATCTGTGTCATGACCACGCTCCCTCGCCGACCTGAAGATCAGAAAGACAACGGCATGACCGTTCAGCGATACGGCGCATCGAGCTCAAGCCTCCGCGCAAGAACTGTTTCCCAACGATCGCCGTTCGCAAGCAGCTTTTCCTTGTCATACATCAGCTCCTCACGCGTCTCGACCGCGAACTCGTAATTCGGCCCTTCGACAATCGCATCTACAGGACAGGCTTCTTCACAAAGCCCGCAATAGATGCATTTCGTCATGTCGATGTCATAACGGGTCGTGCGGCGCGAACCATCATCGCGGGGTTCGGACTCAATCGTAATCGCTTCTGCCGGGCACGTCGCTTCACAAAGCTTGCAGGCGATGCAGCGCTCTTCACCATTTGGATAGCGGCGCAACGCATGCTCACCACGGAAACGCGGTGACAGCGGTCCCTTCTCATATGGATAGTTGAGCGTCACCTTCGGCTTGAACATCATTTTCAGGGTCGAAGCCATGCCGGAGACAATTTCTTTCAGAAGAAATGCCCGGAGTGTCTGGTCAAGTCCCGCCATATCAGCTCATTCCCTGCGGCAAGAGGCCTGTAGCGAGAAGAAACCCAGCCGTGCCGATCATCCACAGCAGCGAGAAAGGCAGAAACACCTTCCATCCCAGCCGCATCAGCTGATCGTAACGATAACGGGGGAACGTCGCACGAACCCAGATGAAAACAAAAAGACAGAAAAGAATTTTGGCAATCAGCCACAATGGACCAGGGATCCATGTGAGCGGCGCAATTCCCAGCGGAGGCAGCCATCCACCAAGAAACAGAATGCTCACCATGCCCGACATCAGGATCATGTTGGCATATTCACCAAGGAAGAAAAGCCCGAAGGACAGGGACGAATATTCAACGAAGAACCCTGCCACCAGCTCACTTTCGCCTTCAGGAAGATCGAAAGGAGCACGATTGGTTTCCGCAAGCGCCGATATGAAAAACACAATGAACATCGGAAACATCGGCACGCAGAACCAGACATGCTGCTGCGCCAGAATGATGTCATTCAGATTCAGACTGCCCACCGCAAGAAGTACGGAAACAATCACAAGCCCGATCGAAACTTCATAGGACACCATCTGTGCCGCAGACCGAAGTCCACCCAGAAAAGCGTATTTCGAGTTCGAAGCCCATCCGGCAATCAAGATGCCGTAAACACCCAGCGATGAAATCGCGAGTAGATAGAGGATGCCGACATTGATGTTGGCAACCGCCAGACCATTCCCGGTCGGAATGACGGCCCATGCCACCATCGCCAGAGAGAAGGTCAGAAACGGCGCAAAAAGAAACAGGAACTTGTTGGCCCCACTCGGGATGATCGTCTCTTTGGTGATCATCTTGATGGCGTCGGCAAAAGCCTGCAGCACACCGAAAAGACCATTGACGTTCGGACCACGCCGCATCTGCATCGACGCCATGACCTTACGTTCCATGAGCGTCAGATAAGCCACGGCAAGCAGCAGAGGCACCAGAACCGCCAGTGTCTCCAGAACCATCAGGATCACATGACCGGCCATCGTCTCGAAAAAGAAATGCGCCACGATCGTTACTCCGCTGCTATCGCGGCGACCGGGCCATAAACCCGGGCACACTCTGCCATCGTCTCACTAGCCCTGCTGATCGGATTGGTCAGATAATAGGACTGCACAGGCACCCGGAACGGTTCCGCGCCATCAATCTCTCCGCCTTGTGCAGCCTGACCTGTTCCAGCCAGGGCAACACCGCCCGCAAACACAGGATTAATCGAGGCCATACGCGCACGCAGGCTCTCAATGGTGTCGTAAGGCAGGCGATATCCGACAACATCAGAAAAAGCCCTGAGAATGCGCCAGTCTTCACGGGCTTCCCCTGGTGGGAAAACCGCCTGAAAAGACTGCTGCACACGTCCTTCGGTGTTCACCCAGGTACCGGATTTCTCGGTATAGGCCGCACCAGGCAGAATCACATCAGCCCGCGCCGCAGCCGCATCACCATGATGCCCCTGATAGATCACGAAGGTATCCGGACCGATCTCTCCGACAGGGAACTCATCAGCGCCGAGAAGCCAGAGGACCTCAACCCCGCCCTTCAGCATACCGGCAACACTCCGCCCACCTTTTCCTGGCAGGAAGCCAAGATCCAGACCGGCGACGCGCGAAGCCGCAGTATGCAGAATATTGAAGCCATTCCAGTCCGGACCGACAGCTCCAACCTCTTCCGCCAGCTTCCAGACAGAAGACTGAATGGCCGATGCGTCCTTACGGGTCAGGGCACCATGACCAAGAATGATCATCGGCTTTTTGGCTGCCTTCAGAACCGCCGCAAATGGATTGCTTCCATCCAGCAAACCATTCAGCGCAGCAGGACCATCTCCCACAGCTTCATAACCCCATGTGGGATCCGAAGGTTGAGCACCAATAACGCCAATCGGGAAACCACCACGACCTGCTGCCAGATACCGCTTGCGGATCCGCGCATTCAGGACCGGCGCATCATGACGCGGCACAGCTCCGACAATCAGCAGGGCATCCGCGTCCTCAATACCGACAATCCCGCTGGCGAAGGTGTAGCGCGCACGATCCGACAGATCATAAATCGCACCATCCTGACGGCAGTCGATATTTTCGGAACCAAGGGCGGACATCAGATCGCGAAGCGCCGTCATGCTTTCCGCATCACAGAGATCTCCGGCGATTGCACCTATCCGGTCTCCGGCCACACCCTCAAGACGTTTGGCAACAGCCACAAAAGCGTCCTGCCACGATACAGCCTGACGTTTTCCGTGAACACGGACCCACGGACGATCAAGGCGACGATGCTTCAGACCATCAACCGAAAAACGACCTTTATCCGACAGCCATTCCTCGTTCACCTCGTCATTCACGCGGGGAACGATACGTTTAACCTCTCCCCCACGGACCTGCATCACGATATTCGTGCCGACAGCATCCATGACGTCGATGGCGTCTGTCTTCTTCAGTTCCCACGGACGTGCCTGAAACGCACCTGGTTTCGAAGTCAGAGCTCCAACCGGACAGATATCGATGAGGTTACCAGACAGTTCCGAAGTCAGGGCTTTCTCGACATAAGTCGTGATCTCGAGATTTTCACCCCGAGACACAGCGCCAAGCTCCGGCGTACCCGCAATTTCCGTGCAGAAACGAACGCAGCGCGTGCACTGGATGCAACGCGTCATCACTGTTTTGACGAGAGGCCCGAGATTTTTGTCAGTGACAGCGCGTTTTTCTTCCTCATACCGGGAAACACCACTGCCGTAGCCATAGGCCTGATCCTGAAGATCGCACTCACCACCCTGATCGCAGATCGGACAGTCCAGTGGATGATTGATCAGCAGAAATTCCATAACAGCACGGCGTGCACGACGCACTTTCTCCGTATCCGTCAGGATCTGCATGCCTTCACCAACAGGAAAACCGCAGGACGCGACTGGCTTCGGCGCATTCACGACCTCAACCAGGCACATACGACAGTTACCGGCGACCGACAGGCGCTCATGATAACAGAAGCGGGGGATTTCCTTTCCCGCAGCTTCACAGGCCTGCAAGGCACTGGAACCTGCTGGAACCTCAATCGGCGCGCCGTCAATAAATACCTTCACCATGGCCCGCTCACTCCGCAGCTATGGAATCAGAAACCAGAGCGCCTTGCGGCACCTGCACCAGTCCGGTTCCACCATGACGCATCTTATATTCACGAATGCGCTGTTCCATCTCCGGACGGAAATGACGGATCAAGCCCTGTATCGGCCATGCGGCAGCATCACCCAGCGCACAGATCGTGTGTCCTTCGACCTGTCGAGTAACCTGCTCGAGCATGTCAATTTCCTCAATCTCCGCACGTCCCTCGACCATGCGGTTCATGACACGCATCATCCAGCCCGTGCCTTCACGGCAGGGCGTGCACTGACCACAACTCTCATGTTTGAAAAACTGTGAGAAACGGGCAATCGCTTTGATGATATCCGTCGATTTATCCATGACGATCATGCAGGCCGTTCCCAGTGCGGTACGTTCTGCACGCAGACTGTCGTAATCCATCAGGACTGTCTCACAGATGGATTTCGGCAATAGAGGAACCGAGCAACCGCCGGGAATGACGGCCAGAAGATTATCCCAGCCCCCACGCACGCCACCGCCATGCTTCTCGATGATTTCTTTCATCGAAACGCCGAGTTCTTCCTCAAAAACACACGGCGTATTCACATGGCCGGAGATGGCCATCAGCTTCGTGCCAGCATTATTCGGACGGCCAAGCCCAGCAAACCATGACGCACCACGACGCATAATGGTTGATGTAACCGCAATACTTTCAACATTGTTCACGGTCGAGGGACAACCATACAGGCCCGCTCCCGCCGGAAACGGCGGCTTCATGCGTGGTTGGCCTTTCTTGCCTTCAATGCTTTCGATCAGGGCCGTTTCTTCACCGCAGATATAGGCTCCTGCCCCGCGATGAATATAGAAATCAAAATCCCAGCCGGTCCCTGCTGCATTCGGTCCAAGCAAACCTGCGGCATAAGCTTCATCGATCGCATATTGCAGATGCCGCGCTTCATTATAAAATTCGCCGCGAATATAAATATACGCAACATGCGCACCGATCGCGAAGGCCGCGATCAGCGCACTTTCTATCAGCTTGTGAGGATCATTCCTGAGGATTTCACGATCCTTGCAGGTTCCGGGCTCCGATTCATCTCCATTGATGACCAGATAATGAGGAAGTGGACCATCGCCTTTCGGCATGAATGACCATTTCATACCCGTCGAGAAACCGGCACCACCACGACCACGCAAGCCTGAAGCCTTCATGTCCGTAATAATTGCTTCCCGGCCTTTTGCCAGAATGGCGGCGGTATTATCCCAGTCGCCACGACTGCGGGCTCCCGCCAGCTTCCAGTCGTTCTGACCATAAAGATTGGTGAAGATACGGTCTTTATCGCTCAACATGACCTTCTCTCCTCAACCCTGACCCTGCGGGATACCAGCGACAGCGACAGCATCTTCCAGCAATGTACGGCGCCCACCTTCCGGTGCCGAACCACAACGATCGATCGTCGGTCCCGGCTCCGGCCGCTCGCCACGCCGCAAGGCTTCAATCAGCGCTTCCGTGCGGGGACCATCCAGATCTTCATAAAAATCGTTATCGACTTGCAGAATTGGCGCATTCGAGCAGGCGCCCAGACATTCAACCTCGGTAAGGGTGAATTTCCCATCGGCACTGGTTTCACCAAAATTGCTGATGCCCGTTGCCTTCTTGCACGCTGCAACAACGTCGTCCGATCCTCGCAGCCAGCACGATGTCGTCGTACAAACCTGCAGATGATACGTTCCAATCGGATTGCGATTATACATGAAGTAGAACGAGGCCACTTCATAAACACGGATCGGAGCTATCTCGAGACGGCGTGCGATCTCGTCCATTGCAACAACCGGAATCCAAGCACTGCCCGTCAGGCGGCCCATCTGATCCTGCACAATATAAAGCATCGGCATGACGGCTGAAGCTTTGCGTTCTGCCGGATAGCGTGCGAGCGCCTTCGCAATCTCCACTTCACTCGTCGCATCGAATGCGAAGCTGTCTGGCTGAACTTTATCGGGATTACCCGGCACGGGAAGGTTCATCTGTCCACTTCTCCGAACACAAGGTCAAGCGAGCCGATAATGGAAACAGCGTCAGCCAGCATATGGCGACGCGACAGCTCGTCGATGGCCTGCAAATGAGAAAATCCGGTTGGCCGGATCTTGCAACGATAAGGACGGTTGCTACCGTCCGCTACGAGATAGACACCAAATTCACCCTTTGGCGTCTCAACAGCCGTATAGGTCGCTCCCGGCGGAACGTGATACCCTTCCGTATACAGCTTGAAATGATGGATCAGCGCTTCCATCGACCTTTTCATTTCAGCCCGGGGCGGTGGGCTGAATTTCGGGTCCTGCACCTTGATCGGCCCGGGGCGGATCTGCTCCAGCCCCTGCTCGATAATCTTCACGCTTTCCCGCATCTCGGCCACACGGACAAGATAACGATCATAGCAATCACCATGCCGCGCAACAGGGATTTCAAACGAAACCTTGTCGTAATTATCGTATGGCTGTGAACGACGCAGATCCCACGGCACGCCAGAACCACGCAGGCACGGGCCGGAAAAACCCCAGGCCAGCGCCTGTTCCGTCGTGAAAACACCGATACCGACAGTACGCTGTTTCCAGATTCTGTTTTCCGTCAGGAGAGACTCAAGGTCATCAATCCATTTCGGAAATTCTTTTGCCCAATTCGAGATCCGCTCTTCAAGACCCGCAGGCAGATCACGCGCAACACCGCCGGGACGGAAATAGTTTGCATGAAAACGCGCTCCCGACGCCGCTTCATGAAACTCCATCAGTTTCTCGCGTTCTTCATATCCCCACAGAGCGGGCGTCACCGCACCACAATCCAGACCCATGGCGGTCAGATTCAGGATATGATTCAGAATACGCGTAATTTCTGCGAAGATAACGCGTATCCACTTGGCGCGTTCCGGCGCTTCGATGCCCAGAAGCTTCTCTGTCGCCAATGCGAAAGCGTGCTCCTCACACATCGGAGACACGTAATCCAAGCGATCAAAATACGGCAAAGCCTTCTGATACGTCTTGTATTCAATCAGCTTTTCCGTGCCTCGGTGCAAAAGACCGATATGCGGCACGGCACGCGCGACGACCTCGCCTTCCATTTCCAGCACAAGACGCAGAACGCCATGAGCAGAAGGATGCTGAGGACCAAAATTCAGCGCGTGACTGTCGATTTCCACAACACGACGCTCATGCGCGTCTGCGGCTTCTTCAGGTAAGAGACTCTCCGGCACATCCGTGTCGAGCACGCTCATGCCAGGAATGATCTCGCTTTCCGGTGCAGCCTCAGCCATCGTCACCCTGCCTGTCAGTGGCTTATCCATCATTTCAGCGGCTTCATGATCTGACGAACCTCATGAGCTTTTTCGTCTCCCGGCAACGTCAGAATGCCTTCCCACGGAGAAACGAAATCGAAATCGCGGAAGTCCTGACGCAGCGTCACAGGCTCATGAACGATCTGGCGACGCTCAGCATCATAACGAACTTCCGTATATCCGGTCAGGGGGAAATCCTTCCGCAAAGGATGTCCTTCAAACCCGTAATCGGTAAGAATTCTGCGCAAATCTGGTTGCCCGGAGAAAAGCACACCGAACAGATCGTAACACTCGCGCTCCCACCACGTGGCGCTGGGCCAGATCGTATGCACGGATGGAACCGGAGTGCTCTCATCTGTCGTGACAATCACGCGGATGCGCCGATTATGCGTGACGGACAGCAGATTATAAACGACCTCAAAACGCTCTGCGCGGGACGGAAAATCCACACCGCACAGATCCATCATCTGCTCGAAACGAAAATGCGGATCATCACGCAGAACCTGCATCAACGCATAAAGACGGTCACGATGCGTGCGAACAACCAGTTCGCCACCCTCTATGGCCGCCGAATCAATTCCGGGGAACGAAGTGGATAGCCTGAAGGCCAGCACACCCAACCCTCCCTGCACCCGGGCTTTCCGTTTGACAGCAGCAAGCGCCACCGCATCCGGTGATGAAGTCAGAGTATCAGCCACGCAGAATCGTCCCTGTCCGGCGGATTTTCTTCTGGAGAAGCATGATCCCGTAAATCAGCGCTTCAGCCGTTGGCGGACATCCCGGAACATATACGTCAACCGGAACCACGCGATCGCAGCCGCGCACCACGGAATAGGAATAATGATAATAACCGCCACCATTGGCACACGATCCCATGGAGATCACCCAACGCGGTTCCGCCATCTGGTCATAAACACGACGCAGCGCGGGAGCCATCTTGTTGGTGAGTGTGCCGGCGACAATCATGACGTCTGACTGACGTGGCGAACCACGAGGAATGATGCCCATACGATCCAGATCGTAACGCGGCATATAGGCGTGAATCATTTCCACGGCGCAGCAGGCAAGACCGAAAGACATGGGCCACAGGCTGCCTGTCCGTCCCCAGTTGACCAGCTTGTCGAGATTGGCAACCACGAAGCCTTTTTCCGCGATTTCACCCGTCACACCGCGAACAAAGGCATCCTGCTCGGCCCCGGGAGGCAAAGCCTCACGGTTCCAGGCAATTGCATCGACCGGGGGCTGACCCATACCAGAGGAAGATGTTTCACTCATGCAATGCTCTCAGTCTTGTCAATCACCACGCAACCCACTTCAGGAACACCCGGGAAGTGGCCATACATTCCGACGCAAGGTCAGTCCCAGTCCAGCGCTCCCTTGCGCCACTCGTAAATAAAACCGATTCCAAGGACACCGAGGAAAGCCATCATTGAAAAAAAGCCAAACAGGCCGATCCGGGAAAGGCTGATTGCCCACGGGAAGAGGAAAGCCACTTCCAGATCAAAAATGATGAAAAGAATTGAAACCAGATAAAAGCGGACATCAAAACGTCGGCGCGCATCGTCAAACGCTTCAAAACCGCATTCATAGGCCGTCAGCTTCTCGGCGTAAGGCTTCTGATGCCCGCAGATCAGGGAAGCCCCCAGCATCGCGGCCGCAATTCCAATTGAAATAATCCCGAAAATCAGAACGGGAAGATAATCGTTCAGAACAGACTGCATTGGCTTCCCTTACACCCGTCGTCTTACGACTCCTTCACTATGGAGTCTTGCTGACAGATCACAGACTTACAACCGGGTCCGACCCTATGCCTCAGATGGTCAGGACACCACCCCCACAGGCACTCAGTGTCGGGCACTTTCCTGTGAACAGGACATGATCGTCACATTATTTTTCTTTAATATCAGATAGATATGCGAATTCAACTCAGTGCATGCATTCTGCACAACACACTGAATACACAATATCATAGGTCACGGATCATCATCTCGCGACAAATATCTGCGTTATAAAAATTTTCGGAGGGGGAAGAAGAATATGGTGGGCGATGACGGGATCGAACCGCCGGCCATCTCGGTGTAAACGAGACGCTCTACCGCTGAGCTAATCGCCCGCCGCGGCTAATGAACCAGTTGGAGCCTGAAGGCAAGCTCTTTTTTCTGATTTATCAGAATTTTTTCCTGACAAAACAACATGCGGGGAGAGAAAACCCTCCCCGCACACTGTCATTCAGCCTGTCAGCTGCTAACAGCATCCTTCAGAGACTTGCCAGGCTTGAAGCGAACAGATGTGGAAGCCGGAATGTCGATTTCCTCACCCGTGCGCGGGTTACGGCCCTTGGTCGCCTTGCGATGAGCTGTCACAAACGTACCGAAGCCAACCAGCCGCACTTCCTGTCCGTTTTTCAGAGCCTTCTCAATCGCACCAAAAACGGCATCAACAACCTCACCAGCCTTGGCTTTCGGCAGGTCAGATTCCTCAGCCACAACGGAGACGAGTTCCTGCTTGTTCAGCGGCTTTTCCATAGTACGCCTTTCTTTGTTATTCCCCGCGGTCGCACTCGCTTCCGCCGGGCATTACGGGGCGCACTATGAAGCCGTTTTTTGTTACGTCAACCACCACAGGCGCCCCCACTGTCACCTTCGACCGTCAAAACGGATATCAGCAGTTTCAGTGCGTGACTGCGGGAGGCGCAATCCGGGCCGCATTTGCAGCCAGAGACTCCTCAACCGCCTCATCCCATTCGATAGGCTGAGGCGGAGTGACCAGCGCACGCGCGATCACTTCATCAACGTGAGAAACCGGAACGATTTCAATTCCTTTCTTCACCGTATCAGGAAGATCTGCGATATCCTTTTCGTTCTCTTTCGGAATGAACGCCAGACGGATACCTGCACGCAGGGCGGCCAGAAGTTTCTCCTTCAACCCGCCAATCGCCAGGACACGGCCACGCAGAGTGATCTCCCCCGTCATCGCCACATCATGCCTTACCGGTATACCTGTCAGAACACTGACCAACGACGTCGCCATCGCAATACCTGCCGATGGTCCATCCTTCGGCGTCGCGCCTTCCGGCACATGCAGATGGATGTCCCGCTTGTCGAACACGGTCGGACGGATCCCGAAGCTGGCAGAACGGCTACGCACATAAGACAGAGCGGCTGAAACACTTTCCTGCATGACATCGCCAAGCTTGCCGGTCTGCTTGACCTGCCCCTTGCCGGGAACAACCACGCTTTCGATCGTCAGGATCTCGCCACCAACCTCTGTCCAGGCCAGACCGGTGACAACACCGACCATATCTTCCGTTTCTGTCTCGCCATGCGAGAAACGCTTGATCCCGGCATATTTCCCAAGATTTTCCGCCGTAACATCAACGCGCTTGCTGCTGCCGGTCACAATCTCCTTAACGACCTTGCGGGCAATCTTCGCCAATTCGCGCTCAAGACTGCGAACGCCAGCCTCCCGCGTATAGAAACGGACGAGATCCAGAAGAGCATCGTCACTGATCGACCATTCTTCAGGACGGAGGTTATGCGCCTCTCCCTGCTTTCCGATCAGATGATGACGGGCAATCTCCATCTTTTCCTCTTCCGTGTATCCAGAGAGGCGGATGATCTCCATGCGATCCAGCAAAGGCTGAGGCATGTTGAGACTGTTTGCCGTTGTCACGAACATGACATCGGACAGGTCGTAATCAACCTCCAGATAATGATCTGCAAAGGTCGCGTTCTGCTCAGGATCAAGTACTTCAAGCAGAGCCGAAGACGGATCACCGCGCCAGTCAGAGCCAAGTTTGTCGATCTCATCCAACAGGAAGAGCGGATTCGACACCTTCGCCTTCTTCATGCCCTGAACGATCTTGCCCGGCATGGAGCCAATATATGTCCGGCGATGCCCCCTGATCTCAGATTCGTCACGCACGCCACCTAAGGACATCCGGACATATTGACGTCCCGTTGCCTTCGCGATGGAGCGGGCAAGAGTTGTCTTGCCGACACCCGGCGGTCCAACAAGGCAGAGAATCGGCCCTTTGAGCTTTTGCGAGCGTGTCTGAACCGCAAGATATTCGAGAATGCGCTCTTTCACTTTCTCAAGTGCGTAATGATTCTCATCAAGCGTGGCTTCAGCCTCCACCAGATCATTGCGCACTTTGGAGCGTTTTTTCCAGGGCACGCCCAGCAGCCAGTCAAGATAGTTCCGCACCACCGTCGACTCGGCCGACATCGGGCTCATGCTGCGCAGCTTCTTAAGCTCGCCCAGCGCCTTTTCCTTGGCTTCCTTGCTGAGACGCGTTTTGGCGATCCGCTCCTCTATCTCAGCAGTTTCGTCCTTGCCATCTTCACCGTCGCCCAACTCCTTCTGAATGGCCTTCAATTGCTCATTCAGATAGTACTCACGCTGGGTCTTTTCCATTTGCCGCTTCACGCGGTTACGGATTTTCTTCTCGACCTGCAGAACACCGATCTCTGCCTCCATATGGGCAGAAATCTTCTCAAGCTGCTTTGCCACCGAAGCCGCCTCAAGGATTTCCTGCTTTTCGGAGATTTTGAGGCCAAGATGACCGGCAATAGTATCCGCAAGCTTGGACAGATCGCTGATCTGGTTCAGCGAAACCATCACTTCAGCAGCAATCTTCTTGTTCAGCTTGATATACTGCTCGAACTGGGAAACCACGGCGCGCCCCAAGGCTTCAACCTCGGGTCCGTGAGCACCTTCCTCTTCAAGCAGTTCAATATCGGCCTCGAAGTGGCCATCCACATCGTGAAATTCTTTCACGCGCGCACGGCGGCTGCCTTCAACCAGAACCTTAACTGTTCCATCCGGCAGCTTCAGAAGCTGAAGGATCGTCGAAACTGTCCCGAAGCGATAAATATCATCAGCACCGGGATCATCCAGCGCCTCATCCTTCTGGGCAACCAGCAGAATGCTTCTGTCATCCCGCGTGACGGATTCCAGCGCCCGCACAGATTTTTCACGTCCGACGAACAGCGGCACAATCATGTGCGGGAAAACAACAATATTCCGCAAAGGCAAAACGGCCACACGCTGTGGACCTGCTTCCTCGACCAATGCGGGTACAGAACTCTCGTCAGCGGCAGTCTGCGCGGCATCTTCTTTCGATGCTGCAGCAATTTTCGCAGCTTCGATTTCAGCCTTTGTGCGGCGACGACGGGGAGCGGGTTTTTTGATTTCATCAGTCATAGAGAAAAGTGACCTCCTCACGGGACGATCCTGGCAGGTCGGTCCTCTTCAGGCCCCGCCCTGCCATCGGCTTATAAAAATCAGCCGGAGATATTACGAAAAAAACAACTCTGACGGATTGTCACCAAAATAACTTTCGGGAAACGATCCGCCTGACAGGAAAAATCTCCGTATCCATTACAGAGACATGGGAAGGGGAGAGGTCCAATGCAAGGAACCTCCACCTCCTGCGTGAAAACGGCTCAGGCGGACTGCTCCGCCGGAAGTTCACGTTTTTTCCCGTAAACATACACCGGGCTTGCACGACCTTCGGCGACATCACGATTCACCACGACTTCCTCAACATCATCCAGTCCAGGAAGATCAAACATCGTGGAAATCAGAATATTCTCCACAATCGAACGCAGACCACGTGCACCTGTCTTGCGTTCAATCGCGCGCTGCGCAATCCCCTTCAGAGCATCCTCTGTAAAGGTCAGTTTCACGTCTTCCATCTGGAACAGACGCGCATACTGTTTGATCAGGGCGTTTTTCGGTTCCGAAAGAATCCGGACCAGCGCGTCCTCATCCAGATCATCAAGTGTTGCGACGACTGGAAGACGACCGATGAATTCCGGAATCAGACCAAACTTGAGGAGATCCTCAGGCTCAACTTCCTTGAGAACCGCACCTGTCCGACGATCTTCCGGTGACTGCACATCGGCACCAAAGCCGATGCCCGAACCCTTCCCGCGAGCCGAAATAATCTTCTCGAGGCCAGCAAAAGCACCACCGCAGATAAAGAGCATGTTGGTCGTGTCGACCTGCAGAAACTCCTGCTGAGGATGTTTCCGCCCACCCTGAGGTGGCACGGAAGCGATGGTGCCTTCCATCAGCTTCAGAAGCGCCTGCTGCACACCTTCACCGCTGACATCCCGCGTAATCGACGGATTATCGGATTTGCGGGAAATCTTGTCGATTTCGTCAATGTAAACAATACCGCGCTGGGCACGTTCAACATTGTAATCTGAAGCCTGCAACAACTTGAGGATAATGTTCTCGACATCCTCTCCCACATAACCGGCTTCGGTCAGCGTCGTTGCATCAGCCATCGTGAACGGAACATCGATGATCCGTGCCAATGTCTGGGCCAGCAAAGTCTTGCCCGAACCCGTTGGGCCAATCAGCATGATGTTCGATTTTGCAATCTCGACATCACCGTTCTTGGTCGTGCACGACAGACGTTTATAGTGGTTATGTACAGCGACAGAGAGAACCTTTTTCGCGTCAAACTGCCCGATCACATAGTCATCAAGAATATTGCAGATCTCACGCGGCGTCGGAACGCCATCCCGCGATTTGACCAGCGTCGTCTTGTGCTCTTCACGAATGATGTCCATGCAGAGTTCAACACATTCATCACAGATGAATACCGTCGGACCTGCAATCAGCTTACGGACCTCATGCTGCGATTTCCCGCAGAAAGAGCAGTAAAGCGTATTCTTGGAATCGCCGGACTTCGCGTTCATGAGTCCCCCTCAACCTTGCCCGGACCAGGCCCAGAAACATCTCCGCCGAACATCACCGGCGGGTTGATCAGTGTATATTCCAGAGCTGTTCCCCACAAGCCGGACAGCAAAAAGCCGCCCGGCCGCCATATTAAAGATTATTTTTCAGCATCCTGAGATGCGGCATGACTGGATATCACTTCATCAACGATACCAAAGGCTTTCGCCTCTGAAGCTGACATATAACTGTCACGCTCCAGCTTCGCTTCGATATCTTCAAGCGTCTGACCCGTATGCTCGCGATAGATCTCATTCAGACGCTGACGAATCGTCAGGATTTCCCGCGCCTGAATTTCGATATCACTCGCCTGCCCCTGCGCTCCACCCGATGGCTGGTGCACCATGACGCGCGCGTTCGGCAGCGCGAAGCGACGCCCCGGAGCTCCACCTGCAAGAAGCAGAGACCCCATTGATGCAGCCTGCCCGATGCACACGGTGCTAACCGGGCTACGAATATATTGCATCGTGTCGTAAATCGCGAGACCGGCTGAAACCACGCCGCCAGGACTGTTGATATAGAACGAAATTTCTTTCGCCGGGTTGACGCTCTCAAGATAGAGAAGCTGCGCTGAAATCAATGACCCGACCTGATCATAAACAGGACCAGTCAGGAATACGATCCGCTCCTGCAGAAGGCGAGAGAAGATATCAAACGCACGTTCACCACGCGACGTTTGCTCCACCACCATCGGCACGAGCGCATTATTGAAAATCTCGACGGGATCCCGATCCCTCATAGCTTCATTCCCGACACAAAACCTGCACGAAAAACCCTCACCGACTTTCCACTGCCGACAGAAGCGACACAGCCTGCCATGATGATTATCGTTCGTTCTCATAAGATAGAGATAAACCGCTAGGACACCAGAGCACAGACTGAAGAAACATCACTCTTTCGATGCCAGCCCATCATTTGCCTGCCCGCAAACAAGAAAGGCCGGGCTTTTGCCCGGCCTTGCAAGTCCTGTCAAAAGCCAGGAAATCAGACGTCAGCAGGCGGCATATCTGCCAGTTCTTCCGGCGTGACTTCTTTGTCAGTGACTTTCGCCAGCTCGATCAGATAATCGACAACTTTGTTTTCGAAGATCGGACCACGAAGAGATTCAGCAGCCTGCGGATTCTTCTGGAAATAATCGAAAACAGCCTGTTCCTGACCGCGATAACGAAGAGCCTCAGCGCGAATCGCACGAGCCATTTCGTCCTGAGTGACGACAATACCCTTGCTGCGACCGATTTCAGCGAGAAGAAGACCAAGACGGACGCGGCGCTCAGCGATGCGACGATAATCGGCACGAAGAGTATCTTCGTCTTTTTCCTTATCCTCGTCATCAAGCTCACCACTCTTGCGGTCAGCTTCGACGCGTGCCCAGATCTGCTCGAACTCGGCATCGACCATGCTTTCCGGAGCCGGGAAGTCGAGCTTCTTAGCCAGAGCGTCAAGAAGATCGCGCTTGATCCGCAAACGGGAAAGCTGCTCGTATTCGTCAGCAACCTGCTTGGTGATCAGTTCACGAATCTGCTCAAGACCATCAAAACCGATTTTCTTTGCCAGATCATCATCAAGAGCAGGATCAACCGGACGCTTCAGGGCCTTCGCCTTGATGTCGAAGGTTGCTTCCTTGCCTGCCAGCTCGGTCGCGCCATATTCCTCAGGGAAAGTGACAGTAATCACCTTCTCTTCGCCCGGCTTCATGCCTTCAAGCTGCTCAGCAAAGCCCGGGATGAAACCTTCACCACCGATCTCGACGCTGACATCGGAAGCCGTGCCACCATCAAAAGCAACACCGTCCTGCTTGCCAACAAAATCGACAACCAGAGCATCACCCTGCGCTGCAGGACGATCTTCCGTAACATCTTCAAACGTACGCTGACGCTTGGCAATGTCCGTAAGAGCCTTGTCAACTGTTTCAGCTGAAGGAATGGCCTTCAGTCGAATGAGCTCAAGATCAGACAGATCAGGCTCAGCGATTTCAGGCAGGATTTCTGTCTCGACAGTAAACTGGAGATCTTCCTTGCCGTCTGCGCCAGCCTTAAGGTCGACTTTCGGCTGCATGGCGGGACGAAGACCACGCTCTTCGAACACCTTGCCGACAGACTCGGAAACAGCCTGTTCGATCACTTCGCTCTTTACAGCATCGCCATAGCGCTGGCGGACCAGCGACAACGGAACCTTACCCGGACGGAAGCCCGGCAGACGCAGGGAGCCGCCCACTTCCTTAAGACGGGCTATCTCCCGCTCGGCCAGGTCAGCGGCCGGCACAGTCACGGTAAAGCCGCGCTTCAGGCCTTCGGAAAGCGTCTCTGTAACCTGCATCAGTCAGGCCATCCTCTCGTCCAGATCGGTCAAAATGACACACTAATAAAAAACGGCCTCCGGTCATGGAAGCCGCGTCAGAATACCGAGTGATATCACAATTTGTGGTACGGGCGGAGGGACTTGAACCCCCACGTCTCTCGACACCAGAACCTAAATCTGGCGTGTCTGCCAATTCCACCACGCCCGCACAGCGTTGAAACAGATCCGGAGATCCGCCTCTAGTCGTTGATAACGGCGCACTTAGCGCAGAGAGCGCCCCTCGGCAAGCCACCTTCCAAATTTCATTTCACATCCTGGCCACCATTCAAGGGTCCGAGATGCATTTTCGTCCTGTAATGCCGTCGCATAACCTCTGGCATCACCGAGATATCGATCCAGATCCTCCGCCAGACACCAGCCTCCAGCGCGGAGCCCCGCTTCTCCATGCAGCCAGACACCAGCGGCTGCGGCTTCCCAGACGGGCATACCAGCCGCCAGCAACGCAGCAATCACACCGCTGAGCGTATCCCCGGACCCCGCCGTGCCCAGAGCAACAGACGCATGCGTATTCAAGGCGACACGCCCATCTGGAGCTGCGATCACCGTCGTCGCTCCTTTCAACACGACCACCGCATCAATCATGACCGCCGCAGCACGCACGGCTGCTACAGCATCCTCTCCAACAGCCCCGAACAACGCGACAAACTCGCCCTCATGCGGGGTAATGACGGAAACGCCCTTCAATTTTTCAGGCACGCCCGCCGCCAAACCAAGAGCCCCAGCATCCGCAACAACCTGCCGTCCCGCAGACAGCAATATCGGCAACGCATGAGCGGCTTCCTCAACAGTGAGCCCCGGACCGCAGATCCAGACCCTGCGACGCACGTCAGTTAACAATTGTTCGAGAGGTTGACCGTCAACAATCAAACCGGGCGCCACGGCAAGCCTGAGTGCTGGAGCATTCGCCTCAGCAGAAATCCGCACCAACCCGGCGCCAGCAGTCCTTGCACCGGCAGCAGCAAGGCGCGCCGCCCCCGGCATCGATTCGCCCGCACACAGACTGACAACGCCGCGAGTATATTTGTGACTCTGGGGCCCCAAGATCGGCAAACGCCACAGGCCCGGCCAGTTCAGCCATGTTTTGACCGGAACTGCCTCAAACGCATCCTCTCCTTTGATGCCAATATCCCGGACGACCAGATGACCGCACAGCGATCGCCCCGGAAACAGCAGGTGTCCCGGAGACGGACGGAAAAATGTCACCGTCAATTCCGCCTGCGGTGCAAATCCCCTCACCTGCCCTGTGTGTCCATCCAGCCCTGTCGGCACATCAATCGCCACCAAGCGCCGCGCCGCAGCCAGCACATCAGCCACTTTTCCAACAACATCACGATTCAGACCTGCGCCGAATACGGCATCAATAACCAGATCCGCCCGCGCAGCTTCTTCAACTGAAAATGGAACACGTGGAACATTCAGACGCTCTGCCATCAAAGCAGCATCACCGCCGGGAGAAGGTTCAGCGAGCACAGCGACACTGACCGGCCACCCCTGTTCCGACAAATGACGTGCGGCAACGTATCCATCGCCGCCATTATTTCCGGGTCCGCACAACACCAGAACGCGGCAGGGGGACGCAAAATTCTTCACAGCGCGTGCCACAGCACGACCCGCGTTTTCCATCAGCGTTGCAATGGGCACTGTCCGCGCTGTGAAACGATCAATCCGCCCCTTCTCTTCCGGATCGGGCAGCGCCAGATCACTTGCGAATACAGGCATTCAGAACCCCTCCATTACGAGATCTTCGACTTCCAGCGACGTCTTTTACCACCCGTTTTGACGATGATAGCCGGAGCTGATGACTTGGCGGAATGCAACATGGCGGATAAACGACAGAGCTCCTGTTTCAACCGCTGCCGTGTCAGATAAAAAATATCTGCCGCGATCATTGTGGAGCCGTTCATGCCGCACATTCTCTGGAGTCTGATCCTGACACTGCATATCGCAGGCATGACAGCATGGGTCGGCGGCGCACTGTACGGATCTCTCATCCTGTCCCCCAGCCTCTCCCTGCTGGACCAGACACAACGCTCCTCGGTTCATTTGCAGGCACTGCGTCGATTTTTCCGCGTCGTCTGGCATGTAATGCCCATCGTGCTGATCACCGGCTGGCTCATGATCTTTCATGAAGGCGGCTTCGCGCATGTCATGTGGACAACGAACGTGATGCAGCTCCTCGGTCTGATCATGGCTGCATTGTTTCTTCGCGCTTTCTATGGGCCTTACCAAAAAGCCAGACGCTCTCTCCGCCCACTCCCGGCCACGTTCACTTCAATTCGCAAACTGGTTTTTTCGGTTGCCGCACTCGGTGTGCTGACCATAGGCTTCGCATCAATGGGACACGGGCTGTAATCCAGATTTCATGGATGATCCGCAACGAGACACCCGGTAATACTTGATTTTCGGGACGGAACCTCTTACCCACAGCCTCGCCTTGTCCGGTTTCTGCTGGCTTTACACATATTGTCGGGACAGCAGGAAATGCGAGGGTTCATCCCCGTTATTTCGTGGCCGCAAAATCAGAGAGCGCTTTGAGTTCCAAAATCCCAACCTCACCTGCCCCCAAGACCCGCAGGACTTCTGCACGCCCCCGCAAGAATGCGGTGACCACTGCTGCTCAGACAGAAGACGAAATCACGTCTGAAGCCGAGCCGGCGCAACCAGCGCGGCGTAGAGCGGCGCGTCCGAAAGCAACGGCTGTGACAGCCAGTGCACGCCGGACTGACGCCGCGACTCCTGAGCAGGTCACAGAAGAGGT
The DNA here is from genome assembly GCA_012517935.1 of Acetobacter sp. Classification (GTDB taxonomy): domain Bacteria; phylum Pseudomonadota; class Alphaproteobacteria; order Acetobacterales; family Acetobacteraceae; genus Acetobacter. Next base: position 20,780 of record JAAYUA010000178.1, on the reverse strand, counting down.
TACAGCCAGCAAACCTGCACGAAAGCGCGCGGCCCCACGTAAAAAAGCCGATGTTCTGGACGAGCCCCAGACAGCAGCCACAGCAGAAGCTGATGCAACTCCCGCTCCCAGAAAGCGTGGACGACCTGCCAAAGCCAAGGTCGTGGCTATAGAAGACGTCAGCCCTGAAATCGTCGAAGACCTTCCCGTCAGGAAAAAACCGGGACGCAAGCCGCGTGCCGCGAAGCCGGTGGAAGATGCGCCTGTGGTGTCGGAAGAGCCTCCGGAAGCGCCAAAACGCAGAACACGCACACCACGTCAGAAAGCGACTGAAGAGCCGACAGAATCCACAGATCTGCCTGTGCACACGGCAGACAGCGCTGAAGATGTCATCGTGCCAGCCGACACGACAGACATCATTCAGGATGCCGTCCCCCTTCCGGTCGAACAGGCTTCTTCCGAAGAAAACACAGCAGAAACCGCAGAGCCTCTTTTCTCCGATCTGGGCCTTTCAGCACCCCTGCTCCAGGCACTTGCGGACAAGGGTTATAAACACCCGACCCCGATACAGGCACAGGCCATTCCGCAGATTCTGCAAGGCAAGGATGTCCTCGGAGTCGCACAAACAGGAACAGGAAAAACAGCGTCTTTCACGCTGCCGATGCTCGAAATTCTTGCGGGCACACGTGCACGCGCAAGAATGCCACGCTCCCTGATCCTTGAACCAACTCGTGAGCTTGCTCTTCAGGTCGCTGAAAATTTTGTCGATTATGGCAAGCATCTCAAGCTGACCCATGCCCTGCTGATCGGCGGCGAAAGCATGGCCGAACAGAAAGAAGTCCTTAATCGGGGCGTCGATGTTCTGATTGCGACTCCCGGACGCCTTATCGATCTGTTCGAGCGGGGCGGTTTGCTCATGAACCAGACACGTATTCTGGTGATTGATGAAGCCGACCGCATGCTCGATATGGGTTTCATTCCCGATATCGAGCGCATTGTCGGACTTCTGCCGCAAAATCGTCAGACCCTGTTTTTCTCGGCCACGATGGCTCCGGAAATTCGTCGTCTGGCAGACGCATTCCTTCGCACACCGACAGAAATCACCGTCAGTCGTCCATCAACCGTTGCGAGCACCATTGAAGCCGGGCTTGCCATCGTTGACGAACATGACAAACGCCGAGCTCTCCGCAAAATGTTGCGTGATCCGGAATTGCAGAATGCCATTGTCTTCTGCAACCGCAAACGCGATGTCGATGTGCTCTACAAATCATTGCAGAAACACGGCTTCTCTGTCGGCTCCCTGCATGGGGATCTTCCGCAATCCGCCCGTTTCGCGACGCTGGAAAAGTTCAAGTCCGGCGAACTGAAAATTCTTGTCTGCTCTGATGTCGCAGCACGTGGCATCGATATTGGCGGCAATGGCCTGTCACACGTGTTCAACTTCGACCTGCCGTTCCACGCAGAAGATTATGTTCACCGGATCGGACGGACGGGCCGAGCCGGACGGAAAGGGCATGCCTTCAGCCTTGCCATCCCGGAAGACCGCCTTCTTGCCGAAGCGATCGAGAAACTTACGGGGACACCCATTCCTCTTATCAGCATCAACGGCATTGAATCTCGGGAATGGTCCACGGAAGAAAAGCCACGCCGTGGTAAAAGTCGTGATCAGAAACCACAAGATCGCAAAAAAGGTCGTAACGAGCGCAATGACCGTAATGATCGCCGGGACCATGCTGTCGAAGTAAGCGAACAGGAAGCGCCGCAGCCGCAGCAGAACCGCAAGCGTGATGATGGCCGTGAACGCGACCATGACCGTCGCGATGATAATCGTCGGGATCGTCGTCGCGATGATAATCGTCGGGATCGCGACCGTCGCGGCTCATTGCTTCATGATGCGCCCGCGAATGCCGTCGAAGGATTTGGAGATGCTCTCCCCGCCTTCATGCTTCTGCCGCGTCGGGAACACCCCGTTCCGGTAGCTGAAGACAGCGACCATCATAACACCGACAACGGCTGAAACATGCCCGCTCACAGGTCTACGAGACGTCCCCGCCCACAACAGGGTGGTGGACGCCGCTCCCGCTTGTCAGACGCATCTGGGAAGACACCGAAAACCCAGGATGTTTTGGCACCTGGAGACTATGAGGTCATAGACCTTGGTCGCGCCGGAGATGGCATCGCAGTTCCCCTGTCACCGGATTCTGCTTCTGCTGGCAGGAAAGTCGTTATTCCATTCACTGTGCCAAGTGATCGGGTCAGAATCGCAGAACAAGGCTCAACCGCCGAGATTCTCGTGCCTTCTCCGGACCGTGCTGTTCCTGTGTGCAAACTGTTCGGAACCTGCGGTGGCTGCCGTCTGCAACATGTCAGCACGGAGCGTCTCCTCACGTGGAAGACCGCACTGGTCACCCGCGCCCTGCAACAGGCTGGTTTCACATCTCTCCCAAAAGCAGAAGCGACAGCCATTCCACCGGCGACTCGTCGCCGTGCAGACCTGGCACTCCGTCGGACGCATGATGGGATCATTCTCGGCCTTCATCAACGCAATGGACTGCCGCTCAACCTGACCGAGTGTCATGTCCTGCATCCAGACATCATGGCGCTTCTTCCGCATTTGCGTCATTCCATCCAGCAACTGGAAGGCTTCGGTTCCTCTGGCGATCTGATGATCAGCCTGACGGACACGGGTGCCGACCTTCTTCTGGCAACCGATCGCGCACTCTCCTCCTCTGACCGCATACGTCTGGCACGTCTGGCCGAAGCACATCAGATTGCCCGCATTTCATGGAGGCCCAAAGGCAGCCACGAAACGCCGGAAACAGCCCTCCAGCGCGAAGCGCCCAAGCTTTCTTTCAATGGACCGGCAGTCGCCCTTCCCCCCGGTGCTTTCTTGCAGGCAAGCCGTGAAGGTGAAGCGGCGATTCGTAATGCAATCATCGCCGCACTCCCGCGAAGCCCCGGACGCCGCGCCCAGATCACAGAACTCTATGCTGGATGTGGCAGCTTTACCTTCACCCTTGCGGAGCATGCCCGCGTTGAAGCGTTTGAAGGCTCCGCTCCCGCAATCGCGGCATTGTCACGAGCAGCTGGCGGGCTCCGGATTTCAGCCCAGCAACGGGATCTGAACCGCCAGCCCGTTACAGGCGCTTCTCTCAGCAACGCCTTCGCTGTCGTTCTGGATCCACCACATATGGGCGCCGGCGCACAGATGCGGCCGCTTGTCGCAGCAAAGCCACCTGTCGTCATTTATGTCAGTTGCAATCCGCAGGCACTGGAACGGGATGCTTCGCAGCTCCATGCAGCAGGCTATACCGTAACCTCGGTGACGGTGATCGACCAGTTCGCCTGGTCGGCAGAAACCGAAACCGTCGTTCGTTTCGACGCTCCCGGTCGATAAGCCATCAACAGACTGTTCCTGATCAGAAATCAGGAACAGCAAAAGCCATCAGACGTGAAAGCTCTGCCCGCAACCACAGCGGCCTTTTTCGTTGGGATTGCTGAATATAAATCCGGATTCCATTTCACTGCTCTGGAAATCCATTTCTGAACCAATCAGAAACAGCGTGGCTTTCGGATCGATCAGAATGCGGACACCCTTGTCCTCCACCTGTTCATCACCTGCGTTCGGCGCATCGACAAACGCCATATCATAAGCCTTGCCAGAGCAACCTTTGGTCGTCACCGAAATCCGCAGCAACTGACCTGCATGATTTGTCTCATACAGAGTCTGCAAACGACTGGCTGCTGCCTCCGATAAAGTCATAAGCGGGGGAAGAGCCCGCTTGGGGGAGACCATTCCTGCACTCATTTTTCTCGCTCCCGTCCCTGTTTGTCGTTCCTCAGGCTGACGCGCCTCAGAACATATTCAACGCCAGACGCGCTTCATCACTCATCCGCGACATATCCCATGGCGGATTCCACACCACTTCCACATCAGCCGAAGAAACGCCGGCAACTTTTTCGACCGCCTCTTTCACCTGCAACGGAAGTTCCTGTGCACTTGGACAATTGGGGGCTGTCAGCGTCATTTCAACCTTCACGCGCCCATCGTCATGCAGATCGATGGCATAGATCAGGCCAAGTTCATAAATATTCACCGGGATTTCCGGATCATGAACGGTCGCAATCGCATCGATCACAGCGTCCTCAGCCGGGGGACCAGCTTCCGGTGCGACTTCTCCATCCGGCGTCCAGTGCGACACGCCCGGAGCCGCAACAACCGGGGCGACTGGTGCCGGATCAAACCCTTCTTCCCTAACGGAAGCCTCTATCTCACTCTGCGTCATGAGCCAGCGCCTCCTTCAGCGCAATCCACGGCAATGTCGCACAACGAATACGTGCGCGATGCTGCCGAAGGGGAAGAAAAATCTGAAGATTCCCGGGTAATACACCCCCCGCATCTTCATTTTCAAACATAAGAACGAACTGATCCGCCATCTGAAGCGCGTTGCGAACTGCCTGTCCTGCAACGGCTTCTGCCAGAATATCCGCAGAGGCGATGCATATGGCACAACCACGTGTCTGATGCGCTGCCTCAGCAATCAGCCCATCCTCACACCGCAGCGTCAGACGCACACGATCTCCACATAAAGGGTTATTGCCCTCGGCATGGTTCGTCTCATCAGCCACCACACCGGAAAATTCCGGTGCACGTGATCGTGAAACAATCATGCTGTTGTAGAGATCTTCCACCTCCACACCATCCTCAGACAAAGAAATCCCGGATCCGTATCAGCGCTGAGACCAGCGCATCCACCTCAGCCTCGGTCGTGTAAATTGCAAAACTGGCACGCGCAGTCGCCGTCAGACCAAGATGCTGCATCAGCGGTTCCGCGCAATGATGCCCTGCACGGATGGCAACACCATTACGATCGAGAAGCGTTGCCATATCATGTGGATGGATATCCTTCATGACAAACGAGAAAACACCGCCTCGATCTTCAGGATTCCCAATCACACGCAAACCGGGAACTTCCGGCAACACTCGAGCCGCATGGTCGACAAGCTGCTTCTCATGTGCAGTGATCGCATCAAATCCGATGGATTCAACCCAATCAATCGCGGCCCCCAGACCAATCGTCTCAACAATCGCCGGTGTCCCTGCCTCAAATTTATGAGGCACAGGCGCCCAGGTTGATTTTTCGAACGTCACTGTCGAAATCATGTCGCCACCACCCATGAAAGGTGGCATGGCCTCAAGCAATTCGCGACGCGCCCAGAGAACGCCAATACCTGTCGGGCCATAAAGCTTGTGCCCGGTAAAAGTATAGAAATCGGCGTCTATCTGCTGAACATCGACTTTCCGATGCACAACCGCCTGACTGCCATCAAACAGGACCTTAGCGCCAGATGCATGCGCCAGATCAGCAACACGCCTTGCATCGACCATGCCACCAATCACGTTTGACATATGTGTCACTGCAACCAGCGCAACGTCACCGGCTCCAAGCATCTGCTCAAGAGCATCATAGTCCAGATCACCATTTTCCGTGATCGGAATAATACGCAGATCAATACCGCTTCTGTCACGCAGCATCTGCCAGGGCACCAGATTGGCGTGATGCTCCATGGCCGAAACCAGCACAGCCTGTCCAAGCTTCAGCAGGGAGCCAAAGCTGTAAGCAACGAGATTGATCGCTTCCGTGCTATTCCGCGTGAAGATAATTTCCTCACGGGACGGAGCCCCCAGAAAGCCCGCGACCTTGCCACGCACGGCTTCATAAGCTTCCGTCGTGCGCTCACTCATCCAGTGCAAACCACGATGAATGTTCGCATATTGCGTCCGCATGACGTCCGACATGGCATCAATAACGGCTACAGGCTTTTGAGCAGAAGCAGCGGAATCCAGAAAAACCAGATCACGTCCGTGCACTTTTTCGGACAGGATCGGAAACTGTGCTCTGATCGCTGTCACATCAGGAAGCGTAACGACAGAAGACATCAGGAAAGACTCCCATCTCCCATGGTCGTCGCGCCAATCCGCTCGACCAATGCTGCGGAGAGCGCGCCTTCCAGCGCTGCACGAACATCATCAACTTCGACAAGGCCAACGGCTTCGATCAGAAATGCTTCGACCAGAATGCGTCGGGCCTCCGCATCAGGAATACCGCGACTACACAGATAGAACAGCTGATCATCGTCCAGTGCGCCAACAGTGGCACCATGACTGCATTTGACGTCATCAGCATAAATTTCAAGTTCAGGCTTTGCATTCATCTCTGCCGTTTCCGACAGCAACAATGCCTGATTCATCTGATAGCCATCGGTCTTCTGGGCGATACGCTCGACAAATACCTTGCCCTGAAACACACCCCGCGCGCGATCTGCCAGAACATTACGCACTGTCTGACGCGAAATGCAGTTTGGCGCAGCATGTGTGATCACACTGGTGATGTCACCAACCTGCCGGTCGACCAGAAGTTGTGCTCCGTTGATATGAACGGCAGAGCCCGCACCTTCCAGATAAGCATGGACTTCATGCCGAGACAGTTGTGCCCCGAAACCAAGGGTGAAGCTGTTATATGTGCCTCGCTCCGCGATCACCGGGCTGACTGTCGCCAGATGAAACGCATCCGCGCTTTCACGTTGCAACTTTGTGTGTGTAACGGAAGCTTCTTTGGCAACATTGATGACAGAAACGGGATTATTCAGATAAACCCCCTTCCCGATAATCATTTCGGCCAATGTGACGGAAGCGCCCTTACCCACACGCACATGCAAATGCGGATGGAAGGATGGTGCTTCATCGCCTTCCGTAGCATTTCCAAAATTCAGCGACAAGATAACGATCGTTCCAGCATCCGTTCCTTCCGGAACTTCCAGTTCGGCGGTGGAACACCCCAGAGCCCTGTTCAACAGAACAAGTGGAAGATCATTATCCGCAACAGAATGCTGCTCTTCCTGTGTTCCATGCGTAAACGATACGGCAGACAGACCGGAAACCGTTGAAAATTTTTCAGAGAAAATACCGTTTACAAAAACAATTCTCGTCGCTGAAGCCAGAGAACCATCTGATGGCAGAGCATTGTCTATCAATGACTCAAGCTCTGCATCCGAAGGCACAACACTGTCAGCAATAAACTTCAAACGGTTCAGGGAACGTAGCGAAGTATAATGGAACGCCTCATCTTTCGTCCCGGGCAAACCCACTTCCGCGAAGGCATTCGCAGCAAGGCTGCGCACACCTCCCGCTGCGGCCAGACGCTGGGCAAATGGCCCTACATCACTTACCGATATGTCCACCGAATTCATGCTGCATCTGCCAGAAATGTCGCATAACCATCCTGATCAATCTGACGGGCCAGCTCCGGACCGCCGGAACGGATGATCCGACCTTTTGCCATGACATGAATGCGATCTGGCGACAGATAGTCGAGCAGACGCTGATGATGCGTAATGACCAGCGCAGAAAAATCCGGCGCACGCAATTTATTGACACCATCAGCGACAATCCGAAGAGCATCGACATCAAGGCCGCTGTCAGTTTCGTCCAGAATGGCCAGAGAAGGCTGCAGAAGTGTCATCTGGAGCACTTCATTGCGCTTCTTCTCACCTCCCGAGAAGCCGACATTCACGTTCCGCTTGAGCATCTCGTCCTGCATGGAGAGAGATTTGGTCGCAGCGCGAACCGTTTTCAGGAACTGGACAGCATCCATTTCCGCCTCACCGCGTGCGCGGCGCACAGAATTCACCGCTGTCCGCAGGAAGTTCGCATTATTCACGCCCGGCAGTTCCACAGGCGACTGGAACGCCAGAAACACACCGGCAGCAGCACGTTCGTCTGGCTCCATCGCCAGAAGATCCTGCCCCTTGAAACTCACGCTTCCGGCCGTGACTTCATAATCTTCACGTCCAGCCAGAGTGTAGGCCAGAGTCGACTTGCCACACCCATTAGGGCCCATGATGACATGCAGTTCGCCTGCCGGGATCTCCAGATCCACACCGCGCAGGATTTCCTTATCCCCGCCGTCCGCCTCGATCTTCGCGTGCAGGCCAGAAATTTTCAGAAAGTTACTCATAATGCCTGTTCCTTAACCCACACTGCCTTCGAGACTGATCGCCAGAAGTTTCTGCGCTTCAACAGCGAACTCCATCGGCAGCTCTTTCAGAACATCCTTGCAAAAACCATTTACGATCAGACCAACGGCATCTTCTTCCGAAAGTCCACGGCTCCGACAATAAAACATCTGATCTTCGGAAATCCGTGACGTCGTCGCTTCATGCTCGATACGGGCGCTCATGTTACGATTTTCGATGTAAGGCACGGTATGCGCACCACACTGATCACCAATCAGCAGACTGTCGCACTGCGTGAAATTACGCGCGCCGGACGCCTTTGGCATCATGCGCACCAGACCACGATAGGTGCTGTCGGAACGACCGGCACTGATGGTTTTCGCGATGATCGTTGAGCGCGTGTTGCGCCCGATATGGATCATCTTGGTGCCCGTGTCCGCCTGCTGGAAATTATTGGTCACGGCCACCGAATAGAATTCGCCGACCGATCCCTCTCCCTGCAGAATGCAGGATGGATATTTCCAGGTCACGGCAGAACCCGTTTCAACCTGTGTCCATGAAATTCTTGCACGCGCGCCACGACAGGCGCCACGCTTGGTCACAAAGTTATAAATGCCGCCACGTCCGTTCTCATCACCGGGATACCAGTTCTGAACGGTCGAATATTTGATCGACGCATCTTCCATCGCAACCAGTTCGACAACCGCCGCATGAAGCTGGTTCTCATCACGCATCGGCGCGGTGCAGCCTTCAAGATAGGAGACGGAACCCCGATCTTCGACAATGATCAATGTGCGCTCGAACTGTCCCGTATTGCGGGCATTGATGCGGAAATAGGTCGAAAGCTCCATCGGACAACGCACACCCGCGGGAACATAGACAAATGATCCATCGGTAAATACGGCGGAGTTCAAAGCCGAGAAGAAATTATCTCCCGCAGGAACGACACTTCCCAGATATTTGCGGACCAGCTCCGGATAATCACGCACGGCTTCCGAAATCGGACAGAAAATGACACCGGCTTCCTGCAATGTCTTGCGGAAAGTCGTCGCCACCGAAACACTGTCGAACACGGCATCAACCGCTATCGGCAAACGTGGTTCCGCGCCTTCTTCCGGCTCTACACCTGCCAGCATCGCCTGTTCATGCAGGGGAATGCCAAGTTTTTCATAAGTGCGCAGAAGTTCAGGATCAACTTCATCCAGAGACTTAGGACCGGGCTTCTTCTTCGGTGCAGCGTAATAATGCAGATCCTGATAGTCGATCTTCGGATAGGCGACTTTTGCCCATTCCGGCTCTTCCATTTTCTGCCACTGCCGAAACGCAGCAAGACGCCATTCCAGAAGCCATTCCGGCTCTTCCTTGCGCGCAGAAATCAGACGGATCGTATCTTCATCAAGGCCTTTCGGTGCGATATCCATCTCGATATCGGTCTCAAAACCCCACCTGTAGGTGGACTGGCCAAGTTTTTCGATTTGCTCACGTGTCTCGGTGACTGCAGGCATGGTCCTAACCTCCCGAAGCCGGGTAATCAGCTAACCCAGCCCCTGCGTGACATCCTGCGCCGTCCGGCAAGTCGGAGCAGAATCTTTCATTGTGATGCGCCATTTCAGCGAGGCTGATATTCTCCAGCGTCTGGCGAATGGCGGCATTGACCGGGTTCCAGCTTCCCCGCAGAGCACAGTCCACGGCCGTGGAGCAATCTCCGCCACTGACACAGGCCGTCACGGCCACAGGCCCATCAACAGCTGTAATCACCCGGGCAACCGAAATCTTTTCCAGGGGCAAGGCAAGCTCATATCCGCCACGGGCGCCACGCCGTGACATCAGCAGACCATCCGCCAGCAGGATCTTAAGAAGCTTGGCGACCGTAGGCTCCGGCAAGCCGGTTGCCTGAGCAAGCGCAGGAGCATTCATCAGCTCACGATGACGGCCAAGCTCCACCATTGTCACAACAGCATAATCAGCGAGCTTGGAAAGCCTGAGCATCTGAAGCGTTACCCCGTCCCATCTATTGAGGACTTGTATAGTCCTCTTTGGGGAGAGATGTGCCAGACAGGGCAGAAGGTCAAGAGACAAAGCGATAACATATCCGTCGTCCTGAAAGGATCTGACATCCTGACAGCCCTATACGCGGCGAATTGCCTCTCTTTACCCCACTATACCAAAACACAGGCTCAGCAGCAAAGACAGCCCAGCACCCGCCAGAAAGCCGACAAGAGTCCCGTTGATCCTGACATATTGCAGATCCCGCCCAACCCGGAGTTCCAGCTTGTCGGAAATCGCATCGGCATCCCATCCGCCCACAACCCGGGCGATAAAATCGCCCAGATTTTCCTTCATGTAAGGCAGGGCGCGTTTCACAAGACGATGCGCCATCTCGGTCAGCCGCTGCCCCGTCGCGGGATCCTCCCGCAGACGTGTCGCCAGACCGCTGATGCAATCCCGAATCATCCCCGCTGACCAACCATCCGGCTTTGCCGCATCCGCAGCGATCATATCTCGCATGCGTTTCCAGATATCATTTCCCCAGACGAGAACAGTCTCATGCCCGACAACCTGCCGCAGGGCCGCAGAAATCTCACTCCCTCGCTCGGCATCCGTCTCCATCCGCTCGATCTCGGCCCGCACCCAACGCGTAAATCCCTCACGGATATCGGAATCCAGCGGATCAATGCGCTCGACTTCCTCGCTCGCGGCCACCAGCACCTTTGTCGCAATCGAACTGCCGATTGCCCAGCCAAGCAGCCGCCCTCCCTGCTCCCGCACACGCTCTTCGATCATCTGCCGCAATGCAGGTTCCCGCGTCTTCATCACGGCCTTGATCTTGATCAGCAGAAACGACAGCACATCCTGATGGCAATTCCCTTCCACCAACGCACGCAGCCCGCGACACAATAGCGGCGTCATGTCATTGCCAGCCAGAATCACCGGAATGGCACGAGAAAGTGCTGCCCCCGCGCGGCCATCTTCCAGCCGCTCCAATCCACCCGGCACTGTGCTCAACACCGCGCGGGTTATCGCGTCGACGGTCGCAGGATCGTCAAGGAGAGAAGCCAGCAGGACCGGCAGGTTCACACCCTTCAGAGCCTGATCAATCTCATCTTCGGTCAAGACCTGCCCGGTGACGAAACGCGCCAGAGCCCGCCCCAGACGTTCTTTCTGGGCCGGAATGATCGCCGTATGTGGAATCGGCAATCCCAACGGACGACGAAAAAGGGCCGTGACGGCGAACCAGTCCGCGAGCCCTCCAACCACGCCAGCCTTTGCTCCGGAACGCAGCGCATCCGCGAACAGATTCCCGGCAGGAAGAAAGGGACGCAGCACGGGAAGACAGGTCACAATGGTCAGCCCCATCATCCCGCCCAGCAGTCCCGTGGCAAGACGTTTGTGACGAACCAAAGCCCGTCGGGCTTCAAGATCTGGATCAGGATTGAGCATCATCAGACTTGAAATAGCATCCTGTTCCATCGTCCCACAACGATGCATCCATCCGTCAGAACCACAATCAGACCCGCGATTTCACACACTGATTATGATCAAAACGCATACGGAAAGTTGCTAAGCCAACAATGTCATGAGTAGCCTGTCATCCGAGAACAAGAACCAGCAAGGTCATCATGTCTGATACTCCTCACTCCGCCTCGTCATTTCCTGCCCGCCCTCACCCTTCGGCACAGAGCAATATGACGGAAGATTATGCTGCCGCCGCGGAACTGTCAGACATCGCACGCCACATTCTGGCTGGAACACTCTCTCATGATCTGGCGATCAGAAAATCGGACACGGCAGAACGGGGGGACAGGGTGCTCGAGTCCGTTCACAGAATTCTCGCATTGCTCGACAGCGGTCGCATGACGACCTCAGGCGTCAAAGCTCTTGTCCGACGCCTTCGTGATGAAGCGTTCCTGCACCGAGCACGCAGACTCCGTTCGTATGTCGGAGGAACAGACCCTTCCAGAACACAACACCGCTTCGACGCAATCGCCCATTACCTGATCCCGGACAGCATCAGCGACAACGCCGCTGAGCAGGATGCATTCCGCGCCCGGACAGAACATGCCCGATATGCTGCTGTGTTCACCGCACATCCCACATTCGCCCTGAGCAACAAGGTCTATGATGCACTGGCGGCAGGAGCTTCCAGCCCGGATGGCAGAGAAGAGATTCCCGCACTGGAAAGCCATCGCCGAACAGACAAACCAACTCTGGAAGAAGAGTTTTCCCTTGCCCTCACCGGCATTCTTCGCGGTCGCGATGCTCTGGACCAACTGAACACGACACTTCTGCAACGTGCCCGCAGAACATGGCCCGAAACGTGGGAAAATTTCATTCCACGCCCCATCATTCTGGCAAGCTGGGTTGGTTACGACACGGACGGACGCACGGATATCGGCTGGTGGCACAGCCTGCGTCTGCGTCTACGCATGAAGCTGATGCAACTGGAGCGTCTCCAGGCCCAGATCAATGCCAGCGGCGCTGACGAGCCCGCATTGACAGAGCGCCTGACTCTGGCGATCCAGACCGTCGCAACACAGATCGCGACCTGCCCAAACGGTCCTGTGGCCGAACCGGAAGCAACCGCCGCCTTTGCCGATGCTCTCATCACTGGCCGCGACGATGCCCTGACCCATGCAACACAGCTGGCGCCCGCTTTGGCAGACGCCATCGCCCGCGCTGATGATGCGTCAAAGCTGGCACTGAGCGTTGCACGCGCAGGCTTCCTGTCACACGGTCTTTCTGCCGCTCACAGCCACACACGCCTGAACTCCACCCAGATTCACAACGTGTTGCGTCAACGTCTGCGATTGACGGACGACCCGGCAGATCCCGCACATCGTCGCGCCCTGCTGGCACGCATCAACGAAGCTCTGGACAATGTCACCGCAGTTCCGGTCGATTTCGGTGCGTTGCTGACAGAGCAGGCCTCCGCCGCACGTCTGATGATGACGATCGCCCAGATAGTGAAACACATCGATACCGAAACGCCCGTCCGTTTCCTGATCGCAGAAACCGAAAGTGGCTATACTCTGCTTGCTGCCCTGTGGCTGGCCGAGCATTTCGGAATTGCCGACAAGGTGCAGATTTCCCCGCTTTTCGAAACACGAGAAGCCCTTATGGGCGGGGCGCAGATCATTGAAGAAGCCTTGCGTTCTCCTCACTGGCGTAACTATCTGCGGCGAACGGGAAGGCTGTGCCTCCAGTTCGGCTATTCCGATTCAGGCCGCTATGTCGGACAGCTGGCCGCCACCTATCTGGTTGAACGTCTGCGGTTCAGGATCGCTGACCTGCTGATCAAATGGGAACTGACAGAGGTCGAGGTCATCCTATTCGATACACATGGCGAAAGTATCGGACGTGGAGCACATCCCGACAGTCTGAGCGCAAGACTGGATTATCTCTCACCTCCCCATTCCCGAAGCCGCTTTACAGAAGCCGGCCTGCGCTATCGCGAAGAAAGCGCCTTTCAGGGTGCGGACGGTTATCTCCTGTTCGGAACACCGGAACTTGCAGGGGCAACAATCGCAACCATTGCCGGACACGTCTTCGATCCACTCAAAAAAACAAATGATCCGGTCTATGATCAGCCGGATTTCTCTTCCGATTTCTTCATGACCATCGCAGACTCCATGTCTGAACTGGTTGCCGACCGTGGATATGCAGACCTGCTGGGCGCGTTTGGGCCGTCACTGATCGACAAGACCGGCTCAAGACCGGCAGCACGGCAGAGCGAAGGCGCTGGTGCGACACCCCGCATCACGCACCCGAGCCAGCTTCGCGCCATTCCGAACAATGCCATTCTCCAGCAGCTTGGCTGGTGCGCCAACACTGTGCAGGGGCTGGGATCAGCAGCACGACGCCACCCTGAAACATTTGAAACTTTCCTTCTGGACAGCCCACGTTTCCGACTGGCGCTCGACTTCGCCGCACACGCCCTGAAACATTCGGATGATCAGGTTCTCCGCAGTGTGATCTGGTTGCTTGACCCCGGATACTGGCTTGACCGAGCAACAGCCGAAACAGACCCCGCTCAGAGAGACGGTCTTCTCGCGATCATGCATGACCTCGAAACACTTGATTTCTGGGCGGATACACAATCGATGTTCCGCCGGATACAGGCGGACCATCTGGCGCTTCGCGCCGCATGGCCTGATGCTCCCCACATGTGTGAGTCAGAACGTCTTCTTCATGCATTGCGCATCGCATTGATCCAGAAACTATGGCTTCTTGCAACAAAAGTTCCATTCTTCATGCCGCGATCGAATTTTACGCGTGATGTCATGATGAAGCAGGTTCTATGTCTGGAAATACAGAATGTGCTCCACGAAATGGATGCCATTTTCCCGAAAGGAGCCACAGCACCGGATCTGGATTTCCATGAGCCACCCGGACCACAGTCCGAGAATGCCTACAGCACGGAACATGAAGAAATCTTTGAGCCCATGAATGCAATTTTTGCAATCATTCGCGAAATAAGCGTCGCTATCACCCATCATGTCGGTGCGTTCGGCTGAACGCACCAGATCAACAGAAACGAAGTGTCAGCCCGCTTTCGCGGGCAGGCCGGTTCCAAGATCTTCGAACCGAACATCTCCAATCGGATAATGCGGCCAATCACGATAATCGAAGTGCCACCATTCCTCTTTGTAAACCGTGAATCCTTCTTTCTCCATGGCCTGACGCAGAATGCCGCGCGCCTTGCGCTCATCCTCTGTCCCGCCCGGATAATCGGCATAGGCACGTTCGGTCATTTCGTCATAACCTGAAGGCATTGCAACAGGTTTCCCTGTTGCAAGGTCATAGAGACCAAGATCAACCGCACAACCACGGTTATGCCGCGAGCCTTTGTCCGGCGGAGCAACAAAGACATGCTGCTCCGGAGGGGTTGCATCCCAGAACAGTTTCGTGACGTACCAGGGTCGATATCCGTCATAAATCAGCAAACCATATCCCAGCGGCTTGAGAGCCTGCTGCACACGCTCCAGAGCTTCCGCCGCCGGACGCTGCAAAAAGGCACGCGCCTGCGAATAGAGTGGAGTGCCCAGGAAATTCCGATGGGAGGCATAGCGGATATCAAGCTTGATTCCGGGATCCATCGCGGCCAGTTCAACAAGATCAAAATCGCGAAATTTCCCTGTTTCTTTGGGAGGCTTCGCCGCCAGCGCCTCCGGCAACAGGTCCTGAACAGGACGTACCGGAGTGATATGAAAAACAGCATCAGCATTGGATACAGGCACAGGTGCAGCCGCTCCTACAGCGATCAGGGTCAACATATGGGCAACAGACAGACAAACACGCTTCATGACGACTCCCGATCAAATTACACATCAAACTAAACAGCGATCATTCAGAAAAAACGGAGCAGGAACAGCTTGTCTAATGAAGCCAGACGATCTCCCCATGATTGTCTTTGCTACATTGCACTGCGGAGAAACACCTGATCCCGTCACATCGGACATTCAGCTCTTCAACACCGCATCAGAAACATCTCCGCTCCCAGCAAAATATTGAACGTTTTCGCGACCACACCACCCACGACCCGATACGCCCGCATCCTCCGCAATCTGCTCCGGACAAGACTCGCTGTATAATCAGATTATATCGGTGTCGATACATATATACGCGGGATCGAGAAAACAGCTGATAGCAGGAATGCCAGACTTTCTGCCGCTTTTCAGTTGCCCTCACCCGCTTTTCAGGCGTATTGCACCCGCTTTCCCAAGCAGCACCTCCGAAAGACGCGATCATATGTCCCTCAGTTCCCGTCAGCCGGTCAGTCGAGCCCTTCTCTCGGTCTCGGACAAAAGCGGCCTCCTCGATCTCGCTCGTGCCCTTGTGGCCCATGGCGCGGAAATCCTTTCCACCGGGGGGTCCGCACGCGCCCTGCGCGAAGCCGGGATTCCGGTCAAGGAAGTCTCTGACCATACAGGCTTCCCTGAAATTCTGGATGGCCGGGTCAAGACCCTTGTCCCCCAGATTCACGGAGGCATCCTCGGCCGTCGGGACCTGCCGGAACATGTTGCTCAGATGCAGGAACATGGCATCGCGCCGATCGACCTGATCGCAGTCAATCTCTATCCATTCGAAGCCACGGTTGCTTCCGGTGCTGGCGCAGAGGACTGTATCGAAAATATCGATATCGGTGGCCCTGCCATGATCCGGGCTGCCGCCAAAAACCACGATCACGTCGTGATCCTGACTGACCCCGCCCAATATGCCGACATCATCGCAACGCTGAATGAAGGCGGAACGACACTGGAGACACGGCGTGCACTGGCTGGCGCGGCTTATGCCCGCACCGCAGCCTATGACTCTGCCATATCGTCATGGTTCGCAGGACAACGTGGGGAAACCTTCCCTGAACGCCTGACAGTCGCAGGACAGCGCCATGAAGTTCTGCGCTATGGCGAGAACCCGCACCAGCAGGCCGCCTTCTATACCGATGGCACCAACCGTCCGGGAGTGGCCACAGCCTCCCAGATTCAGGGCAAGGCTCTGTCCTATAACAATCTGAACGATACAGATGCTGCGTTCGAAGCCGTTGCTGAATTCGACGACCCTGCCGTGGTTATCGTCAAACATGCGAATCCCTGCGGCATCGCAACAGCAGATACGCTGACTGCCGCATGGGATCTGGCCCTGCGCTGCGATCCCGTTTCTGCATTTGGCGGAATTGTCGCGCTGAACCGCACGCTGGACGAAGAAACAGCCACCCGCATCTCTTCCATCTTCACGGAAGTCATCGTCGCGCCAGATGCAACGGAAGAAGCCAAAGCGGTTCTAGCCAGAAAAAAGAACCTCCGCCTTCTGCTGACCGGCGGCCTTCCTGATTCAGCCGCTGCAGGGATCATCATCCGCTCTGTCGCAGGCGGTTTCCTTGCACAGACACGCGACAATGGCAGAGTTGCAACGGAAGAACTCCGCGTCGTCACCAAACGCGCCCCGACAGCAGAAGAACTGGCCGATATGGCCTTTGCCTTCCGCGTGGCGAAGCATGTGAAATCGAATGCCATCGTCTATGCACGCGGCAATGCAACTGTTGGCATCGGCGCCGGTCAGATGAGCCGCGTCGACTCCGCACGCATCGCCGCCAGCAAAAGCGGCGAAGCAGCAAAGGCGGCGGGCATGGATCAGCCGCTGACAGTCGGCAGCGTCGCTGCTTCCGATGCCTTCTTCCCGTTTGCCGACGGTCTGGAAACCATCATCGCGGCAGGCGCCACGGCCGTCATCCAGCCGGGCGGCTCCATTCGTGATGATGAAGTCATCGCGGCAGCCGATGCCGCCGGCATCGCCATGGTCTTCACCGGTATGCGTCACTTCCGTCACTGATCCGCCTGATCTCAGGCTTGTCAGTTGGCCGGGCGCATGCACAATTCCGCTCTGATAAAAGCAGTCCCGCATTCCTGCGGGCTGCTCCTCTGGTCAGGGTGGTATGCGCTCCGTGTTGTTCCGGTCTTCAGCCGTTCCAGGCAGATCCCAGCGAAATAATGTCCTCTCAGGCAGCATTTTCGCCATAATGTCTCTTCTCACAGTCGCGGATGCGTCCGCAGCCGTGCACAAACGGGCTGATGCGCACCAGCAGCAGGCAGTCGTTCCATCACCTGCTGTTTATGACTTCAGTGTTCTGCCTGAATTCAGCGGCACCGTTGCCCAATATATACCTGACCCATTCGGTGGCGTATCCGGCATTCTTCTGACCAACGGAACGCAAATCCTGTGTTCGCCAGATATCGCCTCATCCATCACAAGCCTGACGCGCGCAGGCAGCACGATCAGTGGACGCGGGTTACAGGCCCGTCAGTTGCCCATGATACGCGCCTTTACTCTGACTGGCCCCACAGGACGAACGGTGGAAGACGATGGCCTACGCCTCCCGCTGAACCAGCCGGATATTACGCCAGGGCCGGACATCCCGGTTGAAGGTGAAGTTCTTTATCCGTTATATAATCTACACGGTGCCATCACCGGCGTGATTTTGAAAAATCATGCGATTATCAGGATCGCCCCAAATGAAGTCAGCAAACTTCAAGACATCCTCACCCCGGGAAAAATCATTCGCGCTTTCGGACCGGGCCACAGCGGATCGGCTGGAACTGCGATCATCGCACGACAGATCGGCCTGACCACAGGCAATCTGATCTCTCTTACACCAGAAGCACTCATCCCTCCCGGGGCTGCCCCCGGTAGCCCGGATTATGATGTCATCCCGGGCACGAACGTCTATTAAAGAGAAAATCAGGCGGCAAGAACGGCTTTTGCGTGTTTCTCTGCCGCCTCCATCGGTTCAGATGCCCGCATGTTTGGATCACGCAAAGTGTAGCCTCGGCCCCACACGGTTGAAATCAGGCTTCCGCCACCCGCCGCCTGAAGTTTTTTCCGCAATTTGCAGATAAAAACATCAATAATCTTCATTTCAGGTTCATCCATTCCACCATAAAGATGGTTCAGAAACGCATCCTTGGTCAGGACCATTCCCTTGCGCAGAACCAGAAGTTCCAGAATTGCATATTCCTTGCCGGTCAGATGGACCTGCACATCACCGACCATGACCTCCCGGCTGTCGAGCGTCAGCGTCAACATGCCAACCCGCAAGGCCGGTTCGCTGAATCCCTTGGAACGTCTCAGAATTGCCAGCATCCTCGCAACCAGCTCTTCCTGATCGACCGGGCGTGTCAGATAATCATCCGCTCCCACGGAGAACGCCTTCACCTTGGCCTGAGGACGCGTCAGGCTCGATAATATGATAACCGGAGTGTCGATACGGGCATTGCGGATACGCCTTACGACCTCATAACCTTCCATATCGGGCAGCATCAGTTCCAGAATGGCAAGATCATAGTCATAGCCACGGAGCATTCCGATTGCATCCTCCCCACAGGTCACGTGATCCACTGTAAAACCTGCAGTCTTCATGGCCTGGGTAATACCGCCATTTGCACCGGAACCGTCTTCAACGAGCAGAACACGCATCTTTTAGTAACCTCTGGTGTTTCGTTGACACTTTGTTACTACCTAAGGTTGTAATGGTCTATGGAAATATCTTCTTTAGCGTGTTTAAAGATTTATGATGCACGCATAAGAAGTATATTTTTCTTTTTTTTGAGATGATCCGGATTTAAATCCCGCCAAGTGAGACTTTTTATGCCTTCAAGCCTGTCTGACCAAGCCTCCCTTCTGTTCAGAGGCATGACTCTGTGGAAGCTCACAGGAAAAGTTGATGCCATCTCCGGACTGTCAATCTCAGTGGCCGGTATCCACAATATGAGCGCTGTTGGAGATCGACTTCAGATCGGAAATCAAGGCGTCTCCCCCGTTCAGGCAGAAATCATCGGTTTCGATCATAAGCTTGCACGCGCAATGGCCTTTGAAAGTCTTGATGGAATCGGACCCGGAACATCAACCTCCCTCTATGTCACACCTGATTTCAAACCCCGGGGAGGCATGCTCTATGTCGATGATCGCTGGCTGGGGCGAATCGTCACACCTCTCGGCGAAGCCGCTGATGGAAAAGGATTTCTGCCCCAAGGACGAATTCCCCGCCCCGTCCGCTGCGCCCCGCCCGAAGCCACGGGCCGCGCCCGTCTTGGTCCACGCATTGATCTTGGTGTTCGCGCCCTGAATGCCTTTGCAACCTGTCGGGAAGGACAAAGACTGGGGCTATTCGCTGGATCAGGTGTCGGAAAATCAACTCTTCTGGCCATGCTCGCCCGCAACACAGCCTGTGATGTCGCCGTCATCGCGCTGGTCGGTGAACGTGGACGGGAAGTGCGCGAATTCATCGAAGATGATCTCGGAGAAAAAGGGCTCGCTCGCTCCGTGGTTGTAACAGCCACATCGGATGCCCCTCCCCTGATGCGACGTGAAGCTGCGCTGGCTGCCATGACGGTTGCAGAACATTTCCGGGATCAGGGAAAATCCGTCCTGCTCCTGATGGACAGTGTGACACGTTATTGTCAGGCATTGAGAGAAGTCGGTCTTTCTACGGGTGAGCCTCCAGCGACACGAGGATACCCACCGTCCGTTTTCGCCGAACTCCCACGTTTGCTGGAACGGGCCGGACCGGGACCCATCCTTCCCGATGGATCATCCGGACAGATCACCGCCCTGTTTACCGTTCTTGTCGAAGGAGACGACATGAATGAACCCGTCGCCGATTCCGTGCGTGGCATTCTGGACGGTCACATCATTCTGGACCGACGTATCGGAGAAAACGGCCGCTATCCAGCAATCAATATCCTGCGCTCCCTTTCCAGATCCGTGCCCGGTTGCAATTCTCCGGAAGAAAATGCCCTGACGAAACGGGCGCGCTCCATAATGGCAACCTACTCCGAAATGGAAGACATGATCCGGTTGGGGGCCTATCGTCAGGGAAGCGATCCTCGGGTTGATGAGGCCATCCGCCTGCATCCGCTGCTGGAAACATTCCTTCAACAGGACAGACATGAACAGGCTGATATCGAAGAAGGATTCACAGCATTGAAAGCAATTCTGACATAAGAAATCAGTCTCCTTCAATGAGAACCCAACAGTTCAACATTTCAAACCGGAGATATTCCTTATGGCTGGATCACCCCTTGATGCTCTTCTCCGTTTACGGCGTCAGGAGGTGGACGATGCCCGTCAGCTCATGATCAAGGCGCAACAGGACGTAAAAACAGCATCAGATAATATAAAAATTGCAGAACAGGCGATTATCGCAGCACATGAAGCCGCCATGGATCTGAATTCAGGAGATCATATAGTGGAAGCCTATTCACTCTGGCTTCCAACAGGCAAAGCCGTTG
>JAAYUA010000177.1 GCA_012517935.1 Acetobacter sp. | reverse complement strand
CAACATGCGAACACGATTGTATTTTTTACAGAAATTATGAGAAACAAATCTCATAAAACGCAAAAGACGCTCAGCTTCCACGATACAAATATAATGCATCGGACTACCGCTTCTGCAGTGCAGAGACACAGGAATTCAAATAAGCATCAGACACGCTGATATTATCCATCAGCCTGACCAGCCCACTCACCCTACAAGACAAGCAGAACGCACTGACACCATAATCAGCGCGGCGACAGATCATGTCATCACATGCACATTGTCTACCGCAACGATATCAATGCACAGGAAGATGACCCTGCATCAGAAGGCCACAAGGTAAAAAAATGGCCCGCAACAAAAGATGCGTCATCTTCCGCAGATCATCTCTACACACGCACAACAAGTTTCACGAAGAAACGAATACCGATCCTGTCTGCGTGCTGTGAACGTGCCTCAGCGTATCTGCTGAACCGTCTTCAAACCATCCTTATAGCCCAGCGATTCCCATGTCTCATGCTGCGTCATATGCTTGTGTCCCCCATTCCCAGCACATCCTCCCAGCACCAGAGCAGAGACAATAAGAACAATAGCTGGCCGCATGGATTACCATCCTGTCCGTTTAAAACGATCACGCGCACCCCGCGCCTGACCAGAAACAAAAAACACCGGCAAGGGCGTGCCGCCTGCCGGTGCTGTAACTGTCCCGCAAGTCGGCGGACAAGTCCACCGACAACGAAACCAGGATCAGAAAGGCGCGTCGATATCGACAACGTCAATCAGCTTGTGATTGACGAATTCCTTAATGCCCAGATCGATCAGTTCCCGACCATGACCTGAACGACGGATCCCACCGAACGGCAGATCAGCCTTCACCATCGTCGGATGGTTCACGAACATCATGCCCGTTTCGACCTGACGGGCGACTTCAACGCCACGCTGCTCGTCAGAGGTAAAGACCGAGCCACCCAGACCATAGGGAGAATCATTGGCGATACGAATCGCATCAGCCTCATCCTTGGCGCGGAAAATCATCGAAACCGGACCAAAGAACTCGAAATAACGTGCCGGATTATCTTCACCAATATCCGTCAGAACCGTCGGCTGGAAAAAGGCTCCATGATTGGGAAGCTGCACACCTGCTTCCTTTGCCTTCGCTCCGTGAGAAATCGCCTCATCCAACTGGCGCTTCAGATCATCAGCAGCGGATTGTGAAGACAGCGGCGCAAGCGTTGTCGCTGCATCCATCGGATCACCCGCACGCAGTTCGGCAATGCCAGCCATATATTTCTCAAGGAAGCGGTCATAAACCGAATCCACAACGATCATACGCTTGGCCGAAACACAAACCTGTCCTGCGTTCCAGTGACGACCGAAAACAGCCCATTTCACGGTCTTTTCCAGATCCGCATCATCCAGAACAATGAACGCATCCGCGCCACCAAGTTCCATAATGGTCTTCTTCAGCGCCTTACCTGCCTGAGAAGCAATCTTCGCGCCCGCACCTTCGGAACCCGTCAAGGCAACGCCATGAACGCGAGGATCGTTGATGATGGTCTCAACCTGCGCATGGGAAGGATACAGATTGGTGAAAGCACCTTCAGGCAAACCAGCACGACGCATGAGATCTTCTGCCTTGGCCGCGCTCTGCGGCAAGATCGAAGCATGTTTCAGCAGGATCGTATTTCCGGCAGAGATCTGCGGCGCAAGGATACGAATGACCTGATAAAGCGGGAAATTCCACGGCTCGATCGCCAGAAGGACGCCCAGCGGCTCGTTATAGACAACAGCACGACCCGTCTTCGGATCAGCAACATCCAGTTTCTGCGGCTGCAACAATTCTTCGGCGTAACGAGCATAATAATCAAGAATCTGGGCGGAAAGCTCAACCTCGGCGCGTGCTTCGGCCAGTGTCTTTCCCATTTCCAGCGTCATGATCTTCGCGAAATCATCTGTCTCCGCACGAAGAATCGCAGCAGCCTTCTCCATAACTGCACGCCGTTCTGCGAAACTGCTGCTACGCCATGATTTGAAAGCCTGATCGGCTTTAGCGATTGCCTGTTCCAGTTCCGCATCAGTGGTCGTCGGAAAGGTCGCAAAAACCTCTCCTGTGAAGGGATTGGTTGACTGATAGGCCATCGGTGAATCCGTCCTTGTTTTTTGTTTTACAGGCCAGAGCATGCACCCGATATTTTCGAACCGCAAACTGCCTGCCAGAAATCTTGCAGACCGCCCGAAGGCAATGCCCTCTGACAGCTTCACTCCGAACAGTCTCGAAGCCCCGAGTTTGTGGGGGATTTCTTCACAAAACAAGTCTTCAGACAAGAACAGCCGGCATTTTGGCGGCTGAAATCAGAAAATTCAGAGTTTCAGCCGCAGAAAATGCCTCAACGGTGACGATACACCGCGCAGATCGCCACATCCTCCAGAAGCGATCGCAACTCACCATGCGGCAGCACCTTCAGCGCTTCACAGGCTTCACGGCTGAAATCTTCCGCTTTCCGAAGAGTCGCAGCAATCGCATCAGTCCGTGCAATCAGGGACAAGGCCTGCGCCATATCCTCTTCAGTCTGCGTTTCGTTGTCCTCGATCGTGCGCTTCCAGAATATCTGCTCTTCTGGTGTCCCTGCCGCATAAGCCAGAATCACAGGAAGAGTGACCTTGCCTTCCCGGAAGTCATCCCCAACAGTCTTGCCCAGCTCCGCCTGATCTGCAGCATAATCCAATGCGTCATCAACAATCTGGAACGCCATCCCAAGCGCAGCGCCGTAAGCACGTAGAGCAGCACGAATTTCTTCCGATGCCTCAGCAATCACGGCACCACATTCGCAAGCCGCCGCGAACAATGCTGCTGTCTTCCCGTAAATGACTTCCTGATATTGCTCAACCGTCGTGCCAAGATCGTTCTGGGTCGTCATCTGCAGAACCTCGCCCTCTGCCAAAGTGGCAGATGTCGAGGAAAGAATAGCCATAACCGGCAGCGAGCCATCAGCCGTCAGAATCTGGAAACTGCGTGCAAACAGGAAATCACCGACCAGAACCGATGCCTTGTTGCCGAACACCGCGTTGGCGCTCTCACGGCCACGCCGTAACTGACTGTTGTCTACGACATCATCATGAAGCAATGTCGCAGTGTGAATAAATTCCACGCAAGCAGCCACACGCACATGACGCATCGCCTCCGGCCCCGGCACATAACCAGCCAGACGCGCCGACGCAAAAACAAGCAGCGGACGCAAACGCTTGCCACCAGCGGCCACCAGATGGGCGGCCAACTGCGGAATGAGCGGAACATCGCTCTGCATCCGGGCAATAATTTCGTTATTGCAGGCAAGCATATCGTCGGCCAGATAGTCGGCAAGCGCACTCAAGGCGGCTTCCGCGTTTCCGGCTGGCCGCCTTGCAGCAGCCTCATGGCCCGTCAGATCAACCGCAACACCCAAACGACATTCTCCCGAGGCAGGAACAGCCTGTGAGACCTTCATATGATCGGCCCCCTGCCAACGGTCAACCCGCCCTCGATCCGGTACATGACATGACAGGTGTCTGTTCACTCAGAACATCGGACGCAACAGCGATCGAAGATAACGAGACCAGCACGGGAACCCTGCTGGATGGAAAGATATCCTACACACAATTCCGGACGGGAAACCGCACCGGCTTTGAGCCCGTATTGCTCGCTGCCTCGCTGCCTGTCCGACGCGGAGAACGCGTGCTGGAAGCCGGATGCGGGGCCGGAGCCGGCCTCCTGTGCCTCAATGCGCGCATGCCGGATGTTGAAATCACCGGAATCGAACTTGATGCGGCAACCGCAAACCTTGCACGGCTCAACATTGCCGCACGCCCGGGAGAGCAGAAAAAACTGCATGTCATCACCGCGAATCTACTGACCCTTCCTCCCCCACCCTCAACGGAGCGGGTCCACCACGCTTTTGCCAATCCCCCATGGTATCCAACAGACGGAAGCGCCTCTCCTCATCCTCGTCGGGATATCGCACGTCGTGCAGGCAACCAGACCATGGCCGCATGGATCAAAACCCTGAGATTACACCTGCGCGAACGCGGCACCCTAACACTGGCGCTGCCTGCATCACGTCTGGCTGAAACTCTGGGCGCTCTCGACAAATATCGTTTTGGAAGCACGGATGTCTTCCCTCTCTGGCCAAAGCAGGGACAGGAAGCCAGAATTCTTCTCGTGCGCGGACGATTGGGCGGGCGGGCGGGCAGCCGCCTCCTGTCCGGCCTCACGCTTCACAAGCAGGACGGCAGTCTTACCCCACATGCGGAACAGATTCTTCGCGATGGCATGCCTCTTCTGTTTTAGGGCGTGCTATGCTCGAATGTAGAAGTTTTCCCATACAGACTTGGGATCACTTCGAGAAAATATGCCATCTTGCAGTTTCTTCCGGAATTTCAAGCAGACTTCCATGAAGAAGCATTCACAGGGGGGACAGATCATGACGAATCCGATCAACGCAAAAGACGCTCAGATCCATCATCATCTCGGCACACCATCCGACATTCCAGCAGACAGCGTCCGGGATGTCTCCGCAGCACTCCGGGCACTCCTCGCTGATATTTTCGCCCTCTATCTCAAAACGAAAAATTTCCACTGGCATCTCAGCGGACGCCATTTCCGTGACTATCATCTGATGCTCGATGAGCAGAGCGATCAGATTTTCGCCATGACCGATCCCGTTGCTGAACGCGCACGCAAAATCGGTGGCCTGACGCTGCACTCAATCGGTGAAATCGCACGGCTGCAGCGTATCAAGGACAATGACGCAGCTTATGTCACACCTCAGGACATGCTCGCCGAACTTGCCGAAGACAATAAGCAGTTATGCAGCGAACTCCGCGCCCTGCATGCGTTGACCAGTGCCGCCACGGATATTGGAACAACGACACTTCTCGAAGAATGGATTGAAGAAACGGAACGTCGTACCTGGTTCCTGTTTGAATCCTCACGCAATACAACGGGCGAGAACGACTGATTTTGCTCAACAGGGAGGAATATCACTCCTCC
Organism: Acetobacter sp.; assembly: GCA_012517935.1. Lineage (GTDB taxonomy): Bacteria > Pseudomonadota > Alphaproteobacteria > Acetobacterales > Acetobacteraceae > Acetobacter. Next base: position 6,397 of record JAAYUA010000177.1, on the reverse strand, counting down.
CTCAACATCCGATCAGGCTGGCTGCCCATAGGCTTTTAGATGCAATGTCTGTAAGCGATGCCGCCCACCTTCTACATTTGGATCTAGTTTCAGAACCTGCTCCCAGGCACGAAATGCCGCCATTCCGTCACCTACGCTTTCCTCTGCCCGTGACAGAGCCGCCCAGGTCAGGGCGTCATCTCCATCCAGTCGCAATGCAGCACCCAGATCCGTAATGGCCTCCTGCCCCTGCCCTGCCGAAAGGCGAGCTTCCCCCAGAATCCGCCATAAAAAAGCAATGTCACCCTGCACGGTGACAGCATCACCCAGATCCGTCACCGCGTCAGCCGCCTGACCCGCCGCCAGATGTCGGTGAGCCCGCTTCAACAGCAATGTCGTTACAGGGGTCAAATGCTCTTCGCGTAAGGCTTCCAACGCTGCGGAGATCTCGAGCGATTCTGTATGACTTTTCGCCTGAGCAAGGCGAGCCACCATCTTGGCTTTTTCCGCGGCAGCCTCTGAAGCAAGCGAATCCTTTCCAGCCTCATGGCTTGTCGGAATCTTGCCGCTCAAACCATCAGAAGACCAGGCACAAACGGGCATCAACGTGCCAGACAACAGAATACAAATCACAGGGAAACAGAGAGCAGACCGATAGATCACCACACCATCCCCCGGAAACCCTGACTTTCCACCGTAATTAAACCCAGACTTCACGAGGCATCCGATGGAAAAACGATAAAGAAAAAGCCCGCATATCTGCTCCAATGAAGCAGAAGTGCGGGCTTTTTCGTAACATGGATATCAGCTTGGCGGAAACGCCAGGCAAATATCAGCCCTGACGGGCTTTCATGCGGGGGTTCTTCTTGTTGATGACGTAAACGCGGCCACGACGACGGACCACGCGGCAATCCTTATCGCGCACTTTGGCGGACTTGAGGCTGTTTCTGATCTTCATGACATCTGTCTCACTGGTCTGTCGGCGACCTGTTCAGGCCGGAAAGGTGCTGCGACTTACGAATTCAATCCATGAAAGTCAAGATCAACGGCTGAAAAACCCTCTTTTCATTCCGACAATCGACGTTCCGCAGGCGTCTCCGCCTCACTCACCAGCATTCCTTGCGGAGATAGACTTCGAAAAGCAGACGCCAATGCACGAAAATCGTCCCGCCTTGGAGAGCGTTGCCGCCACCCCAGACCAATCGTTCTCCACATCGGCTCCTCAGTGACAGGACAAAGCGTTACAGAATCTCCTGCCAGCAAACCAGCATCAATCCCCATTTGCGGCACAAGGCCAACCCCGAGTCCCTGCCCGATCATACGCACCATCGAATGCAGGGAAGCCGCCGTGTGGGTCAGCCGGCCTCCGGTCCAGCCAAGCCCCTCCCGGCAGATGTCCAGAACCTGATCTCGCAGACAATGCCCGTCTCCTGGGAGAATCATCGCTTCATCTGTCAATTTATCGAGTGATACTTTGGACATCTTGCCAAGATGCGACTCCATAGGGATCACGAGCCGCAAAGGATCCCGCCATAACGGCACAGTATCGATGCCTTCACAGGCGCAAGGCATGGCCAGAAGAAGAACATCCAGACGTCCCGACTGCAATTTGTCCGCCAGACGCTCCGTCATGTCTTCTGTCACCTGAAGATTGATCTGGGGAAAACGCTCTCTGACCAAAGGGATCAAACGATGGAGCAAAAAAGGACCTATCGTCGGAATCACTCCCATCCTGACAGGTCCGGTCAGTGGTTCTCTTGCGGCTTCGACCAGATCCTGAACAGCCTCCAGAGCTTCCAGAACCAGACGGCCTCTACCCGCGACCTCATCACCCAGAGGCGTGAAGACCACACGTCTGCCAGCATCACGATCCAGAAGACGCGCATCAAGCTGGCGTTCAAGCGCAAGTATTCCAGCGGAAAGCGTCGACTGCGTCACCGAGCAGGCCTGAGCCGCACGTCCGAAATGACGCAGTTCATCCAGGGCGAGCAGATAACGAATCTGTTGAGGAGACGGCAATGTGATCATGCCACCCAGCATGCCAGAAAAGCAGCCCAACAATCACCCGCCATGATCGATTCATTCAATAATTTAGAAACGAATTATTCATTAGCCTGATCGTCCACTTCGAGTCATACAGAACCCAGTGATGAGCAGCCGCATCTGCACTGCCCATCCCACACGTCAGAACAAAGGACACCAAACCATGCTGACAGTTGGCGATAAATTTCCTGCTTTTGATCTAACCGCTGTTCCCGGTGGCGAAGAAGGCCTGACCGGAAAATTCGTTCAGATCACGGACCAGACCGATGCCGGAAAATGGAAAATTGTCTTCTTCTGGCCAAAAGATTTCACGTTCGTCTGCCCGACAGAGATCGTCGCTTTCGGCAAGATCTCCAAGGATTTCGCTGACCGCGATGCCGTCGTTTATGGCGCTTCCATCGACAGCGAATTCGTTCATCTGAACTGGCGCCTGCACCACGAGGAACTGAAAACCCTCGAAATCCCGATGCTCGCCGACATCAAGCGCGAACTCAGCACCGAACTCGGCATCCTGTCGAAGACGGCTGGCGTTGACCTCCGCGCTACTTTCATCGTCGACAACGAAGGCATCATCCGCCACGTTTCGGTCAACGACCTTTCCGTCGGCCGCAACCCGCAGGAAATCCTTCGCATTCTCGACGGTCTCCAGAGCGATGAGCTTTGCCCGTGCAACTGGAAAAAAGGCGACAACTTCCTCTAAGGTCCAATCCTTATCTGAAGTTTCCCGACCACCACTTCCCCGGTGGTCGGGCCCAAATGCTCACAATATCCTCAGCCGGCATCCGTCAGCTGCATGAAGTGCTGCCGGAACCTTTTCCGGAGAACAATCATGTCCATCGATTCCCTCAAATCCATGATTCCCGATCACGCAAAAGATCTGCGTCTGAATCTGGGTTCATTGGCGAGTGATATTTCCCTGACACCCCAACAACTGGCTGGCACATTCATCTCCACCGCCATCGCCTCCCGCAACAACACCGTCATCCGTGCGATTGAAGCTGAATTTTCAGCCCAACTCTCACCCGAAGCGCTCTCCGCAGCCCGGTCTGCAGCTTCCATCATGTCGATGAACAATATCTATTACCGCTTCACCCATATGGCCGGTGAAACCTACTCCAAACTGCCCGCACGCCTGCGCATGAGCGTTATTGCCAACCCCGGCGTGGAAAAAGCAGACTTCGAACTCTGGAGCCTCGCGGTTTCCGCCATCAATGGCTGTGAGATGTGCGTAACAAGTCATGAACGGACCGTACGTGAACATGGCCTGAGTTCAGAACAGGTGCAGACAGCTGTGCGCATTGCCGCCACCGTCTTTGCCGTATCTGTCACCATCCAGGAGCAGGAAGCCCTTTCCTGAATCTTCAGAGGGGCGGAAACCGATGAGATATTTCTCTCCGACCGCCCCACTTCCGAACAATCTGCAAATAAATCATTTTTTTCTCACAAAGGCGCTTGACCGGGGCGTCCACCTGCAATAGATACCCGCTTGTCCAAACGCTGTCCCGTTCGTCTAGAGGCCTAGGACACCGCCCTTTCACGGCGGCAACACGGGTTCGAATCCCGTACGGGACGCCATTAATTAATATGGCTCTTAGCGTTACTCACAGAGACTGCTCCAGTAAAACTAGAGAGCTCTGTTACATAAATACGGAAAAAAATTCCCTACCTAAATCCGGTTTGTTCACTGCGTGTCATGGCAAGCCAAAACACACGCACTACCGAACGACGGACTATCCCTCCTACAACACATCGCTGAAGAAACGTAGGGCTCTAAAAGTTTCGTTTGCCCCGTCCATGACTTGGGAAGGCCGCCAGCCAGGTTACAGTGATGCTGCGATCAAGACCTGTCTGATGCTGAAGAGCTCCTGTTCGGTTTTGCCCTGCAACAGACGACGGGTTTTCTTGAAAGTTCTCAGCGCCCCGTCGAACTTACGTGGTCCATCCCGGATTTCAGCACACTGAGCCGTAAGCAGAAATCCCTGACGGTCGATATTCCTATCGTAGTTCGCGAGGATTCGCTCCATCTGCTGATCGACAGCACCGGAAACAAGGTCCAGGGAGAAGGTGAGTGGCACACCCGCAAACACGGGGCATCAAAGGACCTGGCGCAAACTCCATATCGAGATCGACGAAAGATCACTGGCAATAAGGGCTGTGGAGATCACGACAAACGATGTCAGTGATACTCCGGTCCTGTCGATGCTTCTGGGGTAGATCCCCGATGAAGAGGACATCACTAACCTTGGCGCCCAGAACGTCATACCTCCTTGAAAAAACGCAAAGCCATGGCATCCCACATCAGCAGGAGCCATCGACCGAAACGAAACTCTGCGATCTTGCAGGCATCTCGGACGGGCTATCTGGAGACGGTGGAGCGGTTACCATCGACAAAGCCGCATCGAGACAAAAATGCACTACATCAAACTACTGGACTAACATCTGACGGCACGTGATTTCGACCGTCAAATCACCGAACTTCACATCAGGGTCGCCGTCCTCAATCGTTTCACAACACTCGGAACACCACTGACACGCGCGAGCGTATAATGGAAAACTCTATAACGACCTCGTCACGCCGATAGAGCAAATTGCGCAACAGAAGCCCCTCTCGCAAGCCGGATCATAGCTTGGCGTCCCGTTCGAAAAACCAGGATCATCTCTCATCATTCGATTGCCCAGTGGACGGCAAAAAAAAATCATGGAGCGTAACGTGGTGTCACCCACGCTACATCACCTCAAAGACGTCTCATAACCTGACTGTTAGATATAATTCGGCGATGAAACACGGCACTCTTTAAAACAACGTTCAAAATTCTCAACAATGACCGAATTTTCTACCGACACATCCTTGGTTTCCGAAGGGTCCTTGAGCAGATCGAAAAGCTGGATCTTTCCTCCCCCAACAGGCTTCACGGCTTTCCAACGGCTGTGCCGCGCCGCTTGCCAAAAAGATGGTTCATATGTTTCCCAATAGAGATAACGCGAGGCGATTCCGCCACGACCGAGGAGAACTGGAGAGATATCTGCTCCATCCATATCCGGATACAAGCGACCGTTGCCCGCAAGTGCGACTGCGGTCGGCAAGAAATCAGGGTGGTAAACCGGTTCATCGCTCACTGAACCAGCCCGAATGTGCCCCGGCCATGAAACTATCAGGGGTACTCGAATTCCCCCTTCATAAAGATCGCGCTTATATCCTCGGAGAGACCCATGTGAATCAAAAAATTCCACGACTTCAGTTTGTTCCGCAGTAGGTTCAGACCGAGGACCGTGGTCGGAGGACACAAAAATCACTGTGTCGTTTTCAAGGCCAGCCTCCCGAACCGTCTGCACGACGGCGCCGATGCCTGCATCGAGAAACTCAATCATGGCTGCATAATTTTTTTCATATTCGCCCCACGGACGTCCTGCGTAGGATCCGGTCGTGGGGGTAATATGCGGACTGTGCGGGGCATTATAAGCTAACGTCAGAAAGAAGGACGATTTTTGGTTCTTGCGTATAAAGTCACAAGCCTGATCAGTACATATGTCCGTTTCATAAACAGCTTGTTTTCCATTGGCGTTCTCTGGAATGTTCCCCAGTTTCTCTCCGGAATACCACTGTGTCGGAAAATAACCCTGAGTTGTTTCCGTTTGCGTCAACCAGCCATGAAACTCCTGAAAGCCGTGTCGTGTGGGGATTGCGTTTGGGTCATATCCGTCAAGATGCCATTTACCGACCAACCCGGTCACATATCCCGCTTCAGCCATAGCAGTCGCCACCGTTTTTTCACCGGGAGCAAGGCCAATGCGTCTAACGGACTCTTTTCCGCGTTTTCCGATAATACCGCCTTGCAGAGCGAAATTATCGCGAATTGTCGAGTGACCCATATTCTTGCCCGTCATAAGAGCGCAGCGCGATGGGGAACAAATCGGAGCGCCGCCGTAAGCGCTGTTGAAGAGCATGCCATTGGCGGCCAGTGCATCGATATTGGGCGTGCGAATCTTCTTTTGCCCATAGCAACCAAGATCGTAAACACCGAGATCATCAGCAATGATATAAATTATATTTGGACGACGCTGCGACTGAGCCTCGGCGTGCGCGATGGATGGCAGTGCCGCCGCCATCGTCGCTTGCGCGGTGGTGGATAGAAGTGCACGTCGGGTAAGCGTCGTCATTGAGTTTCCAGTCATTGTTTTCATCAAAGTTCGTGCGAATTGTCGATATCGGCGGCACAGCGAAAGCCAAGATGGCATAAAGAACTATCGGGGCCAGTGCGCGTCCTAGCGGCGACACGATAGCGATTGCAGTAGGAAGCGTGACACAGATAAGAGCCGCCACGAATGACGCGATCGCTCCCTTCATTCGGCCCTTGCGGGCTTTTTCGCGTCGCAT
>JAAYUA010000025.1 GCA_012517935.1 Acetobacter sp. | reverse complement strand
GAGAGAGGATCAAAAAAATTTCCAGCATTAAGGATATCAAGACATATCATGAAACATGACTGGAAACTGATTTCGATAATAATAACCGAACTGATTTATTTCATGTCGTTCACTCATCGAATGACAATGATCAACCTATAAAACCAGGAAATTATTACTGTAAAAACACTCCTCAAAAATCATGTATTCAGTCTTTGCTGGAGCATGGTCAATATTTTTCCAGGATGTCTGTTTTTTCTTTGAGAATTTTGAATGTTTCTTTTTATTTCAAAAAAATAAACACACTGATGATCAGGAATTACTCTCAATATGGACATCAAGGGCGACCGCTGACGCGGCCCCCCTTATACATCAGACAATGGCAGACAAGACTATTGATGCGAATATTCAGTAGCCTCGACCGCCCATGCCACCATTATTCATTCCTCCATAATTCATATTGCCACCCATGCGTCCTGGACCGCGACAATATCCGTTCATTCCTCCACAATGCCCCATTCCGGCACCTGGCCCCCGATGACCATGATCGTGATGATATCGATCCGGACCACAGGCTGTGAGCGATGAAACAGCAATCAAAGTGCAAACAGCGATAATTTTTTTCATGTTTTCTTCCTTCAATCCATCATGTTTCTGATCATTCAATGCCGCAATATTCAGGCTATTCAAAGGCAGCCGCAATCAAGCCAATCTCCGGGAGAAGATCCTGCCTTTACGCGCGATATTTTCATCACGATCATTTAATGGAAACGAGTGGAAATATAAAATTTCTTTTGATTCAATTGAGAACATAACAAATATATTTATGGATTTTCGCCCGAACCACAACAAATAAACCGGTTGTTTTATCGAGATAATTCGAAAAGACCTCGATATACGCTTTTTAAATTCTCAACACATCCAACCATGATTGAATGGAAAAACATCCTGCCGCATATGACAGTCATCATGATGATATATTTAGAATATGCTGCTGAGACAAAAACATCTTCTATCCGTCAGATTTTTGTCTGATCCTTGATCATCGCCTCAGGAGCCGTCTTTTTAACGGCCTCAACGCCATAAAGCGCCCCCGCCTGCTGTTTATATCCCTCATTGACAAGGATGGCCTCTCCATTGTCCACCTTCAGATAAAATCTGAATTTATCTACCTTATACTTGATATACATCAAAATTCTCTACCTCATTACATGGTTGAGACTATTTTCAACTGTCATCGCCCCAAGATTATCCAGAACGGAAGACTGAAAAAGAGCTCCATCTCAACATGGGATAGATGGCTGACAGGCTGTCTCCAAAATCCTGAAGACATTGCATGATACACTCCCCGGATTTTGTCTATTCGATATAAAAACAATAGTTATGTTTATCAAAAAAATATCAACGATACTCAATTCTCTATGCTGGATCAGCCAGCGGCATCCCTATCCATTCTCAAATTGAAATTTCATAATAAAATCGTGTTTCTGACTGGTTCCCAGATACGCATCTGCGAGTTACACTCGGTTGTTGTCAAAATCATATACTTTATCTCACCCCCAACATCTGCTTTCTATTTCCACAAAATGTCATGATACTTGAGTGAAGAAATCTGGGAGACCCTGAATGACCATCAAACTGTCCGCCGTCGCCGTATTCTGTGGATCCCGTTTCGGGAATGATCCTGTATGGCGTGAAGCAGCGATGGCAGTCGGGACTGGGCTGGCCGAACAAGGAATCCGCCTTATCTATGGTGGTGGATATGTTGGCCTCATGGGTGCCGTGGCTGATGCCACCATTGCCGCCGGTGGTGCCGTAACCGGCGTTATCCCTGAGTTTCTCAAAGCACGCGAAGTCATGCATGAAGGTGTTTCGGAACTGATCGTGACGACATCGATGCATGAACGGAAAAGTATCATGTTCTCCCGCGCGGAAGCCTTCCTGATCCTGCCCGGCGGCTTCGGTACTTTCGAAGAAATGATGGAAATCCTGACATGGAAGCAGCTCAAGCTGCATAATAAGCCCATTCTGGTTATAAATGTTGCGGGATGGGCCGATCCCGTTCTGAACATGCTTGATGCCGCCGTCGCTCAGGGCTTTGCTTCAGAAGACGCCCGTGCCCTCCTGCAAGCGGTTCCGGACGTGGATTCTGCAATGCAGTTTCTTTCTACTGTTATACCTGAAAACGACGAGCAGGCGGCGTCCAGAGAGACTTTTGCACGCGAACATCTCTGAAAACAGACCAAACCTCTTGCGTCTCTGCCCGATGAGGGATATACGCGCCGCCACCGGAGTGTAGCTCAGCCTGGTAGAGCACTGTGTTCGGGACGCAGGGGCCGGAGGTTCGAATCCTCTCACTCCGACCAGGAATCGTAGATTTAAGTTATATGCCCTCGAAAATAATGCCCTTCTCGCGGCAATTCGAGGGATAAACCCTCTTCATCCCGACCAATGTCAAAAAATGCTTAATGCGTATGCAGGAACGCACTTTGATAAAGTGCGTAGAATCCTGATTAACGACTTTTTCCCTGCACAATTCCCAGAATAAAAATTAAATCATCGACATCAATTTTACATGTTGCCGCATGTTTTGCGTAACATTTTGCAATTGATCTGTACCAGAAAAACACTCTCTTATTTTATATAACCGACTGACAAAATAGATATTCACCACAATAGCAACGTTCGGATTCACGCAACCGTTTTGCTGCCTCCCGTTACAATAGCGTTGTATTTTCCTTCATAAGTGACGCGTAACATGGAATAGGCATGCCACGATACGGTCACATTAATACAGCACATCCCTTCCACTGAAGCCTGCCATTCCCCATCTTCATTTCATGATCGGGGTGCTGGCACCCCAACAGATGAGAACCAAACTCTTATCTTCCACAAATCCCAAGCGGAGAGACCTCCTCCGTGCAGGGGAGAAGCAAACAATGAAGACGCAGAAAATCCTTTCTATTCCTCTGATTGCATTGTTTTCAACGGGTATGGTTCTCCTGCCACCAACCGCCGGCCATGCTCAGGGCGGACCAGGAGGGGGTGGATTTCACGGCGGGGGACATGGTGGTGGCCCCGGTGGTGGAGGGTTCCATGGTGGAGGTCCCGGCGGCGGATTCCATGGCGGTAATCCAGGATGGGGAGGAGGAGGATTCCACGGTGGAGGCCCCGGCGGTGGGTTCCATGGGGGCAATCCAGGATGGGGTGGAGGATTTCACGGCGGCGGCCCAGGCTGGAGGGGCCCTGTCGGGGGCGGATTTCACGGCGGGGGATGGGGTGGCCCCGGTTGGAGAGGCCCCGCATGGGGGTGGGGATGGAGAACGCCAGCTTATTACGGCTGGGGTGGATACCCATATGCCCGTGGATGGGGCGGATGGGGTTGGGGATGGGGTTGGGGGGCACCTTTTGCCTTCGGCTCACTGCTTGGCCTGAGCATCGGCGCAGCCGCCGCGACAACCGCCACCACCAACAGTTATGACTACGGCTATACACAATATTCAAATCCCGCCGGAGGGTATGTGCAGGCACCGGCCTACTATTCCACGCCCACCACCAATGTTGTGACCTGCAACCCCGGCCTTGTGTTCAATCCACAAAGCCAATCCTGCGTGCGTGAGTAAAATATAGAAGTCTTCGGCCTGATCCTGACAACCTCACACGAGGTAAAAGGATAAGGACGGGTAGTGAATCTCCGGAGTTCGGCATCGCTACGCATGTCGGACATTTCATTCCCGAATGTCCCGGAGAGTTCACGATTGACCGGCCAGAATTTCAATGCCTGCCTAGATTTCGTCCGTACAGCCGAAGGCGGTTACAGTAACGACCCAAAAGATTCCGGTAACTGGCTGACAATCGCAAACAGGAAACAGCGCGTATTGATCGGCAGTCATTACGGCGTCAGCGCCACGCTTCTTGCCGCGTGGTGCGCACCAAAACAGATTACCAGCGACGACATGAAAAATCTCAGTCTGGAAACCTTCACTGCCATTGCCCAGTCTCAGTTCTGGAATCCCCTGAGCGCGTCAGCATTGCCCAGTGGAATCGATCTTATGGTGTTTGATTTCGGATGGAACGCCGGACTTCAAGGATCAGCAGTTCTCTTGCAACGCATGATAAACGCCCTGCCGGACGGGATCATCGGACGCCGGACCATTGCGGCACTGGAAAACACGTCCCTCACCGAACTTCTGGCACACGCAGACGCCTCCGCCCTGACTATGCTTTACAACCGTATCGGCCACCCCTCCAGTGATCACAGGGACACCATCAGGGCGCATATTCTTTCACAACCCGGAGGGATCACATCCCTTCAGGTGATCATGCTGGGACAGATGCAGGAACAGACCTATCGCGAGATGCGCGGTTTCAGACGTTACGGCAGGGGATGGCTGGCCAGAACCCAGCGCCGCATGGAAACATCTCTGGCCATGGTCGCAGCCGCAGCAGATCGCAAGTTTCCCCCTGGTGAGCATATAATTACCTGAATTCCGACAGAAACATGTAAGAATGACAGACAGTGAATCTCTGGACTTCAAAACAGTTGAGCCCTCATGAAATCTGCTGAAGCACCGACGTCAGAAGTTCTGCAGCATTTCCTTGCAAAAGCGGCCCGCAATTCCGCGCGCCTGTCACACGCCGACAGGCAGCGCATCATAACGCAGGTAGGACAGACAGCCATCGACTGCACCGCCAGCTATGTCGCCGGAGATCAGGAAGACATTGTCCGGGACAGCGCCGCTTTCATCGAACTTCTGGCAAGCTTGTGGATCGCGGAAAAAATCGACCCCGCAGCCGTCTGGAACGAACTTCATGCCCGGATTGAAGCCGGAGAGGTCTATCGCCGCCTGAGCAGAATTCCTGACCGCAAGGCGCCACGGCGTCGCTCCTGGCGTGTCACAACCACCAAACTGCCCTGAAGATCCATCCCGACGTTCCGGGATGGACGACAGATATGGGCTGATGGCATAAGGCCGCACAACTTCGGAAACCATGCCTGACAATGGAAGGCGCGCAGCAGATGGCCGGCTTTTTGTCCGACTTTGCCAGTATTCTGACGTTACCTGATATCGTAGCCATGCTGATTACGATATTTTCGGCGCTCATGGGTCTGTGGCGCGGCTTTTCCCGCGAATTATTTGGGCTGACAGCCTGGCTTCTGGCAATCACCGGTGCCCTCCGTGGCTTCAGCATCCTGACCCCATGGCTGGATCAGAAGATTCCCAACCCGCAGATCGCCGCCATCATTGCTTTTCTTCTGATCTTCCTGCTCATTCTCATCCTCTGCTTCCTGATCACCGCGCGCATCACCTCCATCGTGAAGGCTTCACCGCTTGCCGGCCCTGACCGACTGCTTGGCCTGTGCTTCGGTCTTCTGCGTGGAGCACTGATTTCCCTGCTGCTGTTTGTTGCAGGCGACACTTTCATGCCGACAGAAGAATGGAAGGCTTTGACCCGAGGCAGTCTCATTTCTCCATTTGCAGACCGCACGAGCAGCTATCTACGCCCAATTCTACCCGCTTTTCTCACAAGAGGTCTTGCACAAGAAGGCCCGGCAGGTCATGAGCAGCGGCAACCGGACGGTTTCCCCGGTTCCGGAACTTTCTGACAGATGCCCGGTCTTATGCCGCAGACAGAATACCGCCCCGGGAGGCGCGATCATATGACGTTTTTTCCGCCCCGGTCACAGGCCGGACTTCAGGTGACACACTCCACACAGTCCCTGAATACGAATGTTCCTGAATGTGACGATCATCCGCATGAAGAGTGCGCGGTCTTCGGCGCATGGGATATCGCCGATGCAGCCGCGATCACCGCGCTGGGTCTGCATGCGCTGCAACATCGTGGGCAGGAGGCCTCCGGCATTCTGACTCATGACGGCGCTGGATTCCACTCACATCGTGGTCTCGGACTGGTTGGGGACGTCTTCGGCGATCCCCGCGTGATGGCGTCTCTTCCCGGCTCATGCGCCATCGGACATAATCGCTATTCAACGACAGGTGATACACTGCTGCGCAACGTGCAGCCCCTGTTCGCCGAGTTCGAATTCGGTGGCCTTGGTGTCGCCCATAACGGCAACCTGACCAATGCTGTCACGCTCCGCCGTGCGCTCGTCCGTCGGGGATGTCTGTTCCAGTCGACCACCGACAGTGAAGTTTTCATCCATCTGATCGCAATCTCTCTCTATTCAACGGTTGAAGATCGACTGATCGATGCGCTGAAACAGGTGCAGGGCGCCTATTCACTCGTCGTTCTCTCGGAATCGACCCTTATGGGTGTTCGTGACCCCATGGGTGTCCGTCCGCTGGTTCTGGGCCGTATTCCCGGTGCTGCGAATGATGCATCCGGCTGGATTCTTGCTTCAGAAAGCTGTGGCCTCGATATCTGCGGCGCCGAATTCGTGAGAGACATCGAACCGGGCGAACTCGTCATTATCGACAAGAATGGCATTCGCTCTGTCCGTCCGTTCGCCAAGACCCGAAGCCGCTTCTGTGTCTTCGAATATATCTATTTTGCTCGCCCGGACTCGGTTCTCGATGGTCGCGCGGTCTATAACGTCCGTAAACGCATCGGCGAGGAACTGGCTCGCGAGAGCGCTGTGGAAGCCGATGTGGTCGTCCCGGTTCCGGATTCCGGCGTGCCCTCCGCCATTGGTTACTCTCAGGCAAGCGGCATCCCTTTTGAACTCGGGATCATCCGGAACCACTATGTCGGCCGGACCTTCATCGAACCCACCGACCAGATCCGCCATCTTGGCGTTCGTCTGAAGCATTCCGCCAACCAGCCGATGATTGATGGCAAGCGGGTCATCCTTGTCGATGACTCCATTGTTCGGGGCACAACCTCCCGCAAGATCGTCGATATGGTCCGGGCTGCTGGCGCGAAGGAAGTGCATATGCGCATTTCCTCTCCACCCACGCGCCATTCCTGCTTCTATGGCATCGACACCCCGGAACGCAGCCAGCTTCTGGCCGCACAGAATGACCTGAAGCGTATGGCCGAACTGATCGGCGTCGACAGTCTGGCCTTTATTTCGCTGGATGGCCTTTATCGTGCGCTGGGACATGAAGAAGGCCGGAATCCGGAAAAAGTCGCCTTCTGTGATGCCTGCTTCACCGGTGAATATCCAATCACGCTCACAGATCACGATCTTGAATTCGGACCCGGCACGGCCTGATGATCGATCCGGCGCCTCTGACCGGCCGTATTGCGCTGATCACAGGCGCAAGCCGGGGAATCGGTCAGGCAACCGCCGTTCATCTGGGCCGCTCTGGAGTCCATTGTCTGCTGCTTGCCCGGACCATCGGTGGTCTTGAAGAGACGGATTCGTTGATTCAGGCCGCAGGTGGCCCACCTGCGACGCTGCTTCCCTATGATCTGACAGACCGTCAGTTTCTTCGGGATCTTGGGCCGACCATCGGCAGCCGCTTTCCTCAGCTCGACATTCTTGTGCATGCCGCCGGGATCGCCGCCCCCATCACCCCCATCAGTCATCTCTCGGACAAGGATTGGGACAGGCAGATCGCAACAGGCCTGACAGCAGGCATGGGGCTGCTTCGCGCAACGGCGCCCCTCCTGACAAACAGCCCCTCGGCAGTGGCTGTTTTTCTAAAGAATTCAATGGCTGCAATGCCTCCGGCGTTGCATGGGGCTGCTGCGGTCGCACAAAACGGATTTATCGCGCTGCTCGCCTCATGGAAGGCAGAAATGGCGCAATATCCCCATCTGCACATCCACAGTTTCGATCCCGGCCCCTGTGCCACACGCTTGCGGGCCGCCAGTTTTCCGGCTGAAAACCGCGAGGAACTGCGCAGCCCGGATCAGGTGGGCGCGGAAATCGCAACCCTATGCCTCACCCCCAGCCTCTTGCAGGAGCGGGAAAATGCGGGGAAAAATGAAACGGCCTCCGGGTAAGCCCGGATACCAGAGATCTGCAGGCAGGACAGACTTAATGACACTCAGACTGCAACGCCGGATATTTCACACCTGCACAGGCATTTTCCTGGCCTGTCTCCTGCCACTCGCGGCAGCGATGGCTGACGATGACGATGAGGAAAAGCATCCGGACATGCATGCTTTGGCAGCCAATCCGGGCATTCCAAAAGCCCACAAGGATTTCAGCGCCTACCGCTTCCGCCCTGAAGGCGATCTGGTGGTTGAGCAACCTGATACGGGACGGTTACTGTTTCGCACGAAAGATGGCCGTCCGGATGGTTACGCCGTCCGGCGTGGCGGCAGCATCGTTTATTACAACGCGGCAGGACATCCGACGCGGGTGCAGCACCTGACTGCCGAGGAACAGGCGCGCTGAAATCTCGGGATTAATAAATCCCGACTTACCCGGCGGTTGAAACTGTTCGCACCACTTCATAAAGTGCGACAGACGCAGCGACGGAAACATTCAGACTTTCCATTCCGCCCGCCATATTCAGGCCGGAAATCTCGTCGCAACTCTCACGCGTCAAACGCCGGAGGCCATCTCCTTCCGCACCGAGGACAAGCGCTGCCCGGCGCCCTCCCAATGCAGAGCCGTCCAGCACGGAACCTCCTGCATCCAGTCCGATTGCCCACAAACCCGCCTCTTTCAGCTGAACGATCGTGCGGGACAGATTCACCACCCGCACCACGGGCACATGTTCCAGAGCACCAGACGCAGCCTTGGCCAGCACTGCACTTTCCGGAGGAGCATGACGATCCTGCATCACGACACAAGCCGCGCCGAATGCCGCAGCTGATCGCAGAATCGCGCCGACATTCCGTGGATCTGTCACCTGATCAAGAACCAGCACCGGCCCTGATCGCTCCAGAGCATCTTCCAGAGCCACAGCTTCCAGAGGTTCGACCAGAACCGCGGCCCCCTGATGAACCATGTCAGAGCCAAGAAAACGTTCCAGCTGCGTCCGATCCACGCGCTCCGTTTCAGGCGGCAGTGAACGCTGCATCCGTGTTTCAAGTTCCTGGGCTGCTGTTTCCGTCAGCAATATCCGCAAGATCGTGCGATGCGGATTCTCCAGCACCGCCTGAACAGCATGCAGGCCAGCAAGCCAGCATGGCCCACCGTTGCGTTGTGAGCCTGCTGAAGGTTTCCGACCGCGCGGGCGGGAAGATGAATGACCGGAATGCTGTTTTCCGGAAGAGCGGGAAGATGACATGCCCTCCCTATACTTCATTCAGCCGAAAAACGTCATAGTCCTGAAAGAAAAGAACTTCAGGCATTGACATATCCTTCTCTCCCCCGTAACTCCACCTGCACCGGAAGGGTGCCCGAGTGGCTAAAGGGGGCGGACTGTAAATCCGCTGGCGTACGCCTACGTTGGTTCGAATCCAACCCCTTCCACCATATTCCATATAAAACACATGTTTATCGGACGCTTACGCAAAGTGCGTTGAGTGCTGTCCTTTTTCTACCCTCCCCTTAAAGAAAGATCGTTGCCCCTTCGATCGCCTGTGACGGGATGGG
The DNA here is from genome assembly GCA_012517935.1 of Acetobacter sp. Taxonomy (GTDB): domain Bacteria; phylum Pseudomonadota; class Alphaproteobacteria; order Acetobacterales; family Acetobacteraceae; genus Acetobacter. Next base: position 8,447 of record JAAYUA010000025.1, on the reverse strand, counting down.
ATATCAGCGCCGGAATTATGGAAATGCCAAAGCCTGGACTGACCAACCGCCAGTGACAGGCCATCATCCCTTCTTGACCTAACACCTTATTTTTCCATCAGTCCGACCTTGTTTTTCATGGCTCAAAAACTGGTCATCTCGCTTTATGCTGAGATGCAGGAAGGAGAGTGTCCGAATTTCGGGCACCCATAGATAGAGCAAGCCAAGGGCAGCGTACCGAATAACCACACGGATGATTTCTTCCTGTCCGTGTGAATCATCGCATGACCTCCATCACGAGACACAATGGTCCCAAGAACCATCGAGCTACAACGCCTCAAAGTCATCGGAATGTTGGCGATGGTGTGTACTATGGACCTTCTCAACCATGGAGGCGGCTCCCATCAGGCTAATAGAGCGCATTCCAGTCTAACGGTCAGCCACACTAACATTGTAATGATATCGTGACGTGGTAACCATATTTCTCCGGGTTCGGAGTAAAATGGTCAGAGCCGCTGTCGGGTGGGATGTCCGCGAATTATCATCATCCGCTGATGTATCTCCCGATACAATTTCACATCTTGAGCGTAGACAAACGTCAAACCCTCTGAGTCATCCGCGGGACTGGAGTGGGGTTGAGGAAGGATTGAGAAATGAGAAAAGGGTTTTTACTAGCAGCACTGGCTACACTGCTCGCTGGGTGCAACGGATTAGATCACAGCGGCTGCCCGACGGATCTGCAAAACCAGAGCAGCGACTCCTACGTGCGCACCTGCAACTGAACTGAGTTCAAGAACGGGCACTGACGCAGGGCAGGAACAAGGGGTGACATAACCACTCCTGTTGCTGAAAAGCTGATTGAAACGGACTCAACGCGCGTCTTTTTCTGCTTTGCGTCCGCCGGACTATAAATCGCCAAAGACGCTCGCGAAGTGTCGTCCGATAGATTTGCGGGATATTTCCCGCAAATCCTGTCTCTCCAGCGACACAACCCCTCAATAATGCCGACCGCGATCTACCACACCCACCAAAGCCTCTCCCGCCTGATAGCGACGAATATTGGCAATGATGCTGGTCACGGCACTATCAGGCTGCGTCATGCTTGCAATATGGGGTGTAATGACCACGCGGGGGTGTTTCCAGAGTGCATCTTCTGCCGGAAGAGGCTCTGGAACTGTCACATCGAGCACAGCCCACGATAATTGCCCGGACTCCAGAGCAGCCAGCAGGTCACTTGCCACGACCTGAGGCCCTCTCCCGGCATTGATCAGACTGGCGCCTTTCGGCAGCTTCGCAAACAGTTCCGCATTAAACATCCCCCGCGTTTCATCCGTCAGGGGCAGAAGACAGACGACGATATCGCACTGATGCAAAAATGCATCCCGCTGTTCAGCCCCGGCGAACACCGTGACGCCTTCAATGTCTCTTGGTGAACGATTCCAGCCGCTGGTGATAAATCCAAGGGATGCAATCGCTTTGGCGCACGGAATCCCCAATGCGCCCAGCCCCATGATGCCAACCCTTGTGTGGGCCGCGACACGCTCCGGCCATACTTTCCAAACACATTCACGCTGCTGCTGCATATAAAGTGGCAAATCGCGGTGCACGGACAGGACCTGCGCCACAACATATTCAACCATACCCGCCGTCAGGCCCGGCTCAATCATCCTGACCAAACCGATATGTGCTGGCAGGGAAGACAGATCGAACTGATCAACGCCTGCTCCCAGTGAAAAGATTAGTTTAAGATTAGGGAATTTCTCCACGACGTCAGGAACAGGTGTCCACATGGCAATATATTCGACGTCCGCAGGATCACCATAATCCGGCCAGATATGCAGCGGCATTTGCGGCATCAGTTCCGCAAACTGATGCTGCCAGATCTCAGTAGAGCCACGTTCGATTTTCAGCACAAAAGACATCGATCTGATCCTTCACGAAATTACATGTGACATTATCGAATTTTTACAATGATCCCAAAATGGAAAGGGCTGCCACACAATGAAAGTGCGGCAGCCCCCAATACATACCCCCGATGACGGCAGTGGATCAGTCCTCTTCGGACTCTCCACCTGAACCATCCATCATCGCTTCGGCGACAACACCTGCCTGCTCACGCACCTTGCGTTCGATATCCGCCGCCATTTCCGGATGATCCCGCAGGAACTGCTTGGCATTTTCACGCCCCTGTCCGATGCGCTGGCTATCACATGAGAACCATGCCCCCGATTTTTCGACAACACCGGCTTTCACGCCAAGATCCAGCAACTCGCCCATCTTGCTGATGCCTTCGCCATACATGATGTCGAATTCCACCTGACGAAACGGCGGGGCCATCTTGTTTTTCACAACCTTGACGCGGGTCTGGTTGCCGACGACCTCTTCCTTGTCCTTCACCGCGCCGATCCGGCGAATATCAAGCCTGACTGAAGCATAGAACTTCAGAGCATTACCACCGGTCGTCGTCTCCGGGTTGCCAAACATGACACCGATCTTCATCCGGATCTGATTGAGGAAGATCATCATCGTGTTGGAGCGGGCCAGGGTGCCGGTCAGCTTCCGTAATGCCTGACTCATCAGACGGGCATGAAGACCTACATGGCTGTCCCCCATGTCGCCTTCCAGTTCGGCGCGGGGAACCAATGCCGCGACACTGTCGAGAACCAGAACATCAATCGCACCGGATCTTACGAGTGTATCCGCAATTTCCAGCGCCTGCTCTCCGGCGTCTGGCTGGCTGATCAGGAGATTATCAATATCGACACCCAGCTTGCGGGCATAACCCGGATCAAGCGCGTGCTCCGCGTCGATAAACGCGCAGACACCACCTTTTTTCTGAGCTTCCGCAATCGTGTGCAGAGCAAGGGTGGTTTTGCCCGAGCTTTCCGGCCCATAGATCTCGACAATACGGCCACGCGGCAGACCGCCAATGCCAAGAGCAATATCCAGACCGAGCGATCCGGTGGAAATGACGTCAGCCTGCTCTTTCGGTCGCTGACCCAGTCGCATGATGGAACCTTTACCGAACTGACGTTCGATCTGGCTCAATGCGCCCTCCAGCGCCTTACTCTTATCCATATCCGCCCTCAGACTCATTGCTTCCGTCAACACAGGCGCCCCTGCCGTAACAGGACGGGGAGACGCAACAGATGCCCGTGGAGGTGAAACTGTCACAGAGGTCAGCCCTCCGGCAATGCCGGGCAGGAAATCTTCTTCATGGTCGACCTTTTTCTGCGACGGAGATCCTTCCGTTGCAGCGTTCCCCTCTCGAACAGCCATCTTTTGTTCTCCGACAGCATTAACCATTTGTTCTCTATATGTATCTCATATAAGAACAAAAAAGGAACGAGTGCAAGAGGCAGATCAAAATATCAGGGAAGCCCTATCCGTTGCAAAATATCCTTGTCTTGAACGGCGACGTCTGCTCGTTCTTGTTCCTCAGAATAAGCAGAATAAATCCGGAGCACATAATATCCCCTGCAAGGTCACTCCGGACTTTCCTGGTATGGAGAAAACAACTCCCATGTCCCGTCCAAAAACATTTGCGAAGACCATTGCCTTTCCCGTGTCCATGCTCTCCGCAGTCATGCTCCTCAGCGCCTGCTCTTCCTCACTGAAAATTCCGGCAGGTCACTGGCAGGCAGTTGCGATCAATGACATCGCCCCGATCGGACCACAGATTCCGTCCCTGAACATCAGCAAGACCGGGGAAGTCAGTGGTCAGGGGGGATGTAACAGGATTGTCAGCCACATCGTCCAGAAGAGTCAGGCCCTTGTTTTCCAGAATTCCATCTCAACACGGATGGCCTGCCCGGCGGCGCTCATGGAACAGGAATCACGCTTTCTTTCAGCCATGAACAACACGGTCGCGATGTGGCTCAATCCGGACAGCACCCTTTTGTCCCTGAAGGCCTCTGACGGCGCTGTTCTCGCGGTCCTGAAACGCCAGCAGGACTGACCTCTTGCCATAGCACTGGAAAAGCCAGTCGCATCCTGTCGCAATGCGCTGTATGAGGTCTCTCCCGCCACCAGATCTTCTTCTGATCTGGAGGCAACAGGTTCGGGAGGAGTTCCTGCAGATGTCCGGCTGTCTGTTCCATCGCTATCGTGCGCACGTCCTGGAGGCGCTCCGCACTGTCGTTCCCGGGATCGGGGACGATATATTGGCTCGTGTGGAATTGACGCCAACACGCGACCCTTCCCATGGCGATATGGCCACGAACGCCGCTCTGGTTTCCTCCAAGGAAGCACGCCGGAAACCCGCCGATATTGCGGCTGAACTGGTCAGCATCCTTCAGAATGTGGAAGGTGTTGCCTCCGCAGCCTCCGCCGGTCCGGGCTTCGTCAACATCACCTTGTCTGCGGACACATTGCGCTCGGTCATTCCGGTCATCCTGCAGGACAGCGAAAACTGGGGCAGCAGCAACGCGGGCAATGGCACTCGCGTCAATGTGGAATATGTTTCCTGCAATCCGACCGGCCCGGTGCATGTCGGACATTGTCGCGGTGCCGTCGTCGGTGACGCGCTTGCCAGCCTTATGGCCAAGGCGGGATTCGATGTCAGCCGGGAATTCTATATCAACGATGCCGGTGCTCAGGTCGCAGCGCTCGCCTGGGCCGCCTACTGGCGTTATCTCGAAGCGCTCGGCACGACGCTGACAGAAGACGAGTTCGCAGCACTTGCTCCCGGAGGCCTCCAGTATCGCGGCGATTATCTGATCCCGGTTGGAAAAGCCCTGGTCGAGGAATATGGGGCCAGTCTGGCTGATGCCGATGCCCGACCAGCCGACGCAGACACGTGGTTCACAATCATCCGCACATTCGCCGTAGCCCGGATGATGGAAGACATCCGTGCAGACCTTCAGGCGCTGGGCGTGGCCTTCGACACATTCACATCCGAAGCGAAGGTTCTGGCGGATGGCGTCGTTGACCGTGCTATCGGATCACTGGAGAGCAAAGGCCTCCTTTACGAAGGCGTTCTCGAGCCCCCCAAAGGCAAATTGCCCGACGACTGGGAACCCCGCCCGCAGACCCTTTTCCGTTCTACCGGTTTTGGTGACGACGTTGATCGTCCCCTGCGCAAATCTGATGGATCGAACACCTATTTTGCCAATGATATCGGTTATCATGCCGACAAGGTTGCTCGTGGCGCCGATGTTCTGATCGACGTGCTCGGCGCCGATCATGGTGGTTATGTCAGCCGCATGAAGGCAGCCGTGAAGGCTTTGACTGATGGACGGGTGCCACTGGAAGTTCTGCTGTGCCAGATCGTTCACATCGTTCGCGATGGACAACCCGTCCGCATGTCCAAACGCGCGGGCAATTTTGTCACTCTGCGCGACCTTCTTGACGAAGTCGGCAAGGATGCTGTTCGCTTCACGATGCTGACCCGTAAGAGCGATGCACAGATGGAGTTCGATCTCAACGCGGTTGTAGCGCAAACACGCGATAACCCTGTGTTCTATGTGCAATATGCTCATGCCCGATGCCGTTCCGTGCTTCGTGCCGGTGCAGAGATGTTCGACACGGACAGCGTCACCGACACTGCGCTTGCCGATATCAAACGCGATGGCCTGACATCTGATGCCGAGACCACGCTGATCCGTCGCCTTGTCTCCTGGCCCCGGACCGTGGAATCTGCGGCTCTGGCCCGCGAGCCGCACCGGATTGCATTCTGGCTGGGTGATCTGGCTGCTGATTTCCATGCATTGTGGAACCGTGGCCGCGATGATGTCACTCTCCGCTTTCTGCAGGAAGATCAGCCGGAGGCCACGAAAGCACGTCTTGCCCTCGTGGCAGCGACAGCGACGACACTGCGCTCCGGCCTGAAACTTCTGGGCGTGGAACCGGTTGAGGAAATGCGATGAACGATGATCCTGACACCGTGTCTTCACCGGATCCACACTCCGAACGCCTGAACGCGGCGCGGGACCGGATGGCCGCGGTTTCAGACGAGGACAAGCTGTCAGCGGGTCGTCCTTCTGCACCCCGTCCTCCAATAAACACGTTGCTCCAGAATATCCGTGTTTTTCAGGACCGGAAAACGAACAAGCTGATATGGGGATCAGCAGGCGCTGTCGGCCTGCTCGTTCTTGGTGCTGCATCATGGTCGTTGATCGGCCATCATCAGGAAGGCATTCCTGTGTTTGCACCTCCGCCCGGCCCTGTCCGCGACAAGCCCGCCAACCCTGGAGGGATGAGTCTTGGAATCTCCGTCCCGGATGAGACAACGGCCGATGGGAAAACCCATCTTCTCCCGCCACCAGAGCAACCTGATCCACAGGCTCTGGCCGCGAAACTGGGTGTTGCCGAACCACCGGCTGACAAGCCAGCCACTCCTCCCGCCACACCGCCTGCATCGACAGATATTGATCTTCCTGAAGAGCAGCCTGTCACAAAGGACGTGCTTCCTCCCAACGCGCTCACACACACGGCAGAAAATGGAGATCGGGTGACCGATATGCCATTGCCTGCGGTTCCACCTCCCGTAGCGGCAACACCCTCCCGGATCGTGGCCCCGGGAACCGTGCCAGACAAGCCAAAGAGTGTGGCGACCAAGAAGCCTGTGACGGAGCCACCTCCGCCCGTGACAAAGCCGGATGTTTCTTCCGCACCACAGACCGAACCCACGGGACATTACATTGTCCAGTTGGCAGCCCTGAATTCGGAAAGCGGTGCATTGCAAGAATGGGAAAGATTGAAAGCATCAGTCCCGGATATGCTCAGCAATCATACGCCTCTTATCCAGAGGGTGCAGCATGACAATGCCATCTTCTATCGCCTTCGCACCCAAGGTTTCGCGAGTATCGCCGAAGCTCGGGACTTCTGTATTCAGATGCGTACACATGGCCATGCCTGCACACCTCTCCGTCCGTAACTATTTCCCGCATATGAGGTGGACCATCTTATGAGTCCCGCAGACGGCGTCCCTTCCTCCCCTGTCGCGGCAGAGGCAGGCGACCGGGCCCCATTTCTCTATCTGAATGGGTTCGAGGGGCCACTCGACCTTCTGCTTGAGCTTGCCCGGGCCCAGAAGATCGATCTTTCAGGAATATCGATCCTGACGCTTGTCGAACAATATCTGACCATTGTTGAAAGCGCCCGGAAAGTCCGGATGGAACTGGCCGCAGACTGGCTGGTCATGGCCGCGTGGCTGGCGTGGCTGAAATCCCGCCTTCTGTTGCCTGCCGAAGAAAATCCGGACACGGAAACGCTGGATGCCGCGGAGCTTCTTCAGGAGCGTCTGGAAGAACTGGCACGCATGAACAGTGCGGCAAGATGGCTGAACGCGCGTCTGCAGGTTGGCAGAGATGTCTTCCTGCGTGGCGACGCCGAACATCTGGTCGAAATTGACCGTTCTGAATTATCTCTCGATATCCCTCAGCTTCTACGCGCTTATATGGCTGCCGTAAGGCGCACCGCAAAACGGCGGGTCTATACACCACGCCTGATCCATTTCTGGACGGTTCAGGATGCATTGACACGCCTTCGCCGTCTGCTGGGCTCTATTCCCCCCGGCTGGTCATCTCTGGATGTTTTTCTTCCGGAGACTTTGCCGGGGATCAAAAATGAGGCGGACCTGCTGCACGCCCGTCGCGCCGCGATGGCCGGAACATTGCTGGCGGGTTTGGAACTTGCCAGAAGCGGCTCTGTCCAGTTGAAGCAGGAAGAAGCTTTTGGAAGCATCATGCTGCGGCAACAGGATGAACCCGACATGAACAATGCTGACACAAGCCAGGACGGAAAGCTGTCCAATGATACATGATGTTCTGAATAGCTCTGATGCCGCTTCTCTCCCCCTTCCTGACGAGCAGATTCTACGCCTCACGGAAGCAATGATTTTTTCCGGAACTGCACCGGTCAGCACCCGTTCCATTCTGAATTTTCTACTGGAGCACGATCTGATCCCGAGCGGCACGGAAGATGTGGGGAGTTTTGTGAACACCCTGATGGTCATGCTGCAGGCGCGTTACGCAGATCATGGCATGTATCCCGTCGAGGTCGCCGGTGGGTGGCAGTTCCGCACTGCACCGGATATCGCTCCCCTTCTGACGAAAATTCTTCCACGCCCGCGACGTCTGGCAAGGGCCGCGATGGAAACATTGGCCATCATCGCCTACCATCAACCTTGCACACGCGCAGAAATCGAAGAAATCCGTGGCGTCAGCCTGAACCCAAACGTTCTTGATGCACTCATCGAAGAGTCACTGATCGCACCACGCGGCCGCAAGGAAGTTCCCGGTCGGCCGGTGCTCTGGGGAACGACCCCCGACTTCCTGCGTCATTTTGGATTGAAGGCCCTTTCCGAACTTCCACGCCGGGAAGAACTGATGATGGACATCCCTGATGGTCCCGTCAGCCGGGAAGAAACTTCTCCCCCGAGAGCTCAGGCAGAGACGGATAAACAGGCAGAAGGTGCGGAAACCGCCTGATCGTGTTAGTCTGGGAGTCCGACTTAAATCAGGCCG
>JAAYUA010000176.1 GCA_012517935.1 Acetobacter sp. | reverse complement strand
GCGCCTTCCGGATTTTACTGGTCTTCCCTGAAGCGTGCGTGCCGTCGGATTACATGGGGAGGCGACTGCTATGCCTATGGCCTTCTTGCTCTGGGACAAATCGACATTATCGCGGAATGCGACATGAATGTCTGGGACTGGGCAGCTCTTGTTCCCGTTATCGAAGGCGCTGGTGGCAAAATCACCGACTGGGCGGGCGATCCGCTCAAGGCTGACGGCAACAGAACCGTCCTTGCGACAGGCAATGCCTCCCTTCTGTCTCAGTCCATAAAATATCTACGGAATCCATCGACATAGCATCGGACCAAACAACGATTTCCGAAAAACCCGCAGACATGCTAAAGGGACCGCCCCGCCTCCCTGTCGCGCTCGGCTGGAGCCGTGCAGGAGCCACGACGGGCAGCAGAAACAGCGACGAGCGTGATTAATGGCTTCCCACCTGTCCCTTCCCAAAGACAAAATCCGGATCGTACTTCTTGAAGGCATCCATGACAGCGCGGTGGCTCTGCTCAAGGCGAGCGGCTATGAAAATGTCGTTCGACATAAAGGAGCCCTTGAGGGAGAAGCGCTGAAAGAAGCCTTGGAAGGCACCCATGTTATTGGCATTCGTTCCCGCACCCAGTTGACCCGTGAGGTCATAGAGGCGGCGGACCGTCTGTTTGCCATCGGCTGTTTCTGCATTGGCACCAATCAGGTCGATCTGGGTGCCGCACGCGAATACGGCATTCCTGTTTTCAACGCTCCCTTCAGCAACACCCGTTCAGTCGCAGAACTTGTGATGGGTGAAATCGTGATGATGATGCGCCGGATCTTCCCGCGCTCCACCGGTTGCCATGAAGGCCGTTGGGACAAGTCAGCAACCAACAGTTGGGAAGTTCGCGGCAAGACGCTCGGTATCGTCGGATATGGCTCCATTGGCTCCCAGCTTTCCGTTCTGGCTGAAGCCTTCGGCATGCGCGTGATCTATTACGATGTGATCGACAAGCTGGGACACGGCAACGCAAGCACTCAGAACACGCTTGAAGAGCTTCTGGCGGAAAGCGACGTTGTCAGTCTGCATGTTCCGGAAGTACCTTCCACCATCAATCTGATGGGGGAAAAGGAAATCCGCGCCATGAAGCGCGGCTCCTTCCTGATCAATAATGCACGCGGCACCGTGGTTGATATCGATGCTCTCGCAGATGCTCTGAAATCAGGCCATCTTCTAGGCGCAGCGATTGACGTATTCCCGGTCGAACCGGGAAATGCGAAAGAACCGTTCGTATCTCCTCTTCAGGGTCTCGATAACGTCATCCTGACGCCGCATATTGGTGGTTCCACTGCGGAAGCACAGGAGCGTATCGGCGTTGAAGTCGCCCGGAAAATTGTCGATTATTCCGACATAGGTTCCACTTTCGGTGCCGTAAATTTTCCTTCCGTGCAGCTCCCTCCCGGACCACGCGGAACGCGCTTCATGCATGTCCACAATAATATCCCCGGCATCATGTCAGCCATCAATGACCTGTTCACCCGCGAAGGCTGCAACATCACGTCGCAATATCTTCAGACCGACGGGGCCATCGGATATGTCGTGGTTGAAGCCGACACAGGACGCGATACCGAAAAAGACAGCCATATTCTCAACCTTTTGCGAGAATTGAACGGAACCATCCGCGCGCGCCTCCTTTATCGGGGTGCGTGATTTTACTGCCGAAGCTGTATGATCAATACCCGCGTCCGCAGCTTCGCCTTTTCAGGAATCGAGGCAATCCCGGTCTGGATCGAAGTCCAGATTGCCTCGGGCCTTCCAGCCTTCCTTATCGTCGGATTACCTGACAAGGCCGTCGGGGAAGCGCGCGAACGTGTGCGCGCCGCCCTGACATCCATGGGCGTTGCGCTGCCTCCAAAGCGTATCCTGATCAATATGGTTCCTGCTGACCTTCAGAAAGAAGGATCGCATTTCGACCTGCCCGTCGCCCTTGCGCTGCTGGCTGCCATGAACGTCATTCCCGGAGAAGAGCTGACGCGCTACGCCGCTGTTGGAGAGCTATCTCTGGATGGTTCCATCAACAGAGTGCCTCAGGTCATATCCGCCTCCATTGCGGCATCCATGCTGGAAATTGGACTGATCTGTCCAAAAACCCAGGGGCGTGAAGCGCTGTTTGGTGGAGACAAGGATGTCATCGCCGCGCCAGATCTTCTTTCGCTGGTGAACCATTTACGTGGACTTCAGATTCTCACGCCAGCAAACCTCGACGCCGCAGAGCCTGACATATCTGAAAATAATTACGCAGATATGTCAGATATCCGCGGCATGGAAACAGCACGTCGAGCTGCCGAAATCGCAGCAGCCGGTGGGCACTCCATGCTGATGAGCGGTCCTCCCGGTGCGGGAAAATCGATGTTGGCCGCACGTATTCCCGGCCTTCTTCCTGAACTCAGCCTGACCGAGACACTGGAAGTCACACGAATTTATAGTGCCGCGGGTCTCCTGCCATCCGGGAATCCCATTCGTCGCGCACCGTTCCGATCCCCACATCATTCCGCGAGCCAGCCTGCTCTCATGGGTGGCGGAGCAAGAGCAAAACCCGGAGAAGTTAGCCTCGCTCATCGAGGCATCCTTTTCCTTGACGAGATGCCCGAATTTTCTCGTCAGGCTCTCGAAGCCCTTCGACAACCTGTTGAAACGGGAGAAGCTGTTATTGCTCGCGCCGCAGCTCATGTGACCTATCCGGCGCGTTTTCAGCTGATTGCTGCGATGAACCCATGCCGTTGCGGATGGTTGGGAGATGCATCGCGGGAATGTCGCAAGGCCCCACGCTGTGGCGAGGACTATCTTGGAAAACTTTCAGGTCCACTGATCGACAGAATTGATCTGTGGGTTCCCGTGCAGCCTGTTTCTCCGGCAGATATGCTCAATGCATCGTCATCTGAAACAACTGCCACTGTCGCAGAACGTGTTGCCCGGGCACGCGGCCGTCAAAACGATCGTAACGACGGAATAAGAAATTCAGAAATCAAAGCCGAGCTCTGCATTATTCATGATAATGCAAAATCACTTGTCGGCGAAATCGCTCGTTCTTTCCGCCTGTCAGCCCGAGGCTTTACCCGCCTTCTGCGTGTCGCACGGACCATTGCCGATCTGGCTGACAGCGACCTGATCCATGAAACGCATGTCAGTGAAGCCGCTGCCTACAGACAGAGACTTCACTGACCTATCAAACGCCGCTCAGACGTTCATGAGCCGAACTTTCGAGAACAGAAAAAGCCTCTTCCAGATCGGCGCAGAGATCCGTTACATTTTCCAAACCAATATTCAGACGAAATGCAGGAGCCGCCAACATGTCTCCCGCAGTCCGGCTGATACCGCCGCTGGTGGGAAGGACCAGGCTTTCAAAACCTCCCCATGAAGCGCCAATTCCAAACAGTTTCAGACTGTCAATCATGCGTTCCATATCCCGGGATGTGTAACGATCCTTGAGAACGACACCAAAGACAGTTCCAGCCCCGGTAAAATCACGTTTCCATATCTCGTGTCCCGGCGCGCCCGGCAATGCAGGATGCAACACCTGATGAACTTCCTGACGTGTCTGCAACCAGAGAGCACATTCCAGCGTGCTACGGGCCTGATGCGCCAGACGGACACTCATCGTCCGCAAACCTCTCAATGTCAGCCAGCATTCATCCGGTCCGGCCAACTGACCCAGTTGAATGGTGGCATCACGCAACGTCTGCCAGTCATCGCGATCCGCAACCGTAATCGCGCCAATAATCGCATCTGAATGACCTGCGGCATATTTTGTCAAAGCCTGAATGGAAACATCGACACCATGACGAAAAGGTTCGAAGACGCCAAAACCCCATGTATTATCAAGCAACAACTTTGCACCAACATCATGGGCAAGATCAGCCAGCGCGGAAACATCCTGAACTTCAAACGTGTGACTGCCTGGACTTTCCGCAAAAATCACCTGCGTTGTCGACCGCAACAGTCCGGCCAGTTCTTCGATATCCGCTTCCGGACGATAATATGTCGTTGTCACACCAAAACGGCGCAGCATCGTGTCTGCAAAACGGCGCGTAGGACCATAGATGCTGTCTGGCAACAGAATATGCCCGCCCGCAGACGTAAATGCCAGCAACGCGGTGGTGCAGGCCGCAAGACCGGATGAAACAATCTGGGTATCTGTTCCACCCTCGATTTCTGCAACAGCACGCTCCAGATCATGCTGAATCGGCGATCCCATCGCACCATAGATCGTCTCATGTTCATAACGGAGCGCACCATTACGCTTCATGGTCGCCAGATCGGGAAACAGCACCGTAGACCCGCGCGAGACAGGCGAATTTACGAAAACACCCTGAGCATTGCCATCAGGTTGCACTACATCCGGTCTTCCTGCGTGAACCAGACGTGTCGCCAGAAGTTGCCAACCACGGGAAACTGAATCCGAACTGTTCATGCTGCTGTCTCCGGTCCCTGCACGACCGGAAGTCCGGGAATTGCCCCCCACTCCGCCCATGATCCATCATAAAGAATGCCTGGAGCAAAGCCCGCTGCCTCCATGGCCACCACAATCACTGAAGCCGTCATTCCTGAACCACAGGATGCAATCACGCGCCGCACACCGTCGACTCCTTTCGCCGCCAGTCGTTCGCGCAAGATCTCAATCGGAAGGAAGCATTTGTCGGGCTGAAGAAGCACGCCATATGGCAGGTTACGTGCCCCAGGCATATGACCGGATGCAACACCGGGGCGCGGTTCGGGAATCGTCCCCTCAAAACGGCCTTGTGAACGCGCATCAAGCACAATCACATCACTTCGTTCCAGAACATTTCTCACATCACCCGCGCCTGCCAGACGGCTAAAACACGGCAGAGGCTCATATAGCGCGTCTTCTGCAGAAGCCGGGACATCGCTTTCGCCATGAAGAGGGCCGCCCACGGCTTTCCATGCCTCCAGCCCCCCATCAATAATGAAAACGTTTTCATGACCGAACAATCGGAACAACCACCAGGCACGACAGGAGGAAGCCACATTGCCCTGATCATACAGGATGACCGTGCTGTTCCTTGTCAGTCCGATCTTTCCAGCCAGTGTCGCAAATCGTCCCTGTGAGGGCGCCATATGTGGAAGACTGGTTTCCGGATCGGAAAAAAGATCAATTCTGAAACGGATCGCATCCGGAAGACGCTGCCGCAGAAAACATTCGTCCGGGTCGTATGTTTCTCCCGGCAAAAGAAAAGTCGCGTCAAACACCGATACGGACGGATAACCAGCTTCCATGCCATTGATGAGAGACAAGGCTTGCGAAGCCGTGATCAGAGGTGACATGCCATGAACTCCACGCTGCCGGACACAACCGAAAGCAGGAGACAATCACTCCACGGCCCATGCTGCAAGAAGTGTCTGCAACATTGTCACCGCCTCAGCACCCTTGAGTGAGGTTTTCCAGAGCAATTCCGCGGCATTCTGGTGGCTGTTCACTGCCTCTGGCGCACCAGTCAGCATCGCCACTCCGGAAACATGATCCGGATCGCAATCGGGGCGGAGTGGATTGATGGCCACCATCACACGATCACGCCCGCGCATCAGGACACAATTCGGTGTGGTTCTTCCCTTTTCAGGAAGAAAACTGAACTGCAAACCAATGGGAGAATTTTCTATGAACTGTATGATCCGCTGGATTTCACGGGCTGCAATCCGCCGTGACTCGACAAGCAAATCTCCACTCAGGCCATATCCGTCACAGACACCTTCCCTGAGGAAACGTATGACCGCAGACTCAGGCAGCACAGTGATCAATGCCGGACGGCGACTGGCACCCGCAGCCCGTCTTTCATGCAGGATTCTCAGCGATTGCTCGGACGCGCGGGCATAAGCAGCATCCTGAAATCTCTCTGATCCTGCACGAACCTTGCCAATGAAATCTACAAATTCGGAAGACACAACGAAAAAGGAAAATGGATCTGAAATCTGCAATATCTGATCGGCATCGTTTTCTACATGACGCATCCGTTCAGAAAAACTTATGACGCCACTATAATATTCAACACCAATACCAAGAAGGGTCAGAGGCGAAACCTTCAGAAGTTCCGCCATCCGCTGAATCGTGTCCAGCTTGATGACTTCTCCTTTTTCGTAACGATAAAGAGCCGCCCGTGAAACCCCAAGCCTGGCTGCGATTTCATCAGCACGCATCCCGGATTCAAGCCGGAAAGCCCGAAGTTGCTGACCAACTTCGTCAAGCCGCATAGTTACAGCCACCATATTAAACCGGCTTCCTCCATGATCAGCCCAACCAATCGTTACATTATTAACGAAACGTTACTAGAAAATATATAAAGAAAATAGACACTTAATGTGAAATTTTAGCATGCACCCCCTGCTTCCCACACTCCTGCAATCCATCATTTTCCGCTTGACGGCATGGGGGACAACGGACCCTGAAAAAAAATTTGGACATGTGTGCTGGCGATAACATTTTCCATTTGGAAAAATATGGCTCAAACCTGCACTATCGATACTTCACTGCAGGCCGGTGCTACAGTCATATGATGACAACAGAACGTATCATCCTCACCCTCCTCATTCTCGGGATCGCGTGGGGATGTATCCTTATCATCGGACCATTCTCCTCCGCCCTGCTCTGGGCGGCAATTCTGGCTTACACAACGTGGCCAATCTTCGTTCGTCTGCGTGCAAGAACCGGACCATCCATCGCCGCCACGCTTATGACCATTATTTCCACGATCTGCATCATCGCGCCCGCAGGTCTCGTCACCTCCGAAGCCCTGACCGCAGGACCGGACGCAGTGCAGTCTCTGGTGAATACCCTTCTTCCCAACCTGCATATTCCGCCACCTCCCGCCTGGCTTGAACGCATCCCGTTCATCGGAACGAAAGTCCGGCACACCTGGGGCATGGCATCCAACGACATTCGTCATTTCACAGATATGCTCCGCCCCTATGCCGGGAACATTGCCAGCTCCTTTCTGGAACTGATCGTCAAGCTTGCCAGCGGCGGGCTTCACCTCATCATGGCCATGTTCATCGCCTTTTTCTTCTGGCTCAGCGGAGATACCCTCGGGAAAACAGTATCCGCAGTCATTGAACGCATTGCGGGACATCATGCCTCCCGTATTCTCAGACTGATCGGGAACACCATCCGCGGAACCGTTTATGGCGTTCTGGGAACGGCCATTGTTCAAGGTATCCTGACAGCGATCGGATTTGCCGTTGTCGGATTGCCGGAAGCTGTCATTTTTGGCGCCATCGCCGCTTTCGTCGCCGTTCTGCCGGTCGGTGCTCCGATGATCTGGGTGCCCGGCGCAATATGGCTGGCTCTGTCACATCATCTGTGGAAGGGAATAGCTCTGGCGCTTTACGGGACCCTCGTGATTTCCGGCGTTGACCATTTCATCCGTCCGGTCTTTATCGCGCGCGGCGCGCGCATGCCCTATCTTCTGACATTGATTGGGGTTATCGGCGGCATTCTGGAGTTCGGGGGATTGGGGATTTTTCTTGGACCCGTCTTTCTCGCAGTCGGATATACCCTGACAACAGAGTTTGCCGCAGGTGCATCCAACAACACGACACGACCACCCAAGGTTCCCACATGAGACAACTGATCCGGACGTTCAAACCTGATTTCCGAGAAAAACGACTGATTGGCTCCGGAATATCATCGGAAACAGACGCTTCGCCCGCTCGCAAAATCATCAGTTGGAATCTGCTGCACAGTGTCGGCGCAACCGTTCATGATGTCGCCGATCTTATCCGCGACTATCAGCCTGACCTGCTACTGATGCAGGAAGCAACAGCCTCCATCAACGCTCTTCCGCATCTGGTCGGAGGATATTACGCACGCACCCCCCTTCCCGATCGCGTGCATGGTCTGGCATGCTGGAGCCGCACGGCTTTTCACATGCCTCCGGACATTCATCATCTCCCTTCCGGTGCATTGATCCGAAGAGTCGCTCAGTTCATCCACAATCCGGATTTTTCTGTCGTGAACGTGCATTTGTCACACGGTCAGGTTCTGAACCGACGGCAGTTACGCAGCATCACGGAAACAATCAAAGGACCGGCGGCCATTCTGGGTGATTTCAATCTGGTGGGGCCAACCCTACTGCCCGGGTTTCAGGATGTCGGCCCCCGCGCACCGACACACAGAATGGCAGATCTGATTCCAATCCGTCTGGATCGCTGCATGGTCCACGGACTGACCTGCGCGGAGGCCCGTGTTCTCCCGGTTTCAGCCTCTGATCACAAACCCATCGAAGTCATGCTCAGCCGTCAGTAATCCGTCACGCAAGAGCAACATCACTGATGAAAAACGTTGTCGACTCACGACCGTTCCAGACTTCCTTCCGCAGACAGCCCGCAACATGAAGTAACGGGCGCTGCCTGTCCTCAAGCACCGCAGCAACGGGACTATCACCACACCGGAACATCAGCGCCTTCAATGGCTGCCCAACATCAGCAGTGAGAATGACACGCAGCGTGCCATTATCCTTTCCAATGCGATCGGCGCGTGAAACCCGAACATTCTCAATGACGAGAACCGGTTCCTCATTCCCCGCTCCAAACGGTTCCAACGCGCTCAAATCCTGCGCAGTATCAGCATTCGCCGCAGACAGTGGCATCACGGCATCAATGACAAGAGGCGGCACATCCGGTGCCTGACGTGCATCTGCAAGCATTCCATCAGCAAAATCATGGAATGTCTCACGATTTCCGGAAGAAAGCCCAAAACCGGCCGCCATTGCATGACCACCACCCGTGATCAGAAGCCCCTGCTGCCGTGCAGCAATCACCACACGACCGAGATCACACCCCGGGATGGAACGACCGGAACCACGCAGGATGCCTTCTTCATCAATGGCTGCAACAAGAGCCGGACGATTAAAGCGTTCACGGATACGACCCGCAATAATTCCGACCACCCCCGGATGCCAATCCTCACTGGCCACCAGAACAACCGCACGCCCGGCCTCTATCTGGCTCTCAGCCTCCTGCAACGCCCGCGCCAGAATGTCCTGCTCGACTTCCTGGCGGGTGCGGTTGACGGACCCCAACTGCTGCGCCAGCGTCTGTGCACGATCCGCATCCGGCTCCAGCAACAGACGCATTCCCAGAGAAGCATCGGCAATACGCCCGCCTGCATTCACGCGCGGCCCCAGCGCATAGCCACATGAAAAAGCTGTCGGCTCCCCGGAAACACCGGCCGCTTCCATCAAGGCACCAAGCCCGATCCGTTTGCGACGATTCATGATCTTCAAACCCTGCGTCACAAACGCACGGTTCAGTCCCGTCAACGGCATCACGTCGCAAACTGTCGCAAGCGCCACAAGATCTAACGCATCCCTGAGATCCGGCAGGGGCGCAGAAGACAAGGCATCACGACGGATGACCCTTAAAGCTGCCACAACAGTCATGAATGTCAGCGCTGTCGCACAGAGCGTGCGCAAGCCGGACCCGCAATCGGAACGCTGGGGATTGACCGTGGCGAAAACAGGTGGCGGCGGTCCTTCAGGAATATGGTGATCAATCACCACAATATCTGGATGGCTCTTCATCGCCGCAAAAACATCGGATGAAGCGGTGCCACAGTCCACACAGACGATCAGGGTCGCTCCCTGTTCGGACAAAGCATCCATGGCCACAACATTTGGACCATAACCTTCCTTCAGACGATCCGGGATATGATTAAACACACGACAACCAAAACCGGTCAGAAAAGAGGTCAGCAATGCCGACGCGCAGGCACCATCGACGTCATAATCACCATAAACACCAACCGTCTCGCCTTGGCTGATGGCTCTGGCAAGACGCTCCGCAACCTTGTCCATATCCATCAGTGATGATGGATTCGGCATCAGTTCCCGCAAAGTCGGATCAAGATAGGCCCCGGCATCATCCGGGGTCACGCCGCGTCGGGCCAGCACCGTGCCCGAAAGTGCGGACAAACCAAAACGCTGGGACAAGGCAAGGGCGAGCCTTTCAGCCCGCCCATCATCAACATGACGCCATATCCAGCGACGCCCCGTCAGGCTAGCCTCAACACCCCTGACCGCTGTCGTTGCGACCGACCGGATATGCATCATGATGTCCTCAGTAAGCGCCCCAGGTCTTGGTGTTGTAGTTATGATGTCCCTCAACGAAGCGAAGGGTGCCGGACTTGGAACGCATGACCAGCGTATGTGTAATCGCACCGCTGGGAACGCGCTTGACCCCCTCCAGCAGGAAGCCTGACGTCACACCGGTTGCGGAGAACAACACTTCACCATCCGCAAGATCATACAGACCAAGACGACGATCCGGATCTTTCCCTGGGTTCATCAAACGCGCACGCTCGCGCTGCTCATCATCTTCAAACAGAAGACGTGCCTGCATCTGACCGCCGGTGCAACGAACAGCCGCAGCAGCAAGAACGCCTTCCGGAGCCCCGCCGGAACCGGCAAAAATATCAACCGAACTGGTCGGCAGACAGGCCGCAATAGCTGCAGCCACATCTCCATCCGAGAAAAGCCGGACGCGCGCACCGGCTTCCCGCGTTTTGGCAATCATTTCCTGATGGCGATCACGATCAAGAGCGCAGAGCAGAACCTCTCCGATATCTTTTTTCAGTGCCTTAGCCAGATTTTTCAGATTCACGCCGATCGGTGCATCAATATCGACGACATCTTCCGGCAAGCCCGGTCCGACAACCAGCTTTTCCATATAGACGTCAGGGGCATGCAGGAACTTCCCCTTCTCGGCCAGAGCAACGACCGTCAGCGCATTCGGCATGTCCTTGGCGCACAGCGTCGTCCCTTCCAGCGGATCAACGGCGATGTCCATCTCCGGCCCGCCAGCACCAACCTTTTCGCCGATATAAAGCATCGGCGCTTCATCCATCTCGCCTTCGCCAATCACGACCGTGCCGTTGATCGCAACGGTATCAAAGGCCTTCCGCATCGCTTCCACCGCCGCGCCATCGGCGTCGTTCTTCAGGCCCCGACCGGTCCAGTGGCTGCTTGCAACAGCAGCAGCCTCAGTCACACGCACAAGCTCCAACGCGAGATTCCGGTCGGACACCGAAAATTTCGGGGCAGCAGAAGTTTCAGACATAAAGGCACTCCCTCTCAGTAAGTCCGTTAACCAGTATGCCGGACCTGCGCCTGAAGGGAAACTGCCTCAACCCTCCTCGACGCGGAGAAGATTAAGATGACCATGCACAACAGGAAGCTCTGCAATATGGCGGACCGCATTCTGCATGGCCCCCTCAAGCGTTTCATGCGTCATCAGGACCAGAGGAACGGTCTTCTGCCCGGAAGCCGAATCAACCGGTGTCTGAATCATGCTCCGCAAAGACACGCCATTATCCCGGAAAATCGCAGTGATATCAGCCAGAACTCCAGCTCTGTCCTCAACATTCAGGCGCAGATAAAAAGCACCTTCATGTTTCTCGGGCGGCAGACAATGGATAACTGATCCCAGGTTTCCAGACTTCACGCCCCAGACAGGCACCTGAACACCACGCGCCAGATCGATCAGATCCGCACAAACAGCTGTTGCCGTCGGACCAGCACCAGCCCCGCGTCCTTCCAGCATGATCTGCCCGACAAACGCACCCTCCGCGATAACAGCGTTGAATACGCCATCAACCTGCGCGATCGGCGCACGATTGGGAACAAGACACGGACCAACACGCACTTCAACACCAGCCTCAGTGCGACGCGCCGTCCCCAGCAGTTTCAGGCGATATCCAAGATCACGCGCAAAGGCGAGGTCAGCCGCCCCGACATTCCGAATCCCTTCAACCTGAACTGCGGAATAAGGGACCGGACAGCCAAAGGCGAGAGACGCAAGGATAGTCAGCTTATGCGCGGCATCATGACCATCAATATCCGTAGATGGATCAGCCTCGGCATAACCAAGATTTTGAGCTTCTGTCAGAACGTCATCGAAATCACGCCCGGTCTCACGCATTGTCGTCAGGATATAGTTACAGGTCCCATTCAGAATCCCGCCGACGCGCAGCAAGCGATCCGCCGCCAACCCCTCTCTCACCGTCTTGATCGCGGGAATGCCACCGGCAACGGCAGCCTCAAACAACAGCGATGCACCATGCGCTTCGCTCAGTCCCGCCAGTTCCTCTCCATGCAACGCAATAAGCGCCTTGTTGGCAGAGATGACCGGACGACCCTGCCCAAGCGCCGCAGTGACCAGTTCCCGGGCCTTGCCTTCTGCGCCGCCGATCAATTCGACAACAACATCAACATCAGGATCCGTGGCTAACGCAGCAGCGTCATCATGCCAGTTCAGACCACTCAGATCGACGCCACGATCACGCGTGCGGTCACGGGCAGCAACTGCTGTCACGACCAGCGGACGTCCCGCCCGCGCCGTAATCAGTTCCGCATTTTCCCGCAACATCCGAATGACGCCGATACCAACGGTGCCAAGACCGGCGATACCAAGACGAAGCGGGGAAGAAGGGCTCTGAACTGTCACGATACACTGTTCTCCGAAGCCGGTTTGGCCTGAGGAGCCAGCCCATGGCTGGCAAAAAATGTTTTGATCGAACGTGTCGCCTGACGGAGACGCTGCGTGTTCTCCACCAGACCAATACGGACAAAACCTTCTCCATGTTCACCGAAGCCAAGCCCCGGCGCAACAGCGACGCCAGCTTCCTGCAACAGCAATTTGGAAAATGCGACACTTCCCATATCACGGAACGGTTCCGGAATGGGTGCCCAGGCGAACATGGAACCATCGGGCGGGGGCACATCCCACCCCGCTGCGGTCAGTCCCCGAAGCAGAACATTCCTTCGTTCCTTGTAAAGCTCACGAATTTCCGTGACGCAGTCTTGCGGACCGGAGAGCGCGGCAACGGCGGCCACCTGAATCGGGGTGAAAGCACCATAATCAAGATAGGATTTGATACGGGTCAGAGCCTGAATCAGACGTGGATTGCCCGCCGCAAATCCCATACGCCAGCCCGCCATGGAATATGTCTTGGACAAGGACGTGAATTCGACAGCAATATCCTTCGCACCGGGAACGGCCAGAATGGATGGCGGAACGACATCTCCGAAATAAATTTCGGCATAAGCGAGATCGGAGAGGATGAAGATCTCTTCCCGCCGGGCAAACGCCACAAGCTCCTTGTAAAAATCCAGATCGGCAACATAAGCCGTCGGATTGCTCGGGAAATTCACGATCAGGGCTGTCGGTTTCGGCACGGAATGCCTGACCGCACGCTCCAGCGCACGCAACATGTTCTCATCCGGATAAGCCGGAATAGAACGCACAGACGCACCCGCGATAATGAAACCGAACTGATGAATCGGATATGACGGGTTGGGAACGAGAATCGTGTCACCCGGACTGGTAATCGCAGAAGCGAGATTGGCCAGACCTTCCTTGGAACCAAGCGTCGCAATCACTTCGGTTTCGGGATCGAGCTTCACATCGAAACGACGTTCGTAATAGCCCGCCAGAGCACGACGCAATCCCGGAATGCCGCGACTGACCGAATAGCGATGGCTTCGCGGATCAGCAACCGTTTCAACCAGTTTCTGTACAATATGCGAAGGCGTCGGACTGTCAGGATTACCCATGCCGAGATCAATAATATCCTCGCCCCGCGCTCGGGCCGCCGCCTTTGCCTTGTTAACTTCAGCAAATACATAAGGCGGAAGACGACGGATGCGATGGAATTCTTCGGTCATGCCGGACAGTCCTGACTATCCTGCGCCCGGAAAGGATTTCCGGACATTAAGGGGGGCTGATGGTATAGAAAGCGCTGAGAGCTCAGGCAAGCCGCTGCCGACATATCTGCATCACAATCCTTGCCCAAAACGCATTTTAATTGCGCAGACGGACAAAAATATTCCCGAATATATCTTTTATGTCGGTAAAGCTCTGCTCAGCGCGTTGACAGTTTCGCCGTTACATCCTTCGGCCAGCGACGATGCAGCCATAGCCAGCTTTCCGGATACTGTCTGATCCAGCATTCCAGACGATCATTCACCATCTGCGTCAACGTCATGACATCCGCCTGACGATCCCCGGTATCGGGCAATGTCATCGGCGGCTCGACCACGATCCTCAGACGTGCCGGCCCCATCCGGCGCACATATCCCGGAATGACCGTACACCGATATTTCAATGCCATCGCGGCCAGAGAAGATGTGGTCATCGCCGGATAACCGAACAATGTCGCTTCAATGCCATCATTCATTTTCTGATCGACCAGCATCCCGAGCCGCCCACCCTTGGCCACCCATGACAAGGCTTCCCTTGCTCCCCTCGCTCCCTTTGCAAAAAGGGGCACATCCTGCCCCATCGCATCCATGCGGAGCCGACGGATCACACCATCAACTTCGGCATTATCCGCAGCACGATAGAAGGATGCAAAGGCCGCGCCATGCCGTGCAACCGCCGGGGGCAACATTTCCCAATTGCCAATATGACCAGACACAAACAGGACAGAACCACCCTTCTCCACCTGTTCACGCAGATATTCAGCACCCTCCACCTCAAATCCCGGACCGGAGGGCGTATTCTCCTCAAGATCAGGCAGATGCGGAAATTCTCCTATCGTACGACCAAGGTTTTCCCACACCCCCCTGATGATTTCGCGCCTCCGCCGTTCATCCAGTTCAGGCATCGCCAGACGCAGATTCATATCCGCAACGCGAGAGACCGGAAGCCGGGGACCAATCAGACGGCAAAATTTTCCTGCAATATCCGATGAACGAACAGGACCCGGAAAACGAAGACACGCAAGCAGGACCCTGACCAGAGCTGTTTCAAAACCCTGCATCATCTTCTTCGCAGATCCGTTTTTCTTTCGATCAGACATTTGCTCTGCTCTCTTGCTGTCCCACGCTCAAAATACGGTCGAGCAAAGTCTCCATCGCCGCGTCATCATCCCAACGCAAGGCGACGGGAATTCCATGCACCACCATCTGCGCCTGTATCGGCCAGCGCACGGCATCTTTTGGTGTCGTGGCCAGAACAGCCCCGGATTTCATCGCCATATCGCAAAGATGCTGACAATCTTTCAAACTATAGGGATGATGATCCGGGAAAGCTACGCAGTGAACCGGATCCACACCAGCTTCCCGCAATGTCTGGAAAAACTTTCCCGGCCGACCAATCCCAGCAAACGCAACCACGCGCTTGCCTTCAAGCGTCTGAATGGCCGTTCCATTTTCGAGATGCGCCTGAAGAACAGGAATATCTCCTGCTATTTTCGATATATTATGTGAATCATGACCGATCATGATCATGGCATTTCCTTCCGCCAATCCTTCACGCACAGGAACACGCAACGGACCGGCAGGAATGACCCTCATATTTCCAAAACCATTATATCCATCAACAATGATGAATGAAAAACTCTTCTCGAGAGAAGGATTCTGCAACCCGTCATCCATCACAAGACAGGTTGCGCCAGCCCCAACGGCAGCCTGCGCCGATGCCCCACGATCCGCGCCAATCCAGCAAGGAGCGACAGCAGCCAGAAGCAGAGCTTCATCCCCAACATCGGCAATCCCATGCCGTTTGATGTCAACTTGCAAAGGACCACGCAATGCACCACCAAACCCACGCGTCAGCACATGCACATTCTGACCACGGCGTTGCAATCTTTGAACCAGATCGAGAACAACAGTCGTTTTTCCTGTGCCCCCAACGGTCAGATTTCCGCAGCAGATGACCGGAACCGGAGCCTTCCAACCAGTTTTCCCAAGACGTTTCACAGCCACCCGTCCAACACACCATGCAACAGGCGTCAGAAGCGCGGAAAGAACGCCGGGAGGCCGCATCCAGAATGCCGGGGCTGAGCCACGCAATCCCATCATCTGCGGATCAACGCCCGGCCATCGTCAAGATGCGCCGCGCAAGATCTGCGGGAAGATCCTGAAATGCACTCGATTTCTTCTGCAATCTCTCGCCACAACTCGCAGCAGCCTCCGGATTGCGCAACATTTCAGACACCCAACCGGCAAGATCAGTCGCATTGGCGACAAGACCAAGTTCGGGGGCAAGAAGTGCACAGGCTGCGACAAAATTCTGCATTCTCGGACCTGTGACAACAGCACATCCCGACTTGGCCGGCTCAAAAGGATTATGTCCGCCACCGCTCCCTTCCGGCATCAGGCTGTTCCCGACAAAGACAAGATGGAACACAGAAAACAGCGTTCCCAGATCTCCAAGAGTGTCCGCCACCCAGACAGAGTCTGACATCTGCGGATACTGATTTTCAGACAGACGCGGCGCATTCCCGATCTGTCGGGCAATCGCAGCCCCTCTATGCGGATGCCGTGGAACAATCACCAGCAGAAAATCAGGAAATTCATGACGCAGAATATCTGCAGCTTCAGCAAGAAGACTCTCTTCCCCCTCATGCGTTGATGCTGCCAGAAGAACCGAACGACTGCCGACGGAGTGTTCAATTCGTTGCCGCAGCTCGTCATTGATCTCCAAAGCAGGAGATGACATTTTCAGATCACCTGCACAGAACACATCCTTGGCACCCATCGCCCGGAAGCGCTCTTCATCCTCCATCGAACGTGCGGCAATCCATGCAAGACGTCCGAAAACGGTTCTGGCGACACCCGGAAGACGTGACCATCCTTTCGCGGCACGCTCGGAAAGACGCCCGTTGACAACGGCTACGGAAATTCCTCGCTCCTGACAGGACAGAACCATACCGGGCCATATCTCGCTTTCCGTCAGGACAAGGCACTCCGGGAGCCAGACATCCAGAAACCGCCCCACCCAACGCCCAACATCCAACGGCACAAACTGATGAATGACACGGGATGTATTGAACCTGCGCGCCACAATCTCGGAAGAAGTGACCGTTCCTGTCGTGATCAGAACAGACGCATCAGATTGTTTCAGACATTCTTCAATCAAAGGAACCACTGACAGGGTTTCACCAACACTGGCTGCATGAATCCAGATCACACGTCCTTGCGGGCGGGTTACAGACGGAAACCCCATCCTTTCCCGGACACGCTCTTCAATTTCCTTTCCCCGTCGAACCCTGCGACGGTTCGTGAATGTCAGGACAGGTGCGGCAAGCTCTGTCAAAAAAACCCAGGACATGTCGGCAAATGTCCGCCGCCTCCTGCGCACCGCCTGATCCGCAACATCAATCAGGGTCTTGCGTAAAGTTTCCGAACCTTCGTCTTCAACCATATCCGACACATCCAGCGGAGCATCAGCAATATAAATGCCCCGACCAAAAGGCAGGGGAAACACCATTCTGTCCCACGTTTTAAGCCTGAAACCTGCGCACATCATGCCCATAGGAACAATCTGCTCTCCTGATTGTCTGGCCAGACGCAGCACTCCTCCCTTTACAGTGTGCCGCGGCCCCTGCGGGCCATCCGGAGTAATCGAAACCAGTTGCCCGCCCCGCAGAAGACGCAGCATCTCGCGATAGGCCGCCATTCCGCCCTTGTTCTTCCCTTTCCTGTCGGAAGATCCCGCAATGCCCTGGATTCCCCATCCCCCCACAATATCCGCGATGAAACGTCCATCACGGTTGCGGCTGATCAGGACATTAAGGTGCAGGGCAGGATTCTGGGGAAGCGCCCACCACCACAGCGCTGGAGCGAGCGGCAAAAGCTCATGCCAGAAAGCAATAATCGCCGTCTGTCCGTCCAATCCAAGCAGCAGTTTTCTGGCTTCCGGATGGATATCGAAGGACCAGCGCTGTGTCCTGAGCGCAAGCCCCAGATATGCCCGCAACCCGGCGACCATCGTATTCCGCAGACGGACTTTCGCGGCTCCCGACAGGGTCGCGACAGGCATGCCCCTGCTATCCGACATGAAAATATTTCCAAACAGCGACTGGCTTCATCCCATGGCGCGTAGCACGCAGCAGGATGCGGGACCAGTTTGTCATGACTTCACGCCACCGGGTGACAGGTTCGGCATAAAAGCGACAACGTGGTAACAGAAGCCGCTGACGGACAGCAATCGCCCTGCGAACTGGCCGCCTCCTTGTTTTTTCAGGAGAAGATTCATGGCTCCATCCCCGGAAATCCTTGTGCGCGGCGCTGGTGTCGCCGGACTGGTCAGCGCTGTTTCACTGGCCGAACGTGGTGCGCATGTCACCCTCAGCGAAATTGGTGATCGTGTCGGCGCTGGCGCCTCATGGATGGCAGGAGGCATGCTTGCTCCGTGGTGTGAAGCCGAATCAGCGCCGGATATCATCACTCAACGCTCCGTCAGTGCAGTAGAATGGTGGAAGGCGCATGTTCCTGAAACCATCATCAACGGCAGCCTTGTCGTCGCTCCACCTCGCGATACCGGCGAACTGAGACGGTTCGCACGCATGACGAGCCATTTTCGTGAAATCGGAGCTTCCGAAATTGGCCAACTGGAACCGGATCTCGGCGACAGATTTTCCCGTGCACTCTTCTTTCCGGAAGAAGGACAGGTCGATCCACGCAAGGCACTGGAGGCGCTGAAAACACGCCTTGTCAGCCTCGGTGGCACTGTCTGCCTCAATGACACTGCGCGCCATGATGACAGGTTGAGCGAGAGCAACTGGGATTACATTATCGATTGCCGGGGTTACGCATCACGCCATCAACGCCCTTCCCTCCGTGGCGTGCGGGGAGAAATGCTGCTCCTCAAATGCCCTGACGTCACCCTTCATCGTCCTGTCCGGATGCTGCACCCTCGCATTCCGATCTATATCGTTCCACGCGCCGATCATATCTTCATGGTGGGGGCGACCATGATCGAAAGCAATGATGATCGCGGCATCACACTCCGTTCCATGAGTGAACTTCTGAATGCGGCATGGACTCTTTCTCCCGCCTTTTCAGAAGCCGAGATCGTGGATATCGGGACCGGCCTGCGCCCATCCTATCCAGACAATATTCCCGCCGTCACACGGGAAGGACGCACAATTCATGTCAATGGCATGTATCGTCACGGCTTCCTGCTTTCCCCGGCTCTGGCATCTGAAGTCTGCGACATTATCTTTGGTGTGGAACACCCCCAGACATCGTGAAGCGGTTGACCGTGCCGGGCTCTCGCTTCCTCGGGAATGACGGGTTAGGACAGAGACATGCAGATATTCGTCAATGATGAGCCTGTGACTGTCGGCGCCGCGAACCTTGCGGAAGTCCTGACTGAACTCGGCTACACCCAGATACGAATCGCGACAGCGGTTAATGGTGATTTCGTCCCCGCCTCGCAACGCGCGGCAAGGCTTCTCGTCCCGGGCACCAGGATCGAGATCGTTGCCCCCATGCAGGGAGGTTAGGCATATGCTGTTTTATGGAACCGAACTGTCATCCCCGCTGATGCTGGGAACAGCTCAATACCCCTCGCCTGACATTCTGTCTGAAACCGTCAAAGTCTCCGGAGCCGGGGTCATCACAGTGTCCCTGCGCCGCGAATCAGCAAATCTGCGTGCCGGACAAGCTTTCTGGTCACTGTTGCAGGATCTGAATGTCCCTCTGCTGCCAAACACGGCTGGCTGCCATACGGTGAAAGAAGCCGTCACAACCGCCCATATGGCGCGTGAGGTCTTCAATACCGACTGGATCAAACTGGAGGTGATTGGCGAGTCAGATACGCTTCAACCCGATGTCTTCGGACTGGTCGAAGCGGCCCGCATTCTGACCGAAGATGGCTTCAAGGTTTTCCCCTATATGACGGAAGATCTGGTCGTGGCCGAACGTCTGCTCGCAGCCGGATGCGAAGTGCTGATGCCATGGGGCGCACCGATCGGATCGGGGCGCGGCCTGAATAATGTCTTCGGGCTGCGCTCCCTGCGCGCTCATTTCCCGAATGTGCCGCTGGTTGTCGATGCCGGAATCGGCCTTCCCTCTCATGCCGCGCAGGCGATGGAACTGGGATATGATGCGGTCCTCATCAACACCGCCGTCGCCAAAGCCGCAGATCCCATCGCCATGGCCCGCGCTTTCAGTCTGGCCGTCGAAGCCGGACGCCTTGGGCGAGAGGCCGGCCCCATGGAGCCTCGCGATATGGCTTCCCCTTCCACTCCCATGCTCGGTCTGGCCTCATTGTCATGAAAATCCACGAATCCCTTCCCCAGAAAATCTATCCGGTCGTTGATCGCGCTTTCTGGATCAATCGCCTTGGGGCAGCAGGCGCACGTTTCATCCAGATCCGCATCAAGGATATGTCCGGCGATGAACTGCGCGGCGAACTGATCGCTGCCCTGCACTATGCCAGACAGCATGACGTTCAACTGGTGGTGAATGATTTCTGGCAGGAAGCAATCGCGCTTGGCGCACCATGGCTGCATCTTGGACAGGAAGATCTGGCCGAGGCGGACCGTGATGCAATCCGGAAAGCAGGACTGAAAGTCGGCATCAGCACGCATGATGCTGCGGAACTCGATACGGCCCTGCGATGGGAGCCAGATTATGTGGCTCTTGGCCCCATATGGCCCACCACTCTCAAAAACATGCCGTGCGGCCCGCAGGGAACCGCAAAACTGACCGAATGGAAGCAGCGCATCGGCACACTTCCTCTGGTCGCCATAGGCGGCATCACCCGTGAACGCGCCCCGGAATGTCTTCGTGCCGGAGCTGACTGCGTTTCCGCTGTCTCGGATTTTATCCGGCAACCAGACCCCG
>JAAYUA010000175.1 GCA_012517935.1 Acetobacter sp. | reverse complement strand
GAAGAAGGCGTGCAAGCCTTTCCCTTACACTGCGATCTCGCCATCGATAATGACGGCAAAGCCGCAATTGGAGAGGCCGTCTACGACTTCGA
Organism: Acetobacter sp.; assembly: GCA_012517935.1. Taxonomy (GTDB): domain Bacteria; phylum Pseudomonadota; class Alphaproteobacteria; order Acetobacterales; family Acetobacteraceae; genus Acetobacter. The sequence goes on along the minus strand of JAAYUA010000175.1, from coordinate 7,304 downwards.
CCTGTTCGATTTTGCTCCAAAGGACATCCAGATCAATGCAGTGTGCCGGGGTGTTATTGACACACTTATGCTGCATGACCTGCCCTCTGCGATGGCACAGTGAAAGCAGAATGGGTCAAACCCGGGGAAATCGTCAGCACCGCACTCTGCTTACGCAGCCCTGATTCAAGCTTTATGCTTGGACATCCTCTTGCAATCGCTGTCGGTTATTCCGCGCAATAAAGTAATTCTGGTGCCCAAATAAAGAGGAAGTCATTGATGACCAATACTCCTTCAGCCGCCCACAAAGCCTTTGGCGATATCGCGCCAGGTCTTGCCGATTATACGGATCAGGTGCTGTTTGGTGATGTGTGGGAACGCCCCGGTCTGACACCACGAGAACGCTGCATCGTTACGGTAAGCAGCCTGATCTCGCTCTACCGCACCAATGAACTCGGCTTTCATATTCGCAAGGCACTCACGACCGGTGTCACTCAGGCGGAAATCATCGAAATCATCACACATCTGGCGTTCTACGCGGGATGGCCCACAGCCTCTACAGCTCTGACCATCGCACGAGGCATTTTTGACGAAAAGAAGGACTGATACCATGGCACAAAACATCGAAGGCAAAGTCGTCGTCGTCACGGGAGCCAGCAGCGGCCTCGGTGAAGCTGCCGTTCGCCATCTCGCGGCAGATGGTGCAAAAATCGTCATCGGTGCCCGTCGCCTGGACAGGCTTGAGGCACTGGCCAGCGCATTGTCACTGGGTGCCGATGCAGCAGTGAAAACGGATGTCACGCAACTGACACAGGTTCAGGCGCTGGTTGATCGTGCGATAAAACTGCATGGTCGTATCGACGTCATCATCAACAACGCTGGCCTGATGCCTCATTCCCCCCTCGAAAAACTGCGGGTCGATGACTGGAACCGCATGATCGACGTCAACCTCAAGGGGACACTTTACGGAATTGCCGCTGCCCTGCCCCATATGAAGGCACAGAAGAGCGGACAGATTATCAATGTCTCCTCGGTCGCAGGGCACAAGGTCGGATCGGGAAACGCGGTCTATTCAGCGACCAAGACGGCGGTAAGGGTCATTTCCGAAGGGCTGCGTCAGGAAGTCAAACCCTACAATATCCGTACGACCGTCATCTCTCCCGGTGCCGTCCGTTCAGAACTTCCCGAAAGCGTGACAGATCCCGATACGGCGCAAGCCATTGAGGAATTCTACCAAAAATATGCCATCCCGGCAGATTCCTTCGCCCGTGCAGTCGCATTTGCCATGAGCCAGCCGGAAGACGTCGATATCAATGAAATCCTGTTCCGCCCTACGGCACAGGGATACTGACCATGACGCGCCCTGTCATTATCTGCCACATGATCAGCTCCGTCGATGGTCGTATCGTGACGGAGCGCTGGACACCTCCCGTCGATGGCAAGAACAGGGATGCGATCATCAACCAGTATTTTGATATCGAAAAGCATTACGATGCTGATGGGTGGATCATCGGTCGGACGACGGCCTCAGAGCATTTCGTCAAGGCCGCTGAGCCCCGGAAAGGCTCGACAGACCGCTTCCCACGGAAAGCTTACGTCGCACACACCTCAGCAAAGCGGCGGGCCATCATCATGGATCCACACGGCAGGTTGCAATATGAACAGCCTGATATTGAAGGGGATCATATTATTGCCGTGCTGGCGGAAACTGTTGCAGATGAATATCTACAAAGCCTTCGGGATCATGGTATTTCCTATTGCTTCGCAGGCCGAGACGGGCACGACATCGGCAAAGCTGTGGATGTTCTGGGAAGCACCTTCGGTCGACGCAAAGTTCTTCTGGAAGGAGGCGGACCTATCAATGGTGCTTTCCTCAAGGCCGGTGTCATCGACGAGCTCAGCCTGCTGATCTATCCCGGCATCGATGGACTATCGGGGATTGCCAGCAGCTTCGACTGGATGGGGGCAAGCAATGAACAGCCTGCCTCCGGACAGGCTCTGCGCCTGAAACATGTCGAAAAGCGTCAGGATGACGTTATCTGGCTGCAATACCGGGTAGAACGATCTGGTCCGTAACATCTTCTATCCTCGGTAACGCAATGCATCGACAATCAGACGGAAGGCAGCAGAAGACTGTCGCCGACTGGGATAATACAAGTGATAACCCGGAAAAGGTGGGCACCAATCCTCCAGGACACGGACCAGGCGTCGGTCCTCAATATATGATATGAACTGATCCTCCATCAGACATGCCAGCCCGAAACCATCAAGGGCTGCCTGCCGGATCATTCGCGTCGTGTTGAATGTCAGTTGCCCGTTCACGCGAACACGAAGAGCACGACGGCCTTTTTCCAGCTCCCACGCATAGACGCCCCCCGCAGTGGGCAGCCGGAGATTGATACAGATGTGCTGCGACAGATCCTGCGGCGTGCACGGAGGAGGATGAGATTCGAAATAGGACGGTGCACCCACGACCGCCATGCGCAGCGGGGGACCAACAGGCACAGCAATCATATCTCGCGCAATGGTTTCTTCCAGTCTTACGCCAGCGTCAAAACGTTCGGCGACGATGTCCGTCAGGCCGGACTCCAACGCCAGCTCGACATGCAAATCCGGATAGTCGGGAAGAAGCTTTCGCAATACCGGCCAGAGCACCGTGGTGGCAGCATGTTCTGACGTCGTGATCCGCACAGTTCCAGTCGGCCTCTCCGAAAGTTCGCTGATGGAGGCAATCTCACCGGCAATCGTGTCCAGCGCCGGCACAAGCGTGCTCAACAGGCGCTCACCCGCTTCCGTAGGAGATACACGTCGGGTCGTACGTGTCAGAAGTCTGACATTCAAGCGGGATTCCAGTCGTCTGATCGTGTGACTCAACGTTGACTGGGAGGTCCCGAGTTTTGCCGCAGCACGTGTGAAACTCTGTTCCTCTGCCACCACCATGAAAGCATTGAGATCGACCAGTTCTTCGCGCCGCATTCATGAACTCCAGATATAAGATCAAGCTCACTATACCATCTAATCATCAGAATTCTCTCATGCTTCAATGATTTTTTAAATCTGATGGCACTGTTTCCACACAGACCACCGCACAAGGGAAAAATTCATGGATATTCGACGCCCTGGTTTCAAACCGTCTGTCCAAAGTCCAGCTGAATGGTTCACCGGACATGTGCGTGTGGATTCACCTTTCGTGGGAAGCGGCGCTCTTGCCTGCGCTACCGTAACCTTCGAACCAGGAGCACGCACAGCCTGGCATACACATCCACTTGGCCAAACCCTTTTAATCACGCAGGGGCTCGGCTGGGTTCAGCGTGAAAACGGTCGAATTGAAGCGGTAAGACCCGGTGATATCGTGTGGTTCGAGCCCGGTGAAAAACACTGGCATGGTGCATCACCGGAATGCGCGATGACCCATATTGCCATCACAGAATCAAAAGATGGCAAGTCCTCGGACTGGTTGGAACATGTCAGCGACGCACAGTACCAGCGCTGAGATTCTTTAAAAAAACCAACAAGATAAACAGCTCATACTCTCAGGGGATATATTATGGAAAAACGCATTCTTGGAAGAAATGGACTGGAAGTTTCAGCCATAGGTCTAGGCTGTATGGGATTGAGTTTCGGCTATGGTCCCGCAACCGAGTGGAAGAGCGCAATTCATCTTATCCACACAGCTTTTGAGAAAGGAGTCACCTTTTTCGATACTGCTGAAGCCTATGGCCCCTTCACCAATGAAGAACTTGTTGGCGAAGCTCTGGCTCCTTTTCGAAAAGACGTGATAATCGCAACTAAATTCGGCTTCCGTAACGGCGATTCAAAACAACCACTTGATAGCCGTCCTGAACGTATCCGGCAGGTCGCGGAAGAGTCATTGAAACGACTGCGCACAGACGTCATCGATCTGTTTTATCAACATCGTGTCGATCCAAACGTGCCTATGGAGGATGTAGCCGGCACGGTGCAGGAGTTAATCTGGGAGGGAAAAGTTCGCTATTTCGGTCTTTCTGAAGCCAGCGTTACATCCATTCGCAAGGCTCATGCCGTTCATCCAGTGACAGCCTTACAGAGCGAATATTCACTATGGTGGCGTGAGCCGGAGAAAGAGATCCTTCCCACGCTGGAAGAACTCGGGATCGGTTTCGTGCCATTCAGCCCTTTGGGTAAAGGCTTCCTGACAGGCAGGATCGACGCTCACAGCACGTTTGGCGACGACGATTTCCGTAGTGTTGTACCCCGTTTCTCTCCAGAAGCTCTAACCGCCAATCAGGAAATGGTCAGGCTGGTAAAAGATATAGCCTCAGCCAGAAAGGCTACTCCAGCACAGATCGCTCTGGCGTGGCTGCTTGCACAGAAGCCATGGATCGTGCCAATTCCTGGAACGACCCGTGTCGACCGGCTGGAAGAAAACCTGGGCGGCGCGGACGTACATCTTACCCCGGAAGAACTGGCCCGCATCGACACAGCTCTCGCCCATATCACTGTTGTGGGCGAGCGCTATCCGACCTGGCTGAAAGATAGGGCTGGTCGATAATCCAGACATCAAGATGGAAAATATGCTGACGTTGCGTACAAAAATCCATGATGAAACTACAACGTCTCATCAAAAAAATATGCGGCAATGGCACATACTGGCGATCCTCAGCATTCTGATGGGGTTCGCATCCATCTCGACAGATTTCTATCTTCCCGCCATGCCCGAAATGGCAAAGTCGCTTTCGGCTAATGCCGGACAGGTCGCTCTGACTGTTTCAGGTTATCTCGCGGGCTTCAGTCTGGGGCAGCTCTTCTGGGGCCCCGTAGGGGATCGCTACGGTCGACGCCTGCCGATCGCCATCGGGATCGTCATGTTTACATGTGGATCGGCGGGGTGTGCACTATCGGCAACCATCACGACCATGATCATCTGGCGGGTGGTGCAGGCAGTCGGGGCATGCGCCAGTGTGGTCCTTGCCCGGGCAATGGTGCGGGACCTCTACCATGGTGCACGCGCCACACAGATGCTCTCCACTTTAATGACCATCATGGCGATCGCACCCCTGATTGCGCCATTTATGGGAGGACAAATCCTTAAATATGGTGGATGGCGCAGCATTTTCTGGACATTGGTGATCGTCGGCATCCTGACGTCTCTGGCACTTTTTTCCCTGCCTGAAACATTATCTCCCAAGCAACGGCATACCGATCGGATTTCAAACATTTTCCTGCGTTATGGTGCTCTTCTCCGACAACCCCGCCTGCTGGGTTATGCTGGTTCTGGGGGATGTTTTTATGCCGGAATGTTTGCGTATATCTCAGGATCGCCTTTCGCCTACATCACCTATCACCATGTCCCGGAAACGCGATACGGGCTGCTATTCGGTGTCAGCATCATCGGCATTATGCTGACGAACCTTATCAATGCCCGTCTGGTACATCGTCTTGGCAGTGATCGCCTCCTCAAAACTGGTTGTATTGGGGCCATGCTGGCAGCCATGACGCTGATGGTCATGTCATGGACAGGCTGGGGCGGTTTATGGGGTCTTGTTCTCCCCCTCTTTTTATATATTTCGATGGCCGGCTTTATCATCGCCAACTCTCTCGTTGGAGCATTGCACGATCATCCCGAGCAGGCTGGCACCGTCTCTGCTCTCGTGGGGGCCTTACATTATGGCAGCGGTATCGCAGGTTCAGCTCTTGTCGGCTTTTTCGCTGATGGAACACCAAATCCCATGAGTTGTATCATCGCCACCACCAGCTTCATCGGTTTGTTTTTCCTGCTCCTGATCAGGAGCGTGAAGTCCACATAGTCATGCTTCTGCAGAAGATATCGACAGACCCCCTGCCAGATAACGCCAGTCAAAGAGTTATCCGAACATGGACCTGCATATCTGAAAAACATGTGATTGCGGCCTGTCCGGTTAGGAGGGACGAAGAATGCCCGATATCGATGAAAAATTGCGTTGAGTTGATCTTGGATATCAAAGCCAAGAACTCTCTTTCTCGCACATCCAAAGCATAATTTTCCGCAACACGGATATTTTTTCGAATCTGCAACATAATACAGCCTTTATTATTGTTCATCACACCAATGAAAACAACGATCGGTGATGAAAATGGCTGCAGGAGTAAGAAATCGGCGCATTGATATGATGCGTGGAATTTCTATAACCCTGGTCTTACTCCATCATTTTAACATAGCCTATCTTCTGAAAGACACGGGCCTAATCGATCTCGCTAACTGGAGCTTTTGGAGATCCATCTTCCGGAATGGCAACTACGCCGTGACGATGTTCTTCACCATCTCGGGTTATCTCATTACATCGAATGCCGAAAAACGCTGGGGTAACCTGCGGGACGTGCACGCGATCACGTTCTATCGTTTCCGGGCCGCCCGCATTCTACCCTGCCTGGTTCTCTTGCTTCTTTCGGTCAACCTGCTGGCCTTCAGCGGACTGAGAATCTTCCAGAACCACTCCGAGTTCGGAGGTCCAGTGTCTTGGTGGCTTGTCGATCTGGCGTCCCTCACGTTCTGGATGAATGTGTTGATGGGGCACCATGGATGGCTCAATTATGTCTTGAGCGTTCAATGGTCACTGTCGATCGAAGAGGTCTTCTATCTAACGTTCCCGATCCTTTGCATCCTGTGCCGCCGAGAGGGCTTTCTGTTGTGCGTCTGGTCAATTGCAATCCTGATCGGGCCGATCTGGCGTGCCACGCACCAAGGATCGGAATATCTCGCACTCAATTCCTATCTCTCATGCTTCGATGGGATAGCCTTTGGTTGCTGTGCAGCCGTGATCAGAAAACATGTCTACTGGGCTCCGAACACGGCAAGACTGGTATGTGTGGCGGTAGCAACCTTGATGGCATGGTTCTATCTGACGCAATGGATCGGACACAGCGCCGTCTATGGTGTAACGTTGATGGCTCTTGGGACAGCCACTCTCCTTCTGGCACAATCCCATCTCCCACAGCGTACGTTCAGGCTCGCTGCGCCGCTCCGTTTCGTAGGGCGCCTGAGCTACGAACTCTATCTGTTTCATCTTATCGTGCTGGGCGCATTACGAACCATTTGGCCACCTGACACCGTCACGGGCAATGCAAAGCTCGTCCTCCTGGTCGCCTATTGGGTGCTGTCAATCCTGCTGGCATTCGCGATCAGCCGTTTCTACACCGAACCTCTAAACCGACGTTTGCGGTCTGGCGCACAGGCGCATGCCCAGATGACCTCGTAGCCATAATGAGCAAACCGTACAGCCCGGAACTCAACCGGGACACGTCCATTCTTCTTGTGAGCTTGCGACACGTTCCGTATGCCGAGCTTTCATCAGTCAACGGCCCGACGT
>JAAYUA010000174.1 GCA_012517935.1 Acetobacter sp. | reverse complement strand
GCGCTGATTTTCGCAGCGGTTCTGTTTTTCCTGCCGAACCTGATTGTGGAGGCGGAAAACTATCGCCCCGCCAACCCGCTTCATACCCCGTCAGACATTGAACCTGAGTGGTATTTTCTCCCGTTCTACGCGATTCTTCAGGCTGTTCCGTCCAAATTTGGCGGGCTTGTTGCGGCCGCCGGAGCGATTCTGGTGCTGTTTTTCCTGCCCTGGCTGGATTATTCGCCCGTCCGCTCGGCGCGTCATCGTCCTGCATGCCGGATCGGGATGGTCGTGCTGACGGTATCGTTCCTGTTGCTTGGCGTTGCGGGGAAACACCATGTGCAGGGAGTCTGGCTGTTGGTCGGGCAGGTCGCAACGCTTTGTTATTTCCTTTATTTTCTGGCGCTTCTGCCAATCGTGTCCCGGCGTGAGGTGAACAATCTGCGTCTGCGGGAAGGAGACGCAGCATGAATATTCTGCGCTCTGCCGCTGTCGCACTGCTTGGATCATGCCTTGTCGCTTCCGTGGCTTCCGCTGCGCCGGAACATGATCCCGTTCCCAAACAGTCATGGAGTTTTGACGGTCTTCTTGGACATTATGATCTGGCGTCCGCTCAACGTGGTTTTCAGGTTTACGAGCAGGTCTGCTCGTCCTGCCATGGGATGCGTTATGTTCATTTCGGCGATCTGACGGGCCTGGGGCTGAGCCGCAAAGACGTTATGGCGATTGCGGCCAGCCATAAGGTCCCGGGTGAGCCCGGTCCGGATGACAAGCCGGTTCTGCGACCTGCAACTCTGGATGACCCTCTGCCGACGCCGCATGTCGCACCCGGCGCGGTTGTGCCCCCTGACCAGTCGGATCTGGCGATGGTTTATCCGGGTGGACCGGATCGTATTTTCGCGTTGCTGACGGCTTATGGCGATGTGCCGAAAGGGGCGCATGCGCCACCGGGGACGTTCTGGAATCGCTATGCAGCATCGCGCGCCATTGCTATGCCGCCTCCTCTGCGTGATGACGCAGTGACATATTCCGATGGCACGAAGGCGACGCTGGAACAGGAAGCGCGGGATGTCACCACGTTTCTGGCGTGGGCGTCAGATCCGCATCTGGATGACCGGCACCGCACAGGTGTCAGGGCCGGGCTTTATCTGCTGTTCCTTGCTGTGCTTCTTGTCATCCTGAAACGGAGAATCTGGTCGAATGCACACCGAAACAGATAACACCGTGATCGAGCCCGTGATTGGCATCATTGGCGGATCCGGTCTGTATGATATCGAAGGCCTTGAAGATAAGGTCTGGCAGGACGTTGAAACACCCTGGGGTAAGCCTTCGGACAGTCTTCTGACCGGGCGTTTGAACGGTGTGCGCTGCGTTTTCCTGCCGCGTCATGGCCGTGGTCATCCGATTCCGCCGTCGCGTCTGAACTATCGCGCGAATATTGCGGCGCTGAAGATGTCGGGTGTGACGGACATTATTTCCCTGTCTGCTGTCGGTTCTTTGAAGGAAGAGCTGCCGCCGGGGCATTTTGTGATCGTTGATCAGTTCATTGATCGCAGCTTTGCGCGTGAGAAGAGCTTTTTCGACACGGGATGCGTCGCGCATGTTTCCCTTGCCGATCCTGTTTGTCCACGGATCGGGGATGTTGCGGCAACACAGATGGCGGCGCTGAACATTCCGTTTACGCGTGGCGGCACATATCTGGTGATGGAAGGGCCGCAGTTCTCCACCAAGGCCGAGAGCGAACTTTACCGCTCATGGGGATGTTCGGTCATTGGCATGACCAACATGCCGGAGGCTAAGCTCGCCCGTGAGGCGGAGATCTGTTACGCGACCGTTGCCATGGTGACGGATTATGACTGCTGGCATCCCGACCATGACAGCGTGACGGTTGATGCCGTCGTGAAGATCATGAAGGAAAATGGTGAGCGTGCGCGTGCATTGGTGCAGGCGATGATCCCGGACATGGGCAAGGCCCGCGGTTTGTGTCCGGCTGGCTGTGACCGTGCACTTGAATATGCGTTGATCACGGCTCCGGAAGCACGTGATCCAGAGCTTCTGAAGCGTCTGGATACTGTTGCCGGGCGTGTGCTGAAGCGCTGAAGCAGTGCGATAAGGGATCCGCATTGCCGCGGTATCCCGGTGCTCTGATTTACGATGATGACAAAATGAAAAACGCCTCCCGGCCGATATGTCGGGAGGCGTTTTCTATGCGCCGTTCAGGTTGGAGCAGCAAAGCTGTTCCTGTCTGGTCAGACAGCGCATTCACGGAAGAGCGAGGAAACTCCCTCAGGGCGCGTCTTTTGAAGCTGTGGGAATATGAGTGCGATATTGCCCCCAGTGTGCGACCAGTTCGGCAATAACTGGTGCGCCGACACGTTCATTATTATCGAAAGCAGTGACCTGTCCCGGTCCTTCATCGCCGATGGATTTGGTAATGGACATATCGGGTGCTGGCATACTGAAGTTGCTGCCAGAACGCAGAACCATGATCCGATCGGGATCAATATAGCCGAACTTGGCAAGCCGTCGCATTTCCACCTGGTTTGTCTGGCTTTCCTCATTCGTCATGACAAACTGTCCCTGATTTCTGGTCCATAGACGCACCCAGTCTTCAGCCCACTGATTGCGTTCCTTGCCGTGCCAGTAACGCAATGCCCCCAGTGTTTCTCCTTCTATGACGACAGGGGGCTTTTGTGCGTTCGGATAATTTTTCCATTGTGTTCTGCGTTCTGCCAGAACGGGATTATCCTTGAGCGGCACGTCCTTGCTGATTGTATAGGCCCAGTGTTCCAGCCCCTGATTCAGGGGATAGGCCTTGGTCAACTGTGCCACATCCGTAACTGATCCATAATGGTTGGGATTGTCGGGAAGAGTGTTGGGTTTTTCGGCTCCGATTGCATACAGACCATAGGGCCAGCCTGCGGGGATGGCGCGATCATCTATTTCGCGCAGAGCGTCTCCATCAACGACCCAACGTGCCCATGCAACACTTCCGGCGGAGGCGACGTTCGGATTGACACCGGAAATTCCGGTAAAAATCCAATAGGTGTGACGCAGATCGAAATGCGGATCGAGCGCCAGAGCGGTCAGGTCCGTTACGCCATCCTTCAGGACGATGCCATAGACTCCATCCTTGTTGCGACGAAGGATCTGTGTCGGAATTCCGGTTACGGGAACAGTCTGGTCGAGATGCAGGCGTTCTACCCAGAACTGGTATTCGCCTGGAGCATCACCGGTGTCCGCACCGTTTTCCCAACCGGCAACGACAATCACCTTTGGCTCTATTTTAGAGGAGGCCGCGATTGATGAGGATACGGTGAGCGCTGTCATAATAGAAAACGCGCTGCTGGCGCAGAGAAATTTTACGAATCTGTTCACGTGAAATCCCGGAAATTGCCGTGTCTTTCAGGGATTATGCAATCATTTGAATAAAAATAGAACAGACGTCATTTATATATACAAAAATATAAATAATTTCCTGCGGGATTTGTTCCGCCCTTATTCACAGGCTGGATGCCCTGGAGGGAAAATTGGTCTGTTGCCTGAAATTAACCCGCATTGTGCGCATCTGCCGCTGACGGGTGTGTAACCTCAGTCTTTTACATCGTGAGCCCGTGAAGGCTGCACGATGTTTGAGCGATATGCAGTCGGGTCAGCGTTTTCTTGAGAAAAACTGACTGCCAACATAACGACCGATAGGGCCAGCAAACGTGGCCAGAATGGTGCTGAGCGTTATGGTCTGGCGCAGATCGGAAAGGTGCCGGTCAAGCTGGACGCGGGCTCTCATTTCAGCTGGGGTCACATAGGAACGGCGTCCGAACAGGACGAAGATGAGCGCGGCGAGGACGTCGCACCCGAAGACAGCTGCCGGCGAGCATACGGGTCCGAAATGGAATTCGAACAGGAAGATGGCCCATAGCAGTGCATGGCCGGAGATCAGGGCGAAGAACCCGAAAACTGCGGCGATGATCAGCAGGGCAACCTGTTTTCCGACCCTCAGGCTGCTGAATTTGATGACTTCGATCTGAGAGTCGAGTGTGGACTGTCCGGCTTCAAAAATACGCATGAGACCTTTACTTCACTGTTCCTGCGTCCGCTCGCGGTTAGCGGGACAGACGGCCAGCGATAAATCCGATAACAGCGGAGACCGCGATCGACATCAATGGCTGGCTTATGATTCTTGTCGAGACGTTTCTTGCCTGATTGTCTGCCAGTTCACGAGCGGAGGCAACAGCATCGGTTGCTTTTGATGTCGCGTGATCAAGCTCAGGGATGACACTCTGTGACACGAATTTTTCGAGCTGTTCCTTGATGACATCCAGTTCCTTGCGGATGGATGTCGTGGTTTCGGTGAGGCTTTCCAGAAAATTCTCGCTGATTTTTTCGGCAGACATTTGGAATCACTCCGTTTCCATATGAGGGGCTTCCGGATATCGTTCCGGCAGATCTCTTCAAACTCTGTAGCATGTTTGTGGTTCCATAGTGTCATGCATCAATTTTCTGTCCCCCCTGCGGAAGCCCGGCTTCTTTTTTCTTCTGATCGGGTGTTTTCTTCATCGCCGGATATCTCTGCCCTGAAATTGCGGGCAGGAGAGACGATCGCCTTTCTCGATCTGGGTGAAATGGCAGCGGTCGTTGGTGGAAAGGCCATTGCAGGTCGGGACGATGGTCCGCAGCCACCATTGCCGGAACAGATCATGGATGCCTTCATGCGCGCGGGAACAGGCCCGGAAGGATATGGGCTTGTCACATCAAGACTGGCCCTGTTCCCACATCTGACTGTCCGGGAGAACATCGCCCTGCCACTTCGGGAGGGATTGCCAGGCGCGGAAATTTCGGCGCGCGTCGCACGCGTGCTTGCTTTGACGGGACTTGAGGCGGAAGCTGATCTGAAGCCGATGCAACTGGGGCAGGAAGGACGCATACGAGTCGCTCTTGCGCGGGGGCTGGTGACGGGTGCTTCAACGGTTGTTCTGGATTATCCCTTTCGCGGGCTTGACCATGCAGAGCGTTCACAATTGGTCGCACGGATTCGCCGTCTGAAGTCGTCCTGGGGTTTCAGTCTTGTGCTGCTGACGGGAGAGCGGGACGAGGCACTTCTTATGGCAGACCGCATCGGTGTGATCGCTGATGGTGTGTTGTTGCAGACAGGACGGCCTGATGAATTGTTTGATCGTCCGGCGGATGCATGTGTTGCGGTGGGATTTGGCGACGCGGTTCTGTTGCGTGGTATCGTGATTGACGAAGAAAACGATATCGTGCGCGTTCGGCTTGCGGCGGGTGTTGTGGTCTGCGCCACATCTGGAGGCGTCCTGACGCCGGGCATGCTGGTGGATGTTTGCGTCAGGCCGGGACGGATCACACCTGTTTTCGGTGCGAAGCCAGATGACGAGACTGCGACTCTCATTGGGACTCTGGCGTCAGTCGTTCAGATGGCAGATGTCTTTCGTCTGGTGTTCCGCCTGCCGGATGGCGGGGAAGTGATTGTGCATCGTCCATCGGTTCTGGGGTCGCGAAATATGCGTCCGGGCAGTGAAGCCTGTCTGGTTTGGCAGGAGAATGCGGCTGTAGCCTTTCCGTCTGCGGCGGATAAAGGTTAAACAGGTTGTGATAGAGTAAATGGAGAGGCGTCTTTTTTGCCAATGTGTTCCTTGCCTGTGAAAAGTCGTCGCCCGAGGGCGGGCGTCCATCTTTTTGCGCCTGTTGCCGGGATGGTGTGCCGGAAGCGGAAGGAGCATCGTCGGCAGATGATTCTGGCAGGAGTTTCCCTGTTGCTGGCGGCTGTGTCGCTGAAAGCAGAAGCCTCTACCGCTTATGTACGACAGCATCATCCATCTTATCTGACGGTCGCAACACCTGGCGGTGTTATCGCACAGGAAGAAAAAACGGCGCTTTGGGAGCCCTATCGCCATCAGGAAGCCGTTGTTGTGTCTGTCGATAAATGGGATGGCACGCTGGCTGCATTTCATCGACAGTTCGAGGAAATCGCAAATCCGAAGAAGCATGTGGATTTCCGCAGATGGTCACTGCTGATGGCGGAAGGCGGGCTTGTCCGTTTCGCATGCGCACAGGGTTTGCTGCAGATTGATATGAGCAGCACAACGCCGGGCACACAGCCGGTTTGTGGTTTGCCTGCGATGTCAGTGGATATTGTTCTGACATGGGACAGTTCGCGACTGGAAAGTGAACCCGGCTGGGCCGGGTTCTGGGATGTTGCCCGGCATCCCGGCAAGCGGGGATTGCGGCGTGATCCGCGCACGACGCTGGAAATCGCACTTTTGTCCGATGGAGTGCCGCCGGAAGACATTTACAATGTTCTGGGCACTCCGGAGGGGCTGGATCGCGCTTTCAGGCGTCTTAATCAAATCAGGCCCTATATTGTGTGGTGGAACACGGGAACAGAAGCTGCCGCGGTCATGAAATCCGGTGCGGCACTGATGACATCCGCTCCTGCACCGGAAATCGTTTCTCTTTCCTCAGGAGGGGCGAACCCCGGACGCTTTGCTCTTTCCCCGGCATTGCATCTTCGGACGAAATGGGAATGGGCTGTGCCCATGAGCGCGGCATCGCCGATCAAGGCACAGGCGCTGATGTCCTGGTTGAAAACCGCCCCACAGACCCAGACTTTCATGCAGAAATATCAGGTGTCTGACGAGAGAGCGCGCGTTCTGAACGTCAACGATGATTTCTGGGCAAAGCATCTGACGGACATTTCCGCACGCTTTAACCAGTGGCTGGCGCGACCGTGAAAAGCCTCTCGCCTGCTATCGGATTCCCGTTTTTTCTGATCCTGCTGGTGGTCGTGTGCGGATGTGTTGTCACATTGCTACGTGTACCGGCTCAACGCCTTCGTCTGCCGCTGACGATTTTAGTGATTCCCGCCACTGTTCTGGCAGTTTGTCTTCCCTTCAGCCCATATGGCCCACAGAAAATGTGGATGGAGGCGGTGCTGCAGGGGATCTGTCTGATACCGCTGGCGAGTTGCCCTTTTCTGGGATTCTTGCTGGAAATGCCGGCGGAAACAGGAATAACCATTCGCACATTGGCGCTTTCTCCGGGGAAAGCGCTGCGTTATCTGTGGCTGCCTTTGTTGATGCGGCCATTATGTATTGCAACGCTTTTGACAGTGCCTGCTGTCATTGTCGCTGCAATCGTTCTCTCAGCTTCAATCGAAACGCAGATTTAAACGGTTTGATCTTCAGATGGAGTCAGGAACCGCTCCTCCTGTTGGCATTTTGCCAGACAGGAGGAGTGGTGGGACTCTTTGATCTTACTGCTCGGAATATGTGCTGATGTCCGGGCAGGAGCAGACCAGATTGCGGTCGCCGTAAACATTGTCGATTCTGCCTACGGGCGGCCAGTATTTCGTCTCTGGGGCAACGTCTCCGGGGAAACAGCCCTCTGCGCGGGAATAGCCGCGTTCCCACTCTGCCTGTGCGATGTCGCGACCTGTGTGCGGAGCATGACGCAGTGCAGATTGTGCGATATCGCTCTCGCCGTTTTCGATGGCGCTGATTTCCGTACGGATCGCGAGCATTGCATCGCAGAAACGATCAAGCTCTGCTTTGCTCTCGGACTCGGTCGGTTCGATCATGAATGTGCCGGCAACCGGGAAGCTGACGGTCGGTGCATGAAAGCCGAAATCGATCAGGCGTTTTGCGATGTCATCCACGGTGACGCCGCAACGGTCCTTGATCGGACGCAGGTCGAGGATGCATTCATGCGCCACATATCCATGCGTGCCGCGATAGAGCACGGGATAGGCTTCCTGCAAACGCGCGACGATATAATTGGAGTTCACGATCGCGGCGGTTGTGGCACGGCGCAGACCTTCGTCTCCCATCAGGCGGATATAAACCCACGAGATCGGCAGGATGGAGGCAGAGCCGAAAGGTGCTGCGGAAACAGCGCGTTCTTCCCCGCGTTCCGGACGTCCGGGCAGATATGGGGCGAGATGAGCCCGCACGCCAATCGGTCCCATGCCCGGTCCGCCGCCGCCATGTGGAATGCAGAATGTCTTGTGTAGATTGAAGTGGCTGACATCCGCACCAAAGGCGCCGGGGCGGGAGAGGCCCACCTGCGCATTCATGTTGGCGCCATCGAGATAGACCTGTCCGCCGGCTGCGTGGACGAGTTCGCAAATCTCACACACAGATTCTTCGAACACGCCATGGGTCGAAGGATATGTGATCATGATGGCCGCGATCTTGCCCTCATTGGCAGCAATTCTGGCTTTCAGATCATCGAGGTCCACATTGCCGTTATCATCACAGCGGACGACGACGACACGCATGCCCGCCATATGGGCGGAAGCAGGGTTGGTGCCATGAGCGGAGGCCGGAATCAGGCAGATATCACGATGACCTTCGCCACGGGCGGCCTGCCATCCCATGATGGCAAGGAGACCGGCATATTCGCCCTGAGCACCGGAATTCGGCTGCAGAGAAACCGCATCATAACCACTGATGGCGCAGAGCCATGTTTCCAGATCGGAGAACAGTTTGCTGTAGCCTGAGGTTTGGTCCTCGGGCGCAAATGGATGAATATTTGCGAATTCCGGCCATGTGATCGGCAGCATTTCAGCCGTTGCATTCAGCTTCATGGTGCAGGAACCCAGCGGGATCATGGAGCGATCCAGTGCCAGATCCTTGTCTGCCAGACGACGCAGATAGCGCAGCATGTCGGTTTCAGAACGGACGGCCGAGAAAATGGCCTGCGACATGAAAGCACCCTGACGTTTCAGTCTGTCAGGAATGCCGGAAGCATGACCCGCCAGCGTCTGCTCCAGTGTGGAGAGAAGATGGCCCGCTGCGGCTTCCGGAGCGAAGCTTGCCCATACTTTCCGGACAATTTCAGGGGTGGTCGTTTCGTCAAGGCTGAGGCCGATCTGTCCGCTGCCAGTGTTGCGGAAATTCATGCCTGCGGCAGCGCCAGCCGTCAGCACACGTGCAGCCGAGTCAGCATCCAGCGCGACAGTGATGGTGTCGAAGAAACCATCGGTCTTGACCGTCAGACCCATGGCACGCAGCCCAGCGGCCAGAACGGAAGTCAGACCGTTGATGCGGCGGGCAATGGCGGTCAGTCCTTCCGGGCCGTGATAGACGGCATACATGGAAGCGATGACAGCCAGCAGAACCTGTGCGGTGCAGATATTGGAGGTCGCTTTTTCACGACGGATATGCTGCTCGCGTGTTTGCAGGGCGAGGCGATAGGCTGTGTGTCCTGCGCTGTCGATGGAGACACCGACCACACGACCGGGCATGCTGCGTTTCAGGGCATCGCGCACGGACATATAGGCAGCGTGTGGTCCACCAAAGCCCATGGGGACACCAAAGCGTTGCGTGGAACCGACGGCGATGTCGGCACCCATATCTCCCGGGGTTTTCAGAAGAGTCAGGGCCAGCGGATCAGCAGCGACAGCGGCGATGGCTCCGGCTTCATGAAGAGCCGTGATGGCTTCGGTCGGATCACGCAGTTCTCCGGAGCTGCCGGGCCAAGAGAACAGGGCACCAAACACTTCCGATGGTTTCAGATCGGTTGCCGGGCTGCCCGTAACGATTTCCAGATCCAGGGCTTCCGCACGGGTGCGGAGAACCGCAAGTGTTTGCGGGTGAGTATCGGAATCGACGAAGAAAGCATTCGCTTTGCTTTTCGCTGAGCGTTTCGCGAGCGTCATTGCTTCGGCGGCAGCTGTGGCTTCATCAAGCAAGGATGAATTTGCGATATCAAGCCCTGTCAGTTCACAGATCAATGTCTGGAAGTTCAGCAGTGCCTCAAGGCGTCCTTGGCTGATTTCGGGCTGATAGGGGGTATAGGCGGTGTACCAGGCTGGGTTTTCGAGAATGTTGCGCTGAATGACGCCAGGCAGAACGGTTCCATAATAACCCTGACCGATCAGGGAGGTCATGACCTTGTTCTGGCTGGCGATTTCACGAAGCAGTTCGAGAGCTTCCGTTTCCGAGACGCCGGGGCCGACGCCCATATCTCCCGTCATGCGGATCTGTGCCGGAACGGTCTGGGCAAGCAGTTCATCGGTGGTTGTGACACCGATTGTGGCCAGCATGTCTGTGACGTCTTCCGGACCGGGACCGATATGCCGGCGTGCGAAGGCATCGGCAGGCGCTTTAAGGTCGGACCAGATGGGGGATGTGGAAATGGGGGGCATGGCGTTCACGCGTGCGCTCTCGATCGAGAGGAAAAAAGACAAAGGCCGGCGCTATACGACCGGCCTTTTCAGGAAAAAATCAGGCGAGCAGGGCTGCGTAGGCTTCTGCATCCAGCAGGCTGTCCAGCTGGGCCGGATTGCTGAGACGCATCCGGAAGATCCAGCCTTTACCTTCAGGCTCGTTGCTGATCAGGGCAGGATCATCGCCAAGAGCTGTATTGCTTTCAACGATTTCACCATCAACGGGGGCATAGATGTCGGAAGCGGCCTTGACGGACTCGACAACGGCAGCGCTGTCGCCTTGGCTGAGTGTTGTGCCAGCGTCTTTCACTTCGACGAACACCAGTTCGCCCAGTTCTTCTGCTGCGTGTGCTGTAATTCCGACAACGGCGATGTCACCTTCGATGCGGAGCCATTCGTGTTCGCGTGTGTAATAGGTTGTCATGAAATTATAGATCCTGATGGGTCGGAAAGCCCGGACAGGTGATGTCCGGGGTGAAAGAAATCAGCGGCGAAAGCGGGACGGCACGACCGGCATGGGAACGACCGTGACTGGCACGCGCTTTCCGCGCAGTTCAGCGAACAGGGGCGTTCCGGGAGCGGCGAGGTCTGTCGTGACGTATCCCATTGCGACCGGCCCTTCGATGGTGGGGCCGAAGGCGCCGGATGTGACTGTGCCGATCTGGCTGTCAGAGTCTGCTGATGAAAAAAGTGGAGCTCCGCCACGCACAGGGGCGCGGCCTTCGGCTTTCAGGCCGACGCGACGGCGTGATGCGCCGTTTGCAAGCTGTTCCAGAATGATGTCGGCACCAGGAAAACCACCAGCACGCGAGCCGCCAGCACGGCGACTCTTCTGCATGGCCCATTCCAGCGCGCCTTCGACGGGAGTGGTTGTTGTGTCCAGATCTGATCCATAGAGGCAGAGGCCTGCTTCAAGTCTCAGACTGTCACGCGCGCCAAGACCGATCAGTTTGATTTCGGGCTGTTCCATCAGCAGCGTGGCAAGGCGTTCCGCATCAATGCTTTCAATGCTGATTTCGAAGCCATCTTCACCTGTATATCCTGAGCGTGAGATGAAGATTTCCGCACCTCCCAAGCTCATGATCCGGGCATCCATGAAACGCATTTCTTCTGTTTCAGGGAGCAGACGCGCCATGACCTGCGCGGCTTCAGGTCCTTGCACGGCAAGGAGAGCGCGGCTTTCAAGTGGCTCAACGATACAGCTTGCTGCGAGAGCGTTGCGCATCCGCTCAATATCTTCGGTCTTGCAGGCAGCGTTGACGACAACATAGAGCCAGTCGCCGAAATTGGAGACCATCAGGTCGTCCAGAATGCCCCCGTTTTCATTCGTGAAAAGGGCATAGCGCTGGCGCCCCTGTTTCAAGCCGACGATATCGACGGGAACCAGTGTTTCGAAGGCTTTTGCAGCTTCTTCGATGTTGCCATTGCGGGGGATGATACGGACCTGCCCCATGTGCGACACATCGAACAATCCGGCATGTTCGCGCGTGTGGTTATGCTCCGCCAGAATGCCCGGTGCATATTGCAAGGGCATGTCATAACCGGCGAAGGGAACCATCTTTCCGCCATTGGAAACATGCAGCCCATGAAGGGGAGTCCGCAGGAGCTCGTTATTCATGGAAGGAAACCGGGATAATAGAGAAAGACGTAGCAGACATGCAGACGCGCTCCAGCGGGATTAACCGACGCGCCCCATCTGTCCGCTTTGCCTGAGATTGCTATCCCGTCGGCGGGCACGCCCATGGCGCACCTCTCTCCAGAAGTTTGAAATCACAGGGGTCCTTTTGCCTGAGAGTTTCCGGGGCGGTTGCTCCTTCGGCGCCGAACATTGCTGTCCAGTCTCTCCCTCTGCGATATTTTTTCTATCTGACAGGGGAATGGAAACAGGTCAATTGAAACCTGCTTATTCGCGATCCGAAATCTGTTTCGGATCGCGGGGAGTGTTTCAGCGGTTATCGTCAGGCAGGCAGCGTGAGATATAAGGCGGTAGAGAGAAGGCGCCCATATGCACTTCTGGTGTCCAGTAATCTGTCAGACCGATCAGACCGGCGGCTTCGGCGCGGCTGCGAATCGTTTCCAGATTTTGCTGTCCGGCGATGTCACGGTTGCTGCCAATTCCCAGCGTCATGAAGCCGCCAACATAGGTTGGAACTGCGGCGACATAGGCCGATACATGCTTGAAGAAACGGGCGCGACGCAGGCTGGTTTCACGCAGTTCATCGGCCTGCATGAACGGCACGCCACACTGGTTGACAATCAGGCCGTTTTCGCCAAGCACGCGGGCGCAGTTTTCATAGAATGTATCGGTGAACAGGACTTCGCCGACGCCAATCGGATCCGTGCTGTCGACGATGATCACATCGAAGGAATTGTCCGGAGCCTGAACGACATATTCGATACCGTCGCCAATGATGACATCAGCGCGTGGATCATTCCATGCATCTCCGGAAATGTTAGGCAGGTGCTGCTTGGACAGCTCGACGACTGCGCCATCAATTTCTACCATAACCGCTTTTTCGACAGTCGGATGTTGCAGGACGCGGCGGAGAACGCCGCCATCACCCGCACCGATGATCAGGACGCGCTGTGCTGCGCCATGGGCGAGCAGCGGCACGTGTGTCAGCATTTCCTGATAGACGAATTCGTCACGTTCTGTGATCTGGACGACATTGTCGAGGAACAGGACGCGTCCGTGGCTGTCTGTTTCGATGATCCGAATGTCCTGGAACGGGCTCTGCGTGTGAACGAGTTCACGCGTTGCACGAAACCTCTGACCCCAGCTGTCGTAAAGATCTTCGGTAATCCATGATTCGGACATTTGGAGATTCCAGTTCACTGATCAGATATGGAGCGACAGGACACATGCCCTGCGGGTTTCTGTCCCGGCAGCGTCACTCGGTAAATTTCAGGGAGATTATAAACGCGGAGGGCGTTATCGGGGGTGACAGTTTCATTGCGGCGCGGATGAAATATTCCCGACTCAGGAAACACCGTCGTCGGTAATTACGGCATCCACGCGCATTGAAACTTCCCGTGGCCGGAAAAATTCCGGCCGTTCCGGGTGATTAACCGGTAATTGTCACCTTGCCGCGGCGCTGTTCATCGACATCGATGCGCTCAGCCTGAAACAGGCGTTGCATGACCGGGATGGCCAGATGGGGGTCGCAGACGCCGCACATGAAGATATCCACAGCGGCGAAGTTGCGCTCTGGCCATGTGTGGATGGAGATGTGGCTCTCTGCGAGGACAACAACACCAGATACGCCGCCATTCGGCGTGAAATGGTGAAAATGGCTGTGCAGGATCGTTGCACCGGCTGTGACGGCTGCTTCACACAGCGTCTTGTCGATCTGTTCGGGGTTGTCGAGATTCGTCGCCCCCCAGAGATCGACCAGCAGATGAGTTCCTGCGAACTTCATGCCATCGCGTTCGACAAAGTAATCCTTCCGCTCTTCGTTATCGGCGGAAACAGAAACATGCTGGTTATTGCTCGGGAGTTCCGAGACCATCCCCAGTTGAGCAAGTGCGTTCATCACGTACCTCTAAACCAGTAGACAGCCTGTTGGGCAAAAAATATCGCCCCCTTGGGCCAAGAACCGGCTTGATAGGGCCAGCGTTTCCCATATGCAAGTGATTTTATATGAAATCATGATGTAATATTCATGCGGGGTTGTCCGGTTCTGCATGCATCCTTGCATTTTGCTGTGGTTTTCCTGTTGAAGTGGTCAGGAGATCAAATATTTTTTTGCTGCGTTCATCGGTAATTCTGTCGCCAATCCACTGCTTCAGTTTCTCCAATGTGCGCGCGTTGTTCGCATGCGATGCATCAGTCGCCAGGCGGAGGGCGAGAGCCTGCTGGTCTGAATCCAATGGTCCCTGACGTGGCAGTGACCGGCCTGCCATGTGGCTGACGATATATGTTGCTTCTTCCCATTTCCCGGTGGTTTCAAGAATATGGGCATGCAGATCGAGTGCGGCATCCGTTTTGTCGCTTCCGATGATCTGGAGGGCCTTGTCCGGGTTGCCGGCATCCATGAAAAGCTGGGCAGAGATAAATCTGCGTCGTGCCTGCAGGTCGTCCGGAAGTTGAGGCGACGATGTTGCGTCCAGAGCCTGACGTGCGGGATTGGTATGTCCTGCTTCCATTTCCATTGTGGCAAGACGCATCCCCCATTCAGCTCTTTGCTGGGCATTATCCGTCAGAGGTAATGCTTTTCCGAGAGTGTTGGAGGCTTCCGCCTGTAGCCCCAGATTATTGAGGCGCTCCGCAAGGGATGCGAGGATATTCGCCTTTTCCGGACTATCGGGCAATTGTTCGATGTGGGAACTGATCAGGGCAGCAGTATCAATCTGCTCTGTCGTTGATGTCTCCGGAGGAGAGGATTCGGACAGATGGGTGACGATATTGAGGAGATCTGGGGTCAGTAGTGCGTCGTGATCGGGGAATTGTAGCGTGAGGGCATCGGCGGTGATCAGAGCGTGCGACCAGTCGTTGCAGTTTGCATATGCACGCATCAGGGTGAGCAGGAGATTTTCTTCACGATCGACCAGCCTTGCCGTCAGACGCAGGTTCTCCAGAGCATTCGCCGCCTCCTGATGCGTCATGCTGCCATTTTTTTCTTTGAGACTGATTGCTTCCAATTGAGCCGGCACGCTGAAGCGGGGTGACGGGCTGGAGGAGAGATCGACAAAAGTCTTCAGAGCTTTCTCCGTGTTGCCGGCTCTCAGTAAAAGCAATCCTTTTGTGAGCTGGAATTCCGGGGCGTCAGGAAGCGTTGCTATGCTGATCAGATCATCGGCGGAACCGTATCGGGCGATGGTTTCGGCGATTTCCGGTGCAATATTGTTGCGCAACGGAGCGGGGTAGGCCTGCAAACGTGACCAGCCGTTAGCCAGAAGATTTGCGGCCAGTTTTTTATCGGAATCCGTGCGTGCTTTGTACAGGCCGCTCCATAATGCTTCATCATCTCCGATTGGAGGTGGCGGAATAGAGGATAGCGGTCTGGCTGCATCCATATCTCCGACAAGGAGGCCAGAGACAGCCTGAAGGGACAGGATGGATGCATTTTTGAGGCTCTCTGGATCATCCGATGTAATGGCCTCGAGAATGGCGCGCGTTTCCTTGGGG
Source organism: Acetobacter sp. (assembly GCA_012517935.1). Lineage (GTDB taxonomy): Bacteria > Pseudomonadota > Alphaproteobacteria > Acetobacterales > Acetobacteraceae > Acetobacter. The sequence continues at coordinate 18,425 of JAAYUA010000174.1, read as the reverse complement.
GCGTTGATGGCGAGAGCCATGCGGGCAGCGGAGAGACGCGGTTTTGTTCTCAGGCCTTGAGGTGATGTTGCAGCCTGAAGACGGAAACGCTTGAAATTTTCATTAAGTGCCTCAGGAGATTCTCCACTTAATGTCAGCCATGACCAGTCGACATCAGAAGGTGAGAGAGGTTCGAGCGTAAGATCTTGGAGATGAGGGTATGTGCTGTTGGAGAAATCGAGAAAAGCACCATCCGAAGCTGATCTGAGTTCGATGGAGTTATCGGTTGTGGATATAACCAATCCTTGAAGGGATGGGTTTATTTCATAATTCGACCATGAGCGTGGCTGAGTGACCGGCGCGGTTTCTTCGCTTGAGGTTCCGACCAGAATTCTGCCACCATGTTTTTCATCTGGTAATGTGACGATATGTCCCGGTTTTGGGAAGTGAAAGAGCACACCCTGATCGCGAATTTCTGGTGTTATGGTTGGAAGATGTTTTGAAGGAAGAGGCGTTGTGCTGATGAGCCATCCTCCCATTTTTTTCTGGATAAAGAATTTTATATCAGGCTGATTGCTGTGAATGTGTATGATTGTCGAATTGTTTGAGATCTGTAGAGGGAGAATTTTATATAGGGTGTTGTTGTTCAGGGAGCTGATATCAAGGGGGATGGAATGATCAATGGCGATTGTGAAATCCTGGGCAGTCTGGAAAGCCGCAATTCCATAATCCTGTCTCAAAGGAAGGAATATTGTACTAATTTCAGTTTTATTTTTATTATCAAAGGAATTATCAGAATTTATTTTATCTTCGGTATCGTCACTCTCTGGGCTTATGATGGTTTTCTTCCATCCTGCGGGCAATACATCTGTCTTTGAATTATCTGTCGAGAGATTGCTTTTCTTCTCAGAGTGTTTTGTGTGTGTGGATGATGTTTTGGCTGAGGCGGGCATAGATGTTGAGTGTATTATTACAAAAAGCAAAAATATAAATTTTGTTTTGAATGTATTTTTACTGATCGTCATTCTTTGAATCATTTCATGGCGGGATATGCGTGTATTGCATGGTTTGAAGTGAGAGTGATGATGACGTCAGTATATGATGAATTATAAAAATTCCATGTATGATAGAGAATATTTTTATATCACACATGAAAATATTCAGAAAAATTCATGGATTTTTTTTTGATCGGATGTGAGTTCCTGCGGAGCCATCAGTTGTGTCGCCTTGTTTGCTTTTTCTGGCAACATACCAGCCATAATTGCAGAAGCCTTGCGGGGATTCATAACTGAAAGCACAGCGGTAAGAATGCTTGGTTCCATGATGTTGAAAATTGTCGCGGCATCACGTGGGGGCATGGTTTCATAAATTTTCACAAGCCGATCAATTGATGCATCATCGGCATGTTTCTGCTCAAGTATCTGCCGGGAAATAGCGGCTTGACGCACTTCGAGGTCTTTGAGTTGCTTTTGCAAGGCTGTTTCCGACGCATCAATTTCCTGACGTTCTTGTGTGATGCTGCGTTTCTGTTTCTCCATTTCTTCAGATCTGTTTTTCAGGCTGGAAAGCAGATCCTGTCTTGCGGATTCAGCAAGAGGAGAAATGTCTTCTTCCGGAACGGGAGATTGTCCGATGCATCCTTTTCCATCGGCGCATGCTGCACCGTTAGAGTCATTTCTTTCTACATGTGACTGATCTGGTGAAGTTCCCCCTGATTGCACACCAGCGGTGTCTTGTGTGTCTGTTTTCGTTGGAACGTTTGCATGTGCTGCAGCAACCAGATCTGAATTCAGAACCGCATGTCCTGAGGACAGGAAAGACGCGCTGAGATCATAGATCTTGAGTCCCAGAAGTCCGGCCATCATGCAGCCCGTTATCTGGAAAAGGTGCGAGAGAGAAGGTTTTGGTCGTGTCATATCAGACTGTTCTGAATGTACGGATCAGGTCGCGCTCGGTCGCATTGCGAACCTTGCGTGGCGGTATTGGGAGTGTGCTCGTATTTTGCGTTTTACTGTTTTTCGTGGAATGATTTTTCCGTATAATGTTTTCTATATTCTGAACCGATTTTTCTGCATAGAATTCGTTTTCCGTTTCAGCGGTTTTCTTTTCTTTCCTGAGCAGGATCTCAATACGCTCAGCGAGAATTTCTCCTTTTTCTGCCATGGAGGACAGTTCGGAACATACAAGCCGAGATTGTTCTATCATCCTGTTCAGTGTGCGTGCGCTGACATCCCCGGCGACCTGTAGTTTTTCTATCCCATCTTCTGCCTGCCGACCACTTTCATCCAGTTGCGCAATAAGCCGCATCAATTCGGAGCGATCCCGACGGAGTGTGGCAAGGGAACGCACGATATGTATGCTGCAGAAAATTCCTGCACAAAGAAGGAGAGATAAAGATAATTCGACGGAATATTCAAAAATTGTCATGGAAATTCCAGTTATGAATAAGAAGTTTCTTTCAGAAGGATTCCTTCCGGCATTTTTATGACTGTTTCATTTATCTTGACGGCAATATTTTGTTTGATGCGTCCGCTCTGCCCTTTGAATAAGGTAAGATCACCACATTTCAGGCTGACGGGTTGGGTTTTCTGACAATCCAGCACAAGTTGTGAACCGGGTTTCAGGGAGCGAAGTGTTCCAAGGGAAATGGTTTGCTCGCACAGAACAGCTTGCAGATCGACGCTTGTGCTCTGGATCTCCGTTGCAAGATGTGTTTCCCAGACGGAATCCCGACCAAATTTCTCCCCCATGAACTGTTGCGCAAGAAGATCGCGGACGGGTTCCAGGGTCGCATGTGGAAGGAGAATGTCGATATCCCCGCCACGACTGTCGATTTCGATCGACATACGCGTCATGAATGTTGCGCCGGATGCGCGCGTGATCGTGGCGAAACGCGTGTTGATCTCAAGACGTTCGAACAGAAAACTGACAGCGCAGACAGGGTCGAAGGCTGTTGAAAGATCGTGGAGAATAAGCTGGACCATCTGTTCAAGCAGGGCTTGTTCGATGGCGGTGTGTGTGCGGGTCATAAGATTGCGGGGGAGGGGCATGCGCTTGCCTCCCAGAAGAACATCGATAATGGAGTAGGCCAGATCAGAATTTATGACCATAAGCCCATAATTTTCCCACTCTTCAGCTTTGAAAACAGCGAATACAGATGCAGGCTGGACATTATCCAGATAATCACCAAATCGCATCGAAGTGATGTCGCCAAGCGTAATTTCCACATTATCGTTAGTGAAATTTCTTAACGATGCAGATGACAAGCGGACAAAACGATCAAAGATGATCTCCAGCATCGGCAGTCTCTCGCAGGAGACTTGTCCGGAATGGAGGATCTGCTCCAGCCCGTTGGGCGAGGCATGTGTCGGAGCCCTGAAGGGAGGGTTTAAGATGTGCTTTTCGAGATCCGATGGTTCTGTTTTCTCTTCCTGACGCGAGACGTCTTCCCGGCCTGAAGATGTCCTGACATCGTTCGTGGCGGAGGCCTCGGTCCGGGAGACGTTGTGGATTGGATGTGTGAGAGTTGCACTCATTGGATCAGGAACTCCGTGAAAAACAGATCCTGAACCTTGATCGGGGCAAGTTCGGTCGCAATCCGTCCAAGCAGGGCTTCTCTCAGCCGATAGATGCCATTGCCGCTGAGTTCGCTTTGCCGGCTTTCATGCAGATAGCTTTGAAACAAGTCCTGGATCTGTGGCATTTTTTCAGCCATTTCTTCCGGTGTTGTGTTGCTGACCTGAAGCTTTGCGGTGATGCGAACGAAGACAGGACGTGTAGAGCCCACATCAAGATTGGAAATGATCGTGGGGATGCTGATCAGTGATGTTGCGTCGGAAGGCTTGTTGTCGTGGGCCTTTCTCGCATGGTTATGGTGGAAATAGTACCCTATGCCTCCGCCGATGATCAGCAGAAGCACAGGCAGAATGAGCAGAAGTTTTTTACTTCGGCGGGGAGCCGCTGTTTCAGGAGCGGCAGTTCCGTCTGCTTCTTGGTCGTCTGCCATGGATACCCCGTTGACGGCATTGTTTCCTACAGACGTGAGAAATATATTGATTTCTGGAAGAAATAGTTAATTTTGAAGGCTTCTCGGGTTTCCGAAAGGTTTTTAGTGTGTCCGGTAACAACAATTATGAATCGGATTTTAATGGTTTTACCGTGAAGGAAAACGCATTGGCATGGTTCCATGATGTCGTTTCCATCTCCTGAAGATATGAGATCCCGTCTCCTCCTGGTGGAAGATGACGCCGGGATAGCCACGGAAATTTCCGAGGAGCTCCGCAGTCGCGGATTTGATGTGACTGTTGCTTCCAGTGGTGATGCCGGTCTGAAATGCGCCCTTGAAGACAGTTTTTCGGTCATGATCATTGATCGCATGCTGCCGGTTCTGGACGGGCTGAGCCTGATTGAAACCATGCGCGGACAGGGAGTGAAGGTGCCTGTTCTGGTGCTTTCCGCGCTTTCTGCCGTTGATGATCGTGTGAGTGGCCTGAAGGCCGGGGGCGACGATTATCTGACCAAGCCGTTCGCGATGGAGGAACTGATCGCGCGTATTGAGGCGCTGTTGCGGCGTCCGGTGGATACAAGAGAGACGGTTCTGCGTGTTGGTCCTTTGATCATGGATCTGATCGAACGGACTGTCACACGTGACGGGCGGGAGGTTGAGCTTCTTCCGCGGGAATTTCGTCTTCTGGAATATCTGATGCGTCGCCCCGGTCAGGTTCTGACCCGGAACATGCTGCTGGAAGATGTCTGGAATTACCGTTTCGTGCCTCAGACGAACCTGGTGGATGTGCATATTGGGAAACTCAGACGGAAGGTCGATGCTCCAGAAGACGAGCCGCTGATATGCAGTATCAGGGGCGTTGGATTTATGCTGCGTGTCTCTGACTGATCATTGGAGAACATCAGGGTTCCGCTTTCCCCTGGGTGTGGCCCTTGCGGTTGTTGCCGCGCTTATTTTGCAATTTTTCCTTGTTTACGCGCAGATTTCGGATCTTGATTATCGTCGTTCCGAGGCCATCCTGCTGCGTGAAGCGGCCTTGCTGGCGGCGATGCCAGCAGCCCATCGTGATTATGTCATAGCCCGCCGTGCGACAGATGATCTGCGAGTTGTCGTCAATACGGCAGGTGTGTTCACGGCAGATCATCATCATGTCGCAGGAGAGATGAAAGGGTGGCCTGCGGGGCTTGTCGCTGATGGGAAGATTCACAGGCTGGTTGTCACGCCCGAGGAAGGCGTTCCCTATCGGCTCGATTTTCTTGCCGAGGTCATGCCCGACGGAGAGATTCTTGTTCTTGCCCGCAGTCTGCATCTTCTGGCTGAACACAAGCTCATTCTACGCCGTGCCTCCCTGATCGCTGCCGTTCCGGTCCTTCTTTTTGCATTGATAGCGGGATTCTGGCTGAGCCGGCGTGCGTTGGGGCGTGTGCAGGCCATGTATGAAGCGATTGACCGGATCATGGCCGGTGATATCCATGAGCGTCTGCCGACGGGGCATAATCGTGATGCGCTGGAGGGGATGGCGGCCAGTGTGAACAGAATGCTGGATCGTCTTGAACAGTTGATGCGCGACATGCGGGAGGTGGGGAACGATATTGCCCATGATCTTCGCACGCCTCTGGCACGGGTGCGGGCCGGTCTGGATCGCGCATTGACACATTCGGAAGAGAATGGAACGTTTTTGCGGGACGCAGTTGACCGCGCCATCCTTGATCTGGATCAGTGTTTTACAGTCATCACGGCACTGTTGCGTATGGCGGAGATCGATAACGGGCGTCGCCGCGATGCTTTCGGTTCGGTCAGTCTTGATGAAATTATCGGTGATATTCTGGATCTCTATGAACCAATCGCCGAAGCTGGCGGCATTCTTCTTGAACGGGTGGGACCGGAAAATCCCGATCTTTCGGTCCATGGAGACCGTGATCTCCTGATTGAGGCTCTGGCCAATCTTGTCGATAACGCGATCAAATTTACACCCGAAGGTGGGGTGGTCAGTGTAAGTCTTGCGCGCAAGGGAGCGCAGATCGAACTGAAGGTTTCCGATACGGGTCCTGGGATCGTGCCGGAAGAACGGGGAGCTGTTCTGGGGCGTTTTTATCGTTCGGATAAAAGTCGGCACATTCCCGGAAGCGGTCTTGGATTGAGCCTCGTCGTTTCAATTCTGCGGCTTCATAATGCCCGTCTGGATGTATCTGATGCCGTCGCTGGCGGAGATCCACCCGGTGCGGCGTTCACAGCGATTTTCCCCGTATCGTCGCCGTCTGGCGTACAGACACGGGGTAATTCGATCAGATTACAGGCGTGAGAAACGCTCGAACATGAAGTCATAGAGGGCTTCGACTTCAGCTTCACGAATGAACAGGACATTGCGTGGCAGGTCTGTGATCTGCCACCAATCCGTGACGGTCATGCCGATGGTCAGGGGGCTGTCTGTTTCGATGCGCACATTCACGCCGCGTCCGCGGTAAAGGTCAGGACGCAACAGCCAGAGCACGGTATTGGGATCGTGCAACGGGCCGCCATCGGTGCCGTATTTCGTGGCTTCGAATTTTTTTTCGAACGTCAGCCAGTCTGCGATCACGGGTCCAACCCTGTTGGGCATGGCCCGGAAACGAGCCAGTCGTGCGGCGCTGGTGTGCATCTGATGTGTGACATCCAGCGGCAGCATGACGATCGGAATATCTGATGCCAGAACCATCTGGGCGGCGTGTGGATCGACATAGACGTTGAATTCAGCAGCGGGTGTGATGTTGCCGACTTCAGAAAAGGCGCCTGCCATTGCAACGATCCGGCCAATGCGCGTGCGCAGAGCCGGTTCCCGGGCCAGCGCAAGCGCGAGATTGGTCATGGGACCGATGGTGCAGATTGTGATTTCACCAGCCGGATGCGCCATGACCGTGTCGATGATGAAGTCGACGGCATGACCGGGTGTGGCCGGACGGGAGGGAGGCGGAAGATCAACGCCTTCGAATCCTGTCTGGCCATGCACATGCGTTGCGTTGACGGGGGGGCGCAGCAGCGGGCGCTCTGCTCCCGCATGGACGGGGATATCTGATCGTCCGACAAGGTCCAGTGCCTTTATGGCATTTTCGGTTGTCTGTGCAACCGGAACATTGCCTGCGACTGTCGTGACCCCGAGAAGTTCGATTTCCGGAGAGGCGAGAGCGAGCAGGATGGTCATCGCGTCGTCCTGACCGGGATCGGTGTCGATGATGATTTTCATGGGAATTCTCCTGCACATAAGTCGTTAGTGCGGCGTAGGAGGGATGTTGGAGCAGGTCAATGCTTCCGGGGGAAGCTATTTTTCCACGTCTTTCCGCGGTTTCGGGCGGGAATGGGGATGTCGGGTTTTGCGTGGCCCGGGCATCGGAAATTATTAGCATCTTTTTCTCGTTCTGGCAGGGAGCGGAAGTCACGTTCCGTCGAGATGCGCGGGAGAACGTGTTCCGTTGTTGACAGCAGGTCAGTGGATCGGGTCTGTTTGCGCTCAGCCAAGGGGGGCTCCGGCAAGGAGCTGAGAGGCCGGTATGCGTTGTGAAAACCAGCGCGGCGCGGCGACCCAGCCAGCGACCATCGTGGTTGTTTGGGGAACCTGATCCGGTTAAGACCGGCGGAGGGACTGGCTGGAATATGTCTTGCTGGTCCGGGTGTTGAGTCCTGAGTCCTTCCGGTGTGTTCCGCCCGTTCCTCGCACTATGCGGGGGAGTTTATTCAATGAATCATGTTTCTTCGGTTTCCAGCCCCGGAAACGCCGTCCCGGCTCCGGGACAGGTGACCACCGGCCCGATCTGTGGATCGCGCAAGGTTTACAGCGCACCAGACAGCCATCCCGAGATCCTTGTTCCGTTCCGGGAAATCGCACTCGATCCGTCTGCGGGCGAAGAGCCTTTGCGTGTCTATGATACATCTGGTCCGTATACAGATACCGGCGTCACCATCGACGTGGCGGCTGGTCTGCCCAGACTGCGCAGCCCATGGCTTGAGAAGCGCGGCTTTGAGCAGGTGGTTCCCCGTGAAGTGCGTCCCGAAGACAATGGTGGTGCTTCGGGTGACCGTCTTGTGGCACCTTGTCCGGCTCCCCATCAGGTGCTGGATGGCGACAAGGCGACCTACGTTACGCAATATGAGTTCGCACGGGCTGGAATCATCACGGAAGAGATGATCTATGTCGCGCATCGCGAAAATCTTGGTCGTCAGCAGGCAGTGGACGGGGCAGCTGCCCGTCGAAAGGATGGAGAGGATTTCGGGGCCGCGATTCCTGATTTCATCACACCGGAATTCGTGCGTGATGAAATTGCCTGTGGTCGTGCGATCATTCCGGCGAATATCAATCATCCGGAGCTGGAACCGGTTATCATTGGCCGCAACTTCCTTGTGAAGGTGAATGCCAATATCGGTAACTCGGCTGTGACGTCTTCGGCCGCGGAAGAGGTCGAGAAGCTGGTCTGGTCGATCCGCTGGGGTGCGGATACCGTCATGGATCTGTCCACGGGACGGAATATTCATAATATTCGCGACTGGATCCTGCGTAACTCCCCGACGCCGATTGGCACAGTGCCACTTTATCAGGCACTTGAGAAAGTCGGTGGTGAGGTCAGCAAACTGACATGGGAAGTATTCCGTGACACCCTGATCGAGCAGGCCGAGCAGGGCGTTGATTATTTCACCATTCATGCGGGTGTGCGTCTGGCCCATATTCCGCTGACGGCGGAACGCGTGACGGGCATTGTTTCGCGTGGTGGTTCGATCATGGCCAGTTGGTGCCTGATGGAGCATCGTGAGAGTTTCCTCTATGAGCATTTTGAGGAAATCTGTGACATCATGCGGAAATATGATGTTTCTTTCTCGCTGGGCGATGGTCTGCGTCCGGGCTCAGTGGCCGACGCGAATGATGCCGCGCAGTTTGCCGAGCTGGAGACGCTTGGTGAACTGACGAAGATTGCCTGGGCCAAGGGGTGTCAGGTGATGATCGAAGGCCCGGGTCATGTGCCGATGCACAAGATCAAGGCGAACATGGACAAGCAGCTCAAGCATTGTCATGAAGCGCCGTTTTATACGCTTGGTCCGCTAACGACGGATATTGCGCCGGGATATGATCACATCACCTCTGCAATTGGTGCTGCGATGATTGGCTGGTTTGGCACGGCGATGCTTTGCTATGTCACGCCGAAGGAGCATCTGGGTCTTCCAAACCGTGACGATGTGAAAACAGGTGTGATTACCTATCGCATTTCGGCACATGCGGCTGATCTGGCGAAAGGACATCCAGCAGCGCGTCTGCGTGATGATGCGCTGAGCCGTGCGCGTTTCTCGTTCCGTTGGGAAGATCAGTTCAATCTGTCGCTTGATCCCGACACGGCACGGGCATTCCATGATGAGACCATGCCGCGTGAAGCGCACAAGACAGCGCATTTCTGCTCCATGTGTGGGCCGAAGTTCTGTTCCATGCGGATCAGTCAGGATCTGCGGGAGGATGCGCAGCGTATGGCAGGCATGAAAGAGAAAAGCCGTGAATTCCGTGAATCTGGTGGGCAGGTTTACGTTGCGGCTGAGTAAATCCTGAACGACGCTCTTCCTCCCAAACCGGAGGAAGAGCCTTCAGGCTGTGATTAAATAAAACCCTCTTTGGCGTGAGCGAAGAGGGTTTTATGTTTTCAGGATCAGCGCCGAAGCTTTTGGTATGCTTGTTTGTCCTGCAACCTGTCCGGAGACTGTTTCAAGACGGGTGTTATCCAGTGCATCGACAGAAGGTGCACTCAGACGCTGAATTTTTGAAAATTCGGCAGGCTTTCCATCATATGTCATATTGACGTGCAGATCGTTCGACAGGCTGCGATTGACCAGAATGAGGGTTAGTCCGTTCACGTCATGTCCGGCATATGCTGTCAGTTCCGGATCAGCATCTTTCAGCATACAGGAAGCAAGAGTTGTTCCGGCGAGGGCCGCAGCAGCTTTTATGCCATAATAAAGCGGTCGGGTCTGATATCCCGTTGTGGGCGTGCCCGCGATGGGAGAATAGAATGCGCCGTTTTTCGCTCGTTTGCGTTCAGCATCGTTACGAGCACCTTGTGATTGTTCGTTATTGGCGTGCTCGACTTCCGATGCCCCTCCATGGAAACAGACGCTGTTGCAGCCATTTTGCGCCATGCGGAGAATATAATCCGTTGCCCAGAGTGCAGCCGCGAAACTGTCACTGACGCCCGGTTTTCCACCCAGATAGCAACTGTTGCCTTCGGTCATAAAAAACGGAAGATGTGTTTTTTCTTCTATTGTTTTCAGCATGTCGATGCGGTTCTGCACGACGGGACTATCTGTCAGAAGATGCGCAATCGTGCTTTCCGGGGCATCCGGAGGGCCTTCAGCATAGTAATGACCACTGAGACCAAGCAGATGGGGGCGCAGATCTTCCGGAACGCCATATGCAAAGCTGTTGATCCAGTCATCACTGATCGCGGTATCTGGCCCCATGAATACCGCATCGGGGTAGGATTTCAGGATGATGCGGGCATAATGGATCCACTCGTTCAGATAGTACGGAAAATTCCAGTTCTGTCCACGCATGGCATGACCATAACGATTGAAAAGATCAGGTTCATTGCCAATCTGGAAGGCCATGAGGGATTTGCCGAGAATTTTGGTAACAGCAATAGCTTCGACTGCCGCCTGCTCGGCGGTTCCTGTTCCCAGATTAAGCCCCCAGATCACGTCCCATCCTGTCTGATCCACGAACCCCTTCAGATTTTGCAACTGCTCCGGCGTGATGGCGAAGAAATGGCGGTGTGTGGAGGGTGGGGAGTGAAGCATCTGCGGCATGGGAAAGCTGTTTTCTGCCTGCCACCATGAAACATCGGAGGTATTTCCGCCCAGACGCAGGATGCCTTTGGAAGCTATGCCACGATGCAGCGCGATCAGTTCATGATTGTCGGGACAGAGCACACCCGGTTCTGCGAGTGCTGCAGTTTCAAGGCTCAGTCCGCAAAGTGTTCGTGGAAGAAAGCGCCGCCTTTCTTGCGTGCTGATGGAGAGTGTCGCTTCGGCTGATGCAATATGCGGACGTAATTCTGCGGCCCTGAGCTTTCGCGTCATGGCGAGAGCAGCCACTGGTGCGGAGAGGAGAAGGGTGCGGCGGTTCGGATATTGTCTGGCTTTTGGCACCCTTATGATATCTCCATATTATACAGGCAAGGGATTGTGGATCAGCTGGATGGTGGAGAGTGTTGCAAGTTCGGCGGTATCCGAAAAGCGGCTGAGGCCCGTTTTCTTTGAATTCGACATTCATGAGCGAGAAAATCGAGCAGGGTTCTGACAGCAGGCATGAGACCACGGCGTGAAGGGAAAACGGCGTGGACGATCCCGGCTTTCGGATGCCAGTCCGGCAGCACGGGGACAAGACGACCGGCTTCGATATCCTGCCAGACCATGATTGTTGGCAATTCGACGATACCAGCACCTGTCAGCGCAATTGTTCTCAGCGTGGTCATGTCATCGGTGACGAGACGAGGTTCATGGAAGACAGTGGCGGTTTGGCCATCCTGATTTTCCAGCGTCCATGTGTGTGTGCCCGGCAGAGTGTGAAAATCCAGACTTGGGAAATTCTTCAGATCTGCGGGAGAGGTGAGGGGATAGGGCACCAGATCGGGAGCCGCGACAAGGCAGTGCGTGCTTGTGTCGAATGTGCGCATCATCAGGTCGGATGGAGGTAGCGGCGGAAATCTGACGCGGATTGCGAGATCCAGCTCTTCTTTGATGACGTCGACGGCGCGGTTCGTTGTATCGAGATGCAGGATGATGGCGGGATATGCCTTCATGAAGCGGGCCAGAATATCTCCGAACTGATAATGCAGGAGCGCTACCGGACAGTTCAGATGAATGGTGCCGCGATGTTCGCTTTGAAATGGGGCGACCGATTGTTCTGCGGCCTCGGCTTCCGACAGCATGGCAAGGCTGTGTTCGTAAACTCTCTGTCCTGCTTCCGTGACGCTGAAATGGCGAGATGTGCGTTGAACCAACTGTGTGTGGAGACGTTCTTCCAGCAGGCGTATACGTCTGCTGAGCAGGGATTTCTGCAATCCAGTGGCTCTGGCAGCGGCTGAAAAGCCACCATGCCTGACGACCTGCACGAAATAGCCAAAGTCATTCAGATCTTTCATCGTTCCCAAAATAGGACGCTTTGTCTGATATGACAATCTTCAGGGGCAGGGATCGCGTGCCTATATCTTGTTGTCTCAAGAGGTAAGGAGTGAAGTTCCATGCAGAAGAAAATACTTGGACGCTATGGTAATGAGCGTGGTCACTGGGTTGGAGACGGGTTTCCTGTAAGGTCTCTGTTTTCATATAGTGATTTTGGAAACAATCTCAGTCCTTTCCTGCTACTTGATTATGCGGGCCCTTATGAATTTACGCCGACGGCTGAACGCCGTGGTGTGGGTGTTCATCCGCATAAAGGATTTGAAACTGTCACGATCGTTTATGATGGTGAGGTTGAGCATCGGGATTCCTCCGGCGGTGGAGGCGTTATCGGTTCGGGTGATGTGCAGTGGATGACTGCGGGCAATGGGATTGTGCATCAGGAGTATCACTCTCCTGCTTATGCCAAAACGGGAGGCCCGTTTCGGATGGTGCAGCTTTGGGTGAATCTTCCGTCCAGCGATAAGTCGGCTCCGGCGGCTTATCAGACGATTATATCCGCTGATATTCCATCTGTTTCGTTCGGTGAGAATGCAGGGAGCATGCGTGTCATTGCCGGGTCTTATGATGGTGTCAAAGGACCTGCACACGTGTTTTCCGATTTGAATGTGTGGGATGCAATCCTGCATCAGGGCAGCGAAGTCACATTGCATTTTCCCAAAGGCCATACCTGCGCGATTGTTGTTCTGGAAGGACAGTTAATTGTGAATGGTGCGGAAACTGTTGGCAGTGCACAATTCGTTCTTCTTGATCCTGAAGGCGATACGGCGGCGTTGCAGGCTGCTGGAGAAACGGGCTTTCTGGTTCTCACGGGTGAACCTCTGAACGAACCGATTGCGGGATATGGTCCGTTTGTGATGAACACGCAGGAAGAGATCCATCAGGCCATGGAGGAATTCAGATCCGGGAAGTTTGGCGATATCTCATAAAAAGGAAAATGTTCTGCTTTCATGAGATGTCAGGATGGAGCTGTCATCAGAAATGGAGGCAGAAATTTTCTGTGGGGTATAATGAAGGCTCATGATGTTTCACGAGCATCCTGAGCGTCTGTTGGATGTTTTTGATCAGAACGGGTTCGGATGTGTGGAGAATGTTCTCAGATTCATGACATGCTAAGTTCTTTCCGATAGTGTCCCGCCGCCGCGGCTGACCGTTCCAGCCGTGATTGATATGAGGTAGGGACATTTATGGGGCGGTTGCAGGTTTCTGGTTCTCCATCGCAATTTCTATCCGGATTTTACGCTTTGAATGACGATGGTGTGTTCGTGCGTGAAGGAGCTGTAGTTCCAGTGAACAACTATAGTGACGGGGACAGAACGGAAAATCGCCTGATGTCTGTCGTGCGTTCCGCGAAGGATCGTTCGGTTTTTTCACGCGAGTTGCGTGATGCAATGAAAGACTGGCCTTCCACCTATCATCTCTCCCCGGCGCGGGCCAATCTGTTGCGTCCTTTCGGGGGTTGGCTGGCTGACAAGAATATTCTGGAACTCGGGGCCGGATGTGGTGCCGTCACACGTTATCTTGGTGAAGTGACTGCAGAGGGTGGCGGGAATGTTGTTGCTGTGGAAGGTAGCTCGCGCCGTGCAGCGATTGCCCGTGCGCGTACGGATGATCTTTCCAATGTGCAGGTTGTGGCAGAGGATCTTCTCGGCATTGAGCCCAAGGAGCAGTTTGACGCTGTTGTCGTGGTCGGTGTGCTTGAATATGCCCGTCTGGCTGGTTTGCCGGGAGAGACCGGGGCAGCAACTTTCCTTCGGCATATAAAGAAATTTCTGAAACCTGATGGTGTTCTGTTTCTTGCCATCGAAAATCAGCTTGGTCTGAAATATCTCGCGGGAGACAAGGAAGATCATCTGGGAATCCCGTGGTTTGGGGTCAATGATCTCTACAGCGCGGATACAGCTGTGACATATGGCCACGCCGAACTGTGTCGCCATTTTTCAGATGCGGGTTTTGAGGCAGTTAGAACTTGGCTGCCTTTCCCTGATTACAAGATGCCGACACTGATGCTTGCGCCTGAAGCAATGCATCATGCTGATTTCAGGCCCGGTTTCCTGATCGCAGAGACAAATGGATGTGAGCAGCGACCGGTTTTTTCTCCACAACGTGCGTGGCCTGTTCTGGAGCGGAATGGTCTTTTGCCAGAGATGGCGAACTCGTTCCTGATGGTTGCCGGGCAGGCTGAAAATCTTGCCGATTCATCTGTTCTTGCGTGGCATTTTTCGACAGGGCGCGCTCGTCCGTTCGTGCGTGAAACACGCTTTGCCGCGATCGAGGGCGAAGGTGTGATGGTATCCCGCCATGCTCTTGGTCGTGAAAAAGCCAGAGCGACCGAAGCCGGTTATGTTTGGGCTGCGGGGGAAGAGGAGCGCGAGGCCTATATCGCCCGTCCAAGTTGGTGGTTCAGTCTGCTTGATATCGTGTCGCGTGATGGCTGGACGCTTGAGCAACTGACAGGATGGGCAACAGTCTGGATCGAAGCGTGGCTGGCGCGTGCCGGTGTCGAAGGTCTGGAAAATGGTCTCAGGGTTCATGGTGATATGGTGGACGCGACACCGTTCAACATGATCGTCGCGAAAGATGGCCGCACAGCAACCTTCTTCGATTTGGAGTGGAGCAGCAGCAAACCCGTGGCGGCTGATTTCCTGCTGGTGCGGGCGTTACGGGAAGCTTTTCGGAAAGTGGCCTTGCTGGCGCCACCTGCGGACCGTTCTCTGTCCACGAACGATAAGATCGTGACGCGTGTTCTGGCTCATTTTGGCCTGCATCTGTCGCAGGAGGATCTGGATCGCTGCTCTGCGGAAGAAGCCGTGTTTCAGGCGTGGGTGAATGATGAACCGCATTCGCTGAATATAGGGGAGCGGATTCGTTACAACGACTTTCCTCTGCGTTGGTATGAGCCGCAATCTGATCCTGTCGGCATGTCGGCAGACACTCGTCTGGCGCTGGAAGTCCGGATTGTTGAGATGCAGAAAGCCGCGCAGGAGCGGCAGGCAGAACTGAACACGATGGAACAGAGAGTGCATCAGGCCGAGGCGGAACTGGAGCGTGTGCGGACCAGTCTGATCTGGCGCGCTGGAAGCATATTGCGGAAGTTCGATGCTTATTGCCCGCGTCTGACGGGGGGCTTGAGACGTTTGCGTCGGGGCTGACGCGGTATTCCTCAAGCACGGTTTTTCCCGGCGATAATATGCACTACAATATGCACAAGGTTTTTTAACCTGCATTCTGCACCACGACGCAAGAAGCAAAGGCAGATTTTATGAGTGCTATCGTTGATATTATCGCGCGGGAAATTCTCGACAGCCGCGGCAACCCTACGGTTGAAGTCGAGGTCGAACTGGCTTCCGGCGCCAAAGGTCGGGCTGCGGTTCCGTCAGGCGCTTCAACGGGAGCTCATGAAGCTGTCGAACTGCGTGATGGCGACATGTCCCGTTATGGCGGCAAGGGCGTCCTGAAGGCTTGCGAAGCGGTCGAGACCGACATTTTCCCGACACTGCACGGTGCGGAGTCCCAGGATCAGATTGATCTGGACAACGCGATGATCGAGCTGGATGGCACGCCGAACAAGGCGCGTCTGGGTGCGAACGCGATTCTGGGCGTTTCTCTGGCGATTGCCAAAGCCTCGGCCATTGAGCTGAATCTTCCTTTGTATCGCTATATTGGCGGGCCGTTCGCACACACATTGCCTGTTCCGATGATGAACATCATCAATGGTGGTCAGCATGCGGACAACCCGATCGATATTCAGGAATTCATGATCCAGCCGGTTGGTGCACCGACCATTTCCGAAGCGATTCGCTGGGGTTCGGAGATCTTCGCGCAGTTGAAGAAGGCTCTGTCTTCTGCGGGGCATGGCACGAATGTTGGTGACGAAGGTGGTTTTGCACCGAATCTGAAGTCTGCTGACGAAGCTCTGGGTTACATTACCCGTGCTGTTGAAGCTGCGGGTTATCGTCCCGGTGAAGACGTGACGTTTGCGCTCGATTGCGCTGCGACGGAATATTACAAGGACGGAAAATACGTTCTTGAAGGTGAAAATCGCACGCTTGATGCCGGTGGCGTTGTTGCATGGATGGCCGATCTGACCAGCCGTTACCCGATTGTCTCCATCGAAGATGGTGTGGCTGAGGATGACTGGGAAGGCTGGGCGCTTCTGACGGAAACGCTTGGGAAGAAGGTTCAGCTGGTTGGAGACGATCTGTTCGTGACCAATCCGGAGCGTCTGCGTCGCGGGATTGAAGCTGGCGTCGGCAACTCATTGCTTGTGAAGGTGAACCAGATCGGCACGCTGACAGAAACGCTGGCAGCTGTGGAGATGGCTCATCGCGCCGGTTATACGTCCGTCATGAGCCATCGTTCGGGTGAGACCGAGGATTCGACGATCGCGGATCTTGCCGTTGCGACGAATTGTGGACAGATCAAGACGGGCTCTCTGTCACGTTCTGACCGCACGGCGAAGTATAACCAGCTGATCCGCATTGAGCAGGAACTGGCGACAGCAGCACGTTATGCTGGACGCACCATTCTGAAGCACTGAACGGCTTTGGTCCCTCACGTGACTTTTTTGTCACGTGAGGGATTTTTTTTATAAAGTTCGCTCTGCTTGCCATGATGAGGCCATGTCAGGGGCGTTTTTCCCGTTATGTTTGGTGCCGAATCATGCAGGCGGGAGTGATATGAAGATCCTTCGGGTTGTCCGACGTTTTATCCGAGCTGTCATTCCACCGACTCTTTTTCTTGCTTTGACCGGCTATTTCGGTTGGCAGGCAACGCAGGGCGACCATGGTCTGAAGGCCTATGGCGAGCAGATTCATCTGCTGGATGAGGCCAAGATTTCTGAGAAAAATGCGATTGAGGAACAGGCGATCTGGAAGCGGCGGGTTGCTGCCCTGAAGGAAACGGCTCTTGATCCTGACGTTCTGGATGAGCGTTCCAGAGCCATGTTGAACCTGGCGCATGGCAATGAAATTGTTGTGCCTTATGATCGGCATGACAGGCTGTATTGAAGAAATTTTGCCTGTTTTTCAGTGAGTTAGGACGCAAAAAAGGCCGCTGGCAAAATCTGCCAGCGGCCTTTTCATATCTGGTCTGAACCAGCTTCTTATTTGATCTTCGCTTCGCGGAAGACAACGTGTTTGCGTGCAACAGGGTCATACTTCTTCAGCTCAAGCTTGCCCGTCTGAGCGCGTGCGTTCTTGCGCGTGACATAGAAGTAACCTGTGTCGGCCGTTGAGACGAGCCGGATCTGAATGACATTGGTCTTGGCCATGGAATCCTCGGAACCTTACCCCGGCCGCGAACCTTCCGGCGCGGCTGTGTGCTTTAAGTTGGCGCAAAATGCGCATAGAGAACCGTTCGGTCAAGCATTCTTGCGCATATGATCGCCAGATATGTCAGAAAATCGGGGGTAAAGGCCGGTTATGCTCGAAGTTTCCGAGGCGCGGAGCCGTATTCTGGAGGCGATGAAGCCGACAGGCAGTGAGTTGGTCAGTCTTCCGGAGGCTGCCGGAAGGGTCCTGTCGCAGTCGGTTCGTGCCAATGTCACGAATCCACCGACTGATGTTTCTTCGATGGATGGGTATGCCGTCAGGGCGGAAGATGCCTGCGCCGGACGCCTTCTGGCTGTGATCGGGGAAGCCCCGGCTGGACATCCTTCAGATCTTTCTGTCGATCCCGGCACATCTATCCGTATCTTTACCGGCAGTGTGATGCCCGCTGGGGCGGAAGCAGTGGTCATTCAGGAAAATACGGAACGCAGGGGGGCAAATATTTTCCTGACGGAGAATGTGCAGGCTGGGGCGTTTATTCGCCGGGCGGGCCAGGATTTTGCGGCTGGTGACATTCTGGTGGCAGCAGGAAAGAGGCTGGGCAGTCGCGATATCGGGCTTGCGGCGGCGGGCAATACCCCTTGGGTGTCTGTGTATCGTCGGCCACGCGTTGCCATTCTGTCCACGGGTGATGAACTGGTGATGCCGGGAGAAACACTGCTCCCGGGTGGGATTCTGGGATCAGCAGGCCTGATGCTTCAGGCTCTGCTGCGTTCCGCTGGGGCGGATGTCGTGCTGCTGCCTGTTGCGCGGGATGATGAGGCTGAGATTCGTCGTCTTGTGTCAGGCTTGGACGCAATCGATCTTCTGGTCACGATTGGTGGCGCCAGTGTCGGGGATTATGATCTTGTTCAGTCCGCGTTGAAGGCGGCAGGCCTCAGGACAGAATTCTGGAAGATCGCGATGCGTCCGGGCAAGCCTTTGAT
>JAAYUA010000173.1 GCA_012517935.1 Acetobacter sp. | reverse complement strand
ATATATCTGGACACCGATGGTGAAGGGGCTGACGGCGGAAGATGCGGCTGCACGTCAGAGATTGGTCGATCTGCACCCGGTTGGCCATCTGGGAGAGCCGGATGATATCGCTTATGGCATTCTTTATCTCGCTTCTGATGAGTCCAAGTTCATGACTGGCAGTGAGTTGGTCATCGATGGCGGATATACGGCTCAGTGAGGGGATGACGCGGCGTTATCCGGAAGCTTAGGTTTTCCCTGAGCAGGGAATGAGAGCTTTTATGGGAATAGCTGGGGGCGTAGGAGTAAGAAGGGAATTGTTTTTCACCGCGATAAAATAATGGTGAACACAGGCACATACGGGCGTCCTTACGTTCTCTGATGGGCCTGATAATCAATTTCCACAAGGGTTTTGAGCAACGATTTTCATGAAGTTATGAATAAATTCATGAAGAATATTGGGATAACAAGGAATTATCCTGGAAAGTCTGGTCCGATAAAACCCAACTTGATTTGTGGACGACGCGTGAGCGCCGTCCACAGTCATTTTCTCGGAATATCAAGAGAAAAACACTATCGGGAATCTTAGAACGTTGCGTTCAGGCGACCATAGTAATAACCGCCAGTGATGGGCACTTGGGCCGAGCTGGCATCGTAAAGTGTGTATCCACCATTGTTGAGTTC
Organism: Acetobacter sp.; assembly: GCA_012517935.1. Classification (GTDB taxonomy): domain Bacteria; phylum Pseudomonadota; class Alphaproteobacteria; order Acetobacterales; family Acetobacteraceae; genus Acetobacter. The sequence continues at coordinate 1,353 of JAAYUA010000173.1, read as the reverse complement.
ATCAGGAAGGCGGCGAGGGCGAATGTTGAAGATATTATTGGCGCCGATCGCAACATGAAGATGCTTGTTGATGCGATATCCGACTTCAAGATCCGTCAACCAGCGTGGCGTGTTATTGAATTGTCCGAAGCAGGAGTTCGACCCGCGTAATGCTCCACCGCTGGGGCATTGTAGCGATCCATTGGTCCAGTCCTGATAGGTCATCATATCAGTCGTCTGGCCATAACGGGTCTGACGGAGGTTGAAATCCCATTTTCCGACTGTGTAGTAAGCGTTGAGAATGATCTTGCTGCGTGGATATGCGGTGGTCAGATAACCGATTGTCTGTGCATTGAGCAGAGGTGTCCCGTTTGCAGACGTTGCTACATGATGCATACGGGTGCGATTAAGATCGATGCTCATCGTCAGGAAAAGATTTCCATATTTATGCATATGGAAAGTATAGTCTGCCTTGATATCGAGACCCTGTGTCCGAGTGCTTCCGATATTTGAGAAATAGTAGGCGGACACATTCTGCGGGTCGATATCGTTCACGGGAAGAACGTAATTCATGGCTTCCAGTGCATCGATAGCCACCTGACCCTTGGTGACGCCGCCCTGTCCAATTCTGTTGCGCAGATTGATCTGATAGACATCTGCTTCAACATGGAATCCCTTGATGGGTTCCAGAACGAAACCACCGCTCGCATTGACGGAATATTCCGTCTTGAGGGCTTGTGCTCCCAAAACCCGGGCGGCTTCCGAACTGACGGGCAGCAGTCCGGAGGCTCCTGTCGGGTTTACGCTTGTGATGCTGAAATGCTGTTCAGCCAGCGTGGGGGCGCGGAATCCTGTGCTGATTGTTCCACGGATAGCCACGCGTTTTGTGATATCATAGCGCGTGGAGATTTTGCCTGTTTGAGTGTTGCCGACGTCGGTATAGTGTTCAAAGCGGCCAGCGAAATCGAGATCCCAGTTTTTAAGTGGATGAAAATCCCCATCAATATATGCGGCCCAGATATTGCGGCTCCAGCTTCCCGCGCTTTGAGGGGATATGCCGACATATCCCTGCGTTCCACCAACCTCATAGGATGCGGGTTCGCCGGCCTCAATTTCATAGGTTTCCAGTCGGTGTTCACCACCAAAGGCCAGCGTCATTGGCACGACATGAAAAATATCGATATGACGTCGGAAATCCAGATTGTTTGTCCACTGGGCGTTCCGATAGCTTTGAGTATGCACTGTTGTCGGTGTTGTTCCGCATCCGACTGTTGAAATATTCGCCACATTTCCATTATTGCAGCGTGAACTCAGCAAACCGGGATTGGCTGTGTTTTTATTGCCGATATTGTCTTCATCTGCGCCGTAATGTGT
>JAAYUA010000172.1 GCA_012517935.1 Acetobacter sp. | reverse complement strand
GTAATATCAGAACCCAAAAGCGACTTTCCTAGTGTTACTGGATTCCAGATTGCGATATCGCGCAAGCGCCATCAGAGGGAAAAACTGGCGGTAACCATGGTATTTCAGATAAAATACCTTCGGGAAACCAACAGCATTATAGGGCTGCTCGTCCCACTCTCCGTTCTCTTTCTGACGCTCCATAAGCCAGGCAACACCCTTCGCCGTCGCCGGGTCATCCCGGCGTCCAGCCGCCATCAGCCCAAGAGTGGCCCAGGCAGTCTGGGAAGCCAGACTCTCCTTATAAACGCCATGCTTGGCGCCTTCATATGTGGCGCAATCTTCTCCCCAGCCACCATCCGAACGCTGAACAGAGCGCAACCACTCAACTGCACGGACAATCGCAGGGTCATCATGGGAAACATGAGCAGCATTGAACGCACAAAGCACGGACCATGTGCCGTAAATATAATTGGTGCCCCAGCGTCCGAACCAGGAGCCATCCTTTTCCTGATCGCTGCGCAGATACTCCAGAGCACGTTCGATCACCTGACGGTCTTCAGGATGACCAAGCTGCGCCAGAAAGGAAATGCAGCGGGCGGTCACATCCGCAGTCGGAGGATCCAACAGAGCCCCATGATCCGCGAAAGGAATATGGTTCAGTAAATCCTTGTTGTTATCGATATCAAAAGCACCCCAGCCACCATTGCTGCTCTGCATGCCAATGATCCACTGACGGGCACGTTCAATCGCCACATCATTTGCCCGATCATCCTGACGATGCAGAAGCATGCCCACAACAGCAGTGTCATCAACGTCAGGATAGTAATCATTGCGATACTGGAACGCCCAACCTCCCGGCTCGACATCCGGAGCATTGATGGCCCAATCGCCTTTGACATCCAGAATCTGAAGATTGCGAAGCCATGCAGCCGCACGGTCAAGATCTTCCTTTGTCTTCTCAGGCTCGGTCCCCCATTGTCCGGAAGCGGCCTCTATCATCGCATGTCCGGCAAGGCCCGTGTCCCAGATGGGAGAAACACAAGGCTGACAATAGGTTTCATCGCCATTATTCACGAGAAGCGCCTGCACCGCATCCCATGCGGTTTTGGCACGCGGATCTTCATCCGAAACCCCGAGAACACGGTACATCATAACCACGTTGGCCATGGCGGGATAAATCGCACCGATGCCATCAACGCCATTCAAACGCGGCTCAATGAAGTCGATAGCCGCCTGTATGGCTTTCTCATGGACCTTTTCCGGCACCAGCTTCATTGCCGGACGCAGTGCCTTGTCCAGCACCTTGAAAAAACGTCCCCATGGAGAATGATAAGGACCACGGATCCAGTCCGTCACCTTGTCAGGCTGGGTGACAAACAGTTCCTGAACGTGAACGCCATGCGGATTGACTGCAATAGGCTTACGGGCAGCCAGAACCAGCAGCGGCGCGACAACGGTACGCGACCAGTAAGACATATTCCACATGGAGAAGAATGCTGACCGTGGCAAAAGCATCAGTTCGACGGGCATAACCGGAGTGCCATGCCACGGCACTTCCCCGAACAGGGCAAGCTGAAAACGGGTGAACACATTGCTGCGCTCGGCACCGCCATGCGCAAGAATGGCTTCCCGGGCACGCTGCATATGCGGGGCAGCAGGATCATCCCCGAGACATTTCAGCGCAAAATAGGCTTTGACCGAACATGACAGATTGAAAGCGCCATCGTGATATAATGGCCAGCCGCCATGATCTGCCTGTATCCGCCTGAGATAGACGCCAATCCTCTGTTCCAGCTCAGGATTGATACGATCCAGAAAATGTTCCAGCAGCACATATTCGGCAGGAATGGTTGCATCGGCTTCAAGCTCGAACACCCAGTGTCCGTCACTTTTCTGCCGTTTCGACAAGGCAGCGTGAGCATCACGAACGGAGCGATCAAGTAAGTCATGGTTGATCTGCTGCATCCACTCTCCCCCTGAAACAGAATCTCTGTCTGTCTGCACGTCATCAAGCATGGCTTCCGCCCGTCTCCTAATCTTAATCTGTCACTCAGATAGATGGCGGTCTTGTCAGACCTGTAATCCGCGAAGTCCCAGAACACGCACCGCCTCATGGCCGGACTTCATTGCACCTTCAATCGTGCAGGGTAAAGATGTCGCAGTCCAATCGCCTGCAAGCGCCAGATTCGACAATGCTGTTCTTGCTCCCGGACGACGACGCTCCTGCGCTGGAGTTGCCGCAAATGTCGCCCGCTTTTCCCAGACCATCCGTCGTGTGAGCGGCTGTTCCGGCAAAATTGTCGCCAGATGAGGATTCAGTGCCTGCCTGACCTCCTGCCAGATCACATCCCCCAATTCCTCCGGATCACGATCAGCATATCGGCTGGCGGCGCTCACCGTCACGGAAATCAGATCTTTCTTGAGATAAATCCACTCTGAAATACCTCCGATCACACCAATAAAGCCCGCTTCCCGAAAATCTCCGAAAGGCACAGGAGAGGTCTCCAGCCTGTAATGTGCGTTGAAAATACTTTCAAACTCATTCGGAACCTGAAAATCCGGGATATGCGGTTCAAGCAATGCTGCCGCGACAGGTGCCGTAACCGCCAGAATAACAGCATCATGACGATCGACTTCAACCAACTCGTCACCAAAAGACAAGGACGAAACACGTCCTTCAATGGTTTCAAGAGCCGTCAGACGCATACCTGTCCGGACTTCCGCCTTCATGATCTTCAGATGCTCAAGGGCCGGATCAACCAGACTTTCGGAAAGTCCTTCACGCGGATAGCGCGGAAGACAGGCGGCTCCTCCCTTCGCCAGAGAAAGACGCACAACACTGGCAAGGAGCGCAGCACTCGCCACGTCGGATGGCGTGTTCACAACTGAAATGGAAAATGGATCGAGAAGGCGTCGGCTCAATTCGCCCGGAACAAGACATTCCGAAACTGTCGTCTCGGGCCCGGCTGCAAGGATTTTCTGAAGGCTGAGCGCTTCCTTCAGATGCATTCCGGGCACGCGCCGCTTTTTGTTGAAAAGCCACCACGGAACCCGACCTGAGGAAAGCTCAAGGCTCCACTGCTTCGGCTTTTCCAGATCAACAAACGGAAAAACGGGACGCGATGGACCTCCCACGGTATCCAGAGCCCCCGTCAGACCAAGATAACGGAAAACCAGATCATTCGCGCTGAGCAACATGTGGTTACCGTTATCGATCCGGCACCCCAGCCTTTTGTCCTCATAAGAACGCGCACGCCCGCCACAGGCACGCCCGGCTTCATAAACGGTAACCCGCTGACCGCTTCCCGCAATCTCTACTGCGGCGGCAAGCCCGGCCATTCCTCCGCCAATGATATGAACATGCCGCGCCATTCCGGTTTACTCCGCCAGAGCGCAAAGGACTGAAACGGCACGCGATGCCGCAGACACACGAACAGGGATCAGCGGCATATCCCAGCCACGTTTTTCCAGCGCCTGCATCGTCGCCATATATTTTCCCGCCATCAGACGTGCAGGCAGCATCGCTCCCCGATCGCATTTCTTCATGGCCTGAAAAGCATCCCGGAAATGATCTTTTGCGCGCGCAGCCAGGATCGAACAAACGCCATCCAGACCTGCTGCAATACAGATCGTCGCCGGATCATGCTTGATCCCATACCGATCAAGAAGAGAGGCTGGCAGATAGAGACGTCCCAGACGCGCATCGGCGGCGATATCACGCAGAATGTTCGTCAGTTGCAGGGCGCGGCCCAGATGATAGGCCACCTGATCCGCCGCAACCGAACTATCACCGAAAATGCGAACAGACAGACGTCCGACGGCTGAGGCAACCCTGTCGCAATAGAGATCGAGAGTGGCTTCATCCGGAGCGACGATCGGGCCCGATGCATCCATCTTCATGCCGTCAATCACAGCATCGAAATCTTCCTGACGCAGGGCAAAACGGGAGATCGCAGCGCTCAGAACCCGATCCAGAGCATCTTCTGTGCTACCGGCATAAAGAGCGGCAATCCGCAGCTTCCACCCATCCAGTGCTGCAGCGCGATCCTCCACCCCGGCGTCACCATCAGCAATATCATCCACCAGGCGGCAGAAGGCATAAACAGCGAACATTCCATATCGGCGGTCAGGCTCAAGTATCTTCATCCCGGCCGCAAAAGACGTGCCCGAACGGGTGACGATCCCTTCCGTAATGGCCAGATCCTCAGGCGTGCAGCCCAAAGGCGTTCCCGCCCCAGCCTGCGCAGAATTTTTTCCGCTGCCCGACAGGAGAGGCAGACAGCGCCCGGCAAAATCCAGAACATTTTTCATAAACTATTCCTTACCAGGCTTTGAAGGCTGCCAGCGCAGCCCGAGCAAAATCTCCACGGGTGAGAGCCACGCGCGTTGCAACAGGATCACCCTTGCGCAGACGTTCCGTCAGCAGACAGGCCAGACAGACAACAGCAGCGCAGTACATTCTCATTCGACGATTACGGACCATCCCCGGCAACGTCAGGGCGATAGCGTTAAGATCATCAATCCAGTCAAGGAGCTGATCAAAAACCTTCTGCAATGCAGGAGAGGACCGTGCTTTCCTCAGATCCTCCAATGTCGCTCCACACGCTTCCATCATATCCTGAGGCAGATAGCAGCGATCGAGACTTTCCAGATCTTTCGCACAATCCTGAAGGTGATTCAGCACCTGCAATGACGTGCAGAGCGCATCGGATGCTGGCAGGGTCTGTGCATTCTCGCGGTGCAGGAGAAGCAGAAAACGGCCAACAGGATTGGCGGAATTCTTGCAATAATCTGCAAGTTCGTCCCGCGTCTGGTAACGGAGCTTCGTCGCATCCTGACGGAAAGCAATCAGAAGATCTGTTGCAACAGACAGAGGAAGATGACTGACACGAAACTGCTCACGAAGACGAACGGCGGATTGCGCATCCGCACGAGAGGGCGGAGCCTCCCGCGTGCCGAAAAGCACCTCCTGCATCGCATCAAGACGCGCGATTTTCTGCTCCGGCGTCAGAAATTCGCTGTCGGAGATATCATCGCAGGCACGGGCGAAATCGTAATAGACGCTGACATCCGCACGCAGATGGCGTGGGAAAAGAAGCGAACCGACTGGAAAATTCTCGTCTTTCTCACCCTTCCCGGTGGAGACATCAGCCTCCCCCCAAGGGTCAGCGGCTGCCGGAGCCGCAACTGGCATTTTCCCGTCTTCCGGGGCGGAAACAGAAGATGAAACAGACATGGTCCGTGCTTTACACGCTCGGACACTATCTGCCTACCTCAGCCTTGCCCACTCCGTTTTCCGTTCAGAGCATGCCTGCCTGACGGAACCAGCTTACAGCATCGGCAACCGCTTCACGCGCAGGGCGTGGTGCATAACCGAGTTCACGGATTGCCTTATCGGAAGAAAAAAACATCTTCTTGCGCGACATGGCCAGCATCTCCCGAGTGACACGGGGCTCAATGCCGCATGTCCGTGCAAGAATTTCCGACACAACCGCGACGGGCCAGATCACGGACTGTGGAAGGCTGATTTTCGGTGCCTTCACATGCGCAATCTCTGAAACCATCCTGAACAGATCGCCCAGCAGGAAATTTTCGCCGCCAAGAATATATTTTTCTCCAACAACGCCCTTTTCCAGCGCCAGAAGATGTCCTTCCGCGACATCATCAACATGGACGATATTCACGCCAGTATCGACATAAGCCGGCATATTGCCCGCAGCACAGTCCAGAATCATCTTTCCCGTTGGCGTCGGCTTGATGTCACGTGGACCAACAGGGGTCGAAGGATTGACGATAACCGCGGGAAGCCCCTGCTCGCGCACCAATTTCAGAACGGCCTGCTCAGCGCGGTATTTCGACTTCTTGTAAATGCCGATCACCTTGTCTTCACTGACCGGGGTCATCTCATCAGAGATCGTGCCATCTCCAATCAGCCCAAGTGCCGCCACCGAAGAGCAGTAAACGATCTTCTCCACCCCGGCCGCCTGTGCAGCCAGCATCAAACGACGCGTCCCTTCGACATTGGCCGCCATCATGCGATCAGGATCGGGAACCCAGAGGCGATAATCCGCCGCCACATGGAAAACATAGCGGCATCCCTCCACTGCCCGGGCAAAAGTTTCCGGGCGGGACAGATCTCCCTCCACCAATTCAGCCGGTATATCCGCAATATTCCGCCGGTCGCTGTTCCCGCGAACCATAAGACGCAGATCATGACCGCGCGCCAGAAGTGACCGGGCTACAGCCGATCCGACAAAGCCGGTGGCACCGGTGACGAGAACAGGTGGGTTCAAAGGAGGCTCCCTTAACTTTCAGATCGAAAAATTTTCCAACCATTTTGATGGCGGAAAACAGGTTCCATAGTCCCGTTGATGTTTCACACCAAAGGCTGCACTGCAATCCTCCCGCACACTCAACCACGATGAAACCGATACTGGCGCCATCACATGACCTCGTGTATGGAACCCAGACTTCAGATCTGCATCGTGTCAGGAAAGCTGGCATAACGCTGGTCTTGTCTTGATTTACAGGTCGGGCCGATGAATGACACTCATTCCCCGGTTTGTCCGATTCTGCCGTTTCGGAACGCGACATGCCGCCTGCCCCCCACACGCCTGCCTCATTCTTTTCCAGATGAAATCCCTTACCATTCTGCTGACCCTTGCCGGACTGGCAGGTCTGACCGCCGCCATTGCCTGGACAGGATTTGATTCCGTTCTCCATGCCGTATCCAACATAGGATTTGGTGGCTTTCTCCTCACCCTTGCCTTCCAGCTCATCGTGAACTGCGTCCTTGGTGCGGCGTGGCACACAGCCTTTCCGGAAATATCCTTTCGTCACCTGCTCGGCGCACGCATGATCAGAGACGCCGCTGGCACATGCCTTCCCTTTTCGCAGGTCGGCGGAATGGTCATTGGAACGCGGGCAACATGCCTGCGTGCTGTTCCCGGCAAATCAAACGGCGTTGGTCTGACGGAAGCCACCTGCGCCAACATTGTTGATATAACGACTGAAGTGATGGGCCAGATCGCCTTCATCCTTCTGGCTGTGACCTTCCTAATTGCCCAGACAGGCAGCAGCAGCCCCCTGGTCCGTCCGGTTCTCATCGGTGCCATTCTGCTGATTTTCGGTATTGCCGGCTTTGTCTGGACACAAAGACGCAGCGGAAAATTCATCAGCAGCGCTGTACGGTTTCTTGGACGGCATATTGCAGGACAATGGCAAAACGGAGCGACAGATAACGCCGAGCAGGTTAACGAATACATGGAAAGAGCATGGTCGCGAACCGGGCGGATCGCTGCCGGAGCGGCCATTCATCTGATCGGCTGGATCGGCAGCGCCGGAGTGCTGTGGCTCACCTATAAACTGCTTCATGCAGATCTTGGTTTTGCCGGAGCCATCGCAATCGAAGGCGTCGCCTGCGGCGTCATGTCCGCTTCTTTCCTTGTTCCCGCAGGTCTGGGTGTGCAGGAAGGTGCTTATATGACCCTTGGGGCGGCGTTCGGCATTGATCCGACGATATCCCTTGGAATCTCTCTCCTTCGTCGCGCACGGGAACTATCCATTGGAATTCCCGTCCTGGCCATATGGCAGATTTCTGAAATGTATCTGCTGAAACAGAACAACAAATCCCTTGAGCCGGCAGAAACCAACCTGCCATCTCCATCAGGAGATCAGCATGTCGGTTGAATCCCCCCTGTTCGATAGGCTTGTCGTCGTTGGCCCCGGACTGATTGGCTCCTCCGTCCTGCGGAGAGCCAGACAGACAGGAACAATCGCCCGTCGCCTGATTGCTGTCGATATTGATCCAATCTTTCGGGCGCGCGTCGAAGAACTGGGAATCGCGGACGAGGTCACCGGGGATCTTCGCTCAGCCGTCGCTGACGCGGACTGCGTCATGCTTTGTGTTCCGGTCTGCGCCATCGGGCCGGTAGCAGCAGAAGCTCTGTCAGCCATGAAACCGGGAGCCATTCTGACCGATACCGGCTCCACCAAGGTTTCGGTCATCGCCGCCGTTGAACCCGCATTAAGGCCCGACATCAGCTTCATTCCAGCTCACCCCATGGCCGGCACTGAATACTCAGGGCCAGACGCCGGGTTTGCGACCTTATTTGAAGATCGCTGGTGTCTGCTAACACCCCTGCCCGGCACTCCCGAAGCTGACGTCGAAAAAATCACATCCTTGTGGGAGCGCTGCGGCGCACGGACGCGCCTGATGACCCCGGAACATCATGACCGGGTCTGCGCCATCGTCAGTCATCTTCCGCATCTTCTGGCCTTCACAATCTGCGGCACAGCCGATGATCTGGCTGACGAGACCCGGTCCGAAGTTCTGGATTTTGCTGCCTCCGGATTCCGTGACTTCACCCGAATTGCCTCTTCTGATCCCATCATGTGGCGGGATATCTTCCTTTCAAACCGCGAAGCCCTTCTGGAAATGCTGGCCCGTTTCACGGAAGACGCACAGGCAATGGCACGCGCCATTCGCTGGGGTGATGCAGATTATATCGTGGACAGGATTGAACGTGGCCGGACCATCAGACGCAGTCTGATCGAGAACAAGCAGGCCTGAGCGACCATCTACGCAAAAGCATGTTCCTCCTGTATAAATAGGGGCATAGCAACACAACCGATGGGCCCGAATGCCGGACCTGCCCATTCAGGAGCTGTGATATGGCCACATCTGTTCTCAATCCGGATTATGAGGCGCTCAGGACCGCGCAGATTTCCAGCGACCCGTTTCCTCATCTTGTCGTCGAGAATTTTATCCATAGTGCGGATCTCGAACGCCTCTTCCCGGTTCTGCCCGATATCTCCTCGGGTGGCTCATGGCCACCGGAAGCACTGAATCTCTCTCCTCTAGTCGCTGATCTCGTTCAGCAGATGCAGGGAGAAAAACTGAGAAAGCTGATTGCAGAGAAATTCGATCTGCAAATCGCCTCCGCCCCAACCATGTTGACCATGCGCGGGCAGACGCGGGAAAAAGATGGGCGCATTCACTGCGATTCAGTGTCCAAGCTGGTGACCGTTCTGCTTTATCTCAATCCACCATCAGCAGCCTTTGGTCGACAGGAAGGTTGCCTGAGACTGTTGCGCGGCCCTGATGATGTGGAGGACTATGCGATCGAAGTCCCGCCCATAAACGGCACTTTGCTCATTTTCCCGAACGGCCCCACAACATGGCATGGCCATCGACAATATGTCGGTCCGCGTTACACAATACAGCTGAATTACATGGCGAAGGATTCACGCGCCCGTATTGAGCTTGCACGACATAAACTGTCCGCATTGGCAAAACGACTACCGTTTGTCGCCTGAATGAATGTCATCACGGGCCTATGGCGCCGTGATGACTGACCCTTTCAGCCTTCCGACTGACTGCCTTCTTTTTCCCGGTCTGAAAGATCCGACAGAGCTGCATTGCCAACCAGTCCTCTGGCAAAATCAGACGCCGAGAAAGGACGCAGGTCATCGGCCTGTTCTCCAACGCCAACGGCATGAACTGGCAGTTTGAACATATCCGCCAATGCCACGACGATGCCACCACGGGCCGAACCATCCAGCTTGGTGACAATCAGGCCCGAGACATTGACCATCTCACGGAACACGCGAACCTGCTCAATCGCATTTTGTCCGGTCGTTGCATCAAGGACCAGAAAAACGGAATGCGGTGCTGTTTCATCAAACTTGCGGATCACACGAATGATCTTCGCAAGTTCTTCCATCAGCGCACCCTTGTTGTGCAGTCGACCGGCCGTGTCGATCAGAAGCAGATCAGCCCCTTCTGCCTTGGCCCGCTTCAGCCCTTCGAATGCAAGACCTGCGGCATCGCCTCCGGGTTTGCCTGCAATGACGGGAGTGCCGGTTCTTTCACCCCAGACCTGAAGCTGCTCCACGGCTGCCGCACGGAATGTATCCCCGGCCACCATCATCACTTTTTTGCCCTGCTCACCATAATAGCGAGCCATCTTTCCAATCGTCGTGGTCTTGCCTGTGCCATTCACACCGACAACCAGTACGACATGCGGCTTCAATGCCGGATCGGGTTCAAAAGGAAGAGCAACCGGTTCGAGAACACGGCTGATCTCATCCGCAAGTGCGGAACGGATCTCTTCATCCGTGACTTCAGCGCCAAATCGCGAGCTTCGAAACTGCTCAATCACACGTCCTGCAACAGCCGGACCAAGGTCTGCTGCAATCAGATGATCTTCAAGATCTTCCAGAGCCGCATCATCCAGAGTGCGTTTTGTGAAGACCTCACCGAGCTTGCGCGTTGAACGGGCGAGCCCCTGCTTGAGACGGGAAAAGAATCCTAGTGCCATGGGTTACACCCTCTCCGCCACCAGACCGTCCGCGTCAACAGCAACCGCACGCAAACGTTCGATATGTCCGACTTCAGCGACCATTCCATCGACAAGACGCACAGGCGCGAACTGCTCCGAATGCCCACTGGAATCTGTTTCCATAAGAACATTCAATTCCTTGCCCAGAAGAGACCTGTAATAAGCCTGTGCCGAATCTTGCCCCGCCTCACGCAATTTGGCCGCACGCGCCTTGCGCACGGCCACAGGTGCCGCCGGCATTCTGGCCGCAGGTGTTCCCGGACGGGAACTATAGGGGAACACATGCAGATAAACGGGCGCCGTCTCGGTGATGAAATTCAGTGTTTCACTGAAAAGCGTCTCATCCTCGGTCGGGAAACCTGCAATCACATCCGCACCGATCCCGATATCCGGTCGTATCGCACGCGCACGCTCAATGACGGATCGCGCATCTGCCGTCAGGTGACGCCGCTTCATGCGCTTCAGAATCATATCTGATCCAGCCTGCAGGGACAGGTGAAGATAAGGCATGAAACGCGGCTCATTTTCCAGAAGACGCCAGATATCCTCATCAATCTCAACCGGATCGACAGAAGACAGACGCAGTCTTTCCAAATCTGGAACCAGCGCCAGCAATCTGCGACAAAGCTGCCCCAGACGCGGGGTTCCAGGAAGATCCCCGCCCCAGGATGTAATGTCCACACCCGTCAGAACGACTTCCCGATATCCGCTGGCGAGAAGAGCACGGACCTGCTCCACGACGGCGCCTATCGGAACTGATCTGGAAGGTCCGCGACCGAATGGAATAATGCAGAAGGTGCATCGGTGATCGCATCCCTGCTGCACCTGCACGAACGCTCTTGTCCGTCCTGCGAATTCGGTCACCAGTTGCGGCGCGGTTTCCTTGGCTGCCATGATGTCGGATACGGCATGACCGGACCCCACGGCCTCAGGCGTCCAGCTTTCTGCTCGCAATTTATCTTCATTGCCAAGGACACGGACCACACCGGGTAAATCCGCCCAAAGATCAGGGTTAATCTGGGCCGCACATCCGGTCACAACGATTTTCGCATCCGGATTATCACGATGCGCCCGCCGGATCGCCTGCCGCGCCTGCCGCTCGGCTTCGCCAGTCACAGCGCATGTGTTGACGATGACAACATTTTCAAGACCTGCCGCATGCCCCCGCATCACCTCGCTTTCATAGGTGTTCAGGCGACAGCCAAAGGTCAGGATTTCTGGTTCACTCATGTGGGGTAGTCCGTCAAATCGACCGTTCCGACGAAAGCTGTCGCCACGGGGCCCGTCATGCGCACATGATTGTCATGTCCCCAGTCAATAGTCAGTTCACCACCATCAACCAGAACGCGCATCTTCCGCTCACCCAGGCCACGACGGGCCGCATTGACAACAGCCGCACACGCACCTGATCCGCAGGCAAGCGTAAAGCCGGCACCACGTTCCCACACACGTAAACGCATCACGTCTGGCGCCTTGATGGATGCAAAACCGATATTGGCCCGCTCTGGGAACAGGGCGTCACATTCAAGCAGCGCTCCACGTTCTGCTGAGGCGTCATCATCCGAAAAAAACGTCACATGTGGATTGCCCATCGACAACGCAGCCGGTTCGCCGGGCATCGGAAGGCGGAGTGTATCCATTTCCCTGACCAGCGGCACATCACGCCATGAGAGGCGAGGCTCTCCCATATCGACAGTCACGTGATTCTCATCCTGCACTATGGGTGGTAGCAGTCCTGCGCTGGTTCTCAGACTGACTTCTGACTTCCCCTCTTCTCCCGCGACCATCCATGCGACACAGCGCGAGGCATTCCCGCATGCTCCAGCCTCGCTGCCGTCAGGATTGAAAAAACGCACGACGACTGAGGCCGGATCACCGACCTCCGGTTTTCGGAGACTGACCAGCTGATCGCAGCCAATGCCGCGTTTACGATCGGCCAGAGCTGAGATCCTGGACCGCGTCAGAGAGAGGTCTCCGGGACGCTCGTCAAGCACCACGAAGTCGTTCCCCAAACCATGCATCTTGAAAAAAGGAGTGCGCATGCGCCGCTGTATAAGTGAAGCAGAAGGCAGATGCGAGCAAAGATCTTGTCTGAACCATTCGAATGCCAATGTTCAACAGGAAATGTCTTTATTTTCGCATGACAGATATGTTCAGATTTACACCATCCACCTGCATCGCAGTCATTGCATGGGTAGTAATAGTTTGACATCATTTGTTCGTTATATAGACACGCAAGAGCCACACAGCAATGAAATCCCTTCCTGTCTGCAGACAGAATTTCCGCTCCGTTTTAACGATTTCAAGCATTCTGGCTCCGTGGCTTTTTTCTGGAATTACTCCGGCAAAAGCCAATAGCGATGACCAGTCTCTTGAAATAATGGAGAGACAAATCACGCAGATTCAGGAGCAGCAGGCAAAGCTGACAAACGCGCTTGTTGCAATGAAACGCCAACTGGCCGCACGCAAAGCCGCAGCCTCAACAGGCGCTCATGTCGGCACATTGAGTAAGAACAGCCGTGAATATGCTGAAAAGCATATGAAACATTTCGCTACGACAAACACGACCGTCTGGGAAGAAGACGCCAACGGGCAAGAACAGCAGGTCACCGAGAAAGCCAGCAACACACCCGATATTACTCCTGTTTTCAAAGGTGACGTTCCGGAACGCGATATCGTCATGGGTCGCAGGGATGGCGATGTTCTCGCGCATCTTGCAGAAAACCATGTCGGACCTCATCCCCGCGAAACAGTCGGCGCCCAGTTGGCGGGCGCTGTCGGTGATCATGGCGTCTTCCACATGGGACCGCTGACCATCGCTCTGGGAGGCTTCCTGGATGCCGCAGCCGTCTACAGAAATCGTGATACGGCGACAGACGTATTCAACTACTGGCAGGCTCTGCCCTTCGCCAATGATCCGTCGCATCATACGAACAGTTTTCAGGGAACCGCGCGCTATAGTCGCTTTTCAATGCTTGCCACAGGCAAGATTTCCCAGACAGAAACCGTTTCAGGATTCTCCGAAGTCGATTTCGGAGCTGGCGCAGCAACAACAGATGCCTATGAAAGTAACAGCTACTCTGTTCGACTTCGGCAGGCCTATCTCGCCTATGACAATAGCCACTACAACATCCATATTCTGGCTGGGCAGGCGTGGAGCATGCTGACTCCCGGGCGTGCGGGCATAACGCCACGTCAGGAAAGCCTCCCCGAAACCATCGAATCCTCAATGCTGGCAGGTCAGACATGGGCCAGACAGTGGCAGGTCCGTGTGGTGAAAGACTTCCTGAACCATCGGGTCTGGGCCGGTCTTTCCATCGAAAATCCCCAGACCCTGTATGACACGACGGGTTACACCAATAATGATGGCGCAGTGACTCTGCCCGATGGCAGAATAGCGACCATCAGCAAAAATGGCACCGGCCTGACCAATGATGCCCCTTTCTCCAGCGAAGTGGCACCTGACGTTATCGGCAAGCTCGCCTTCGATCCGGAATGGGGACATTACGAAATCGAGGGTATTCTCCACTTCCCGCATGACCGGGTTTCAACTCTGGGTAGTGGTCAAAGTCATACTGTCGTTGCCGGTGGCGGCGGAGCATCCGCGATTCTGCCTTTGATTCCGCATAAGCTGGAACTTCGACTGACCGGTTTGGCAGGCGTCGGGATAGGCCGTTATGGTTCGGTCCTTCTGCCCGATGCCGTCATCTCCCCATCCGGAAAGCCCACCCCCTTGCCAACCATACAGGCAACGGCGGGACTGATCGCGCATCCCAGCCCGCGTCTTGACGTTTATAGCTATTTCGGAACCCAGCACGCCGGACGCCGGTCTTTCAGCGTCGATGGCAACTATTATGGTTACGGCAATCCGAACTATTCCAACGCTGGCTGTGATATCGAGCTTTCCACCCTCGCATGCACCGGCAATACCCGTGCAGTCACGGAAGTCGCTGTTGGTGCATGGTGGCGTTTCTTCAAGGGGAGATTTGGAACCGTTCAGGCGGGAACCGAACTCTCCTGGTCTGAAAGACAGGCATGGGAAGGTATCGGTGGGCACCCTTCCACATCAGTCAGTCAGATATTTTTCGATTTCCGCTATCTTCCATTCCAGTAAAATCACATGATTCACGCGTGGAAAGCAGCGTTTAATTGCTTTTCCCGCGCATGGAAGCTACCGGGAACAGGTTATATTTCTGACACTCGAGTAGCAGGATCCGATGAACAACAGCTCTTCAGCATGGCGCAACCGTCCCGGCGTCGGTTTCTCTGACACCGGCCCACGTTTCACGATCGGCACCCTGCTGTGGGCCGTTCTCTATTTCCTCTTTTATGTCATGCAGCAGCTTGCTGAACTTCTGGCGCCACTTGCCCTGATTATCGGTATCGGTTGGTCAGTGCTCCCGAAGCTGGTCGATGCCATTTCCAGCGGCATCGGCTCCACAGATCCGCAGACGCAGGAGGCCGTTGCGCATGTGGGCAACATCATTCCGAAAGAGCTGGTCATTTCAGGTCATGTCATGACTGCATCAGGGCTGATCGGCGATGGAATCATGCTGATCGTTCTGGCAGCACTTGGCGCAACACTTTCCGCAGTAGCCGCGCGTTCAATGTGAATCAGATCTGCTGCAAGATATTCCGCTGACGAAAACTCACCCATCCCTGAGCGTCCAACGTAATATAATCATGCAGTATGACGGATATGAAACGGCCTGAATGGCTCAATTCACGTGCGAGTCTCACCTCGCGCAAGGCTGTTTCTTCTGCTGTCATGCCCTCAGTGGCCAATCTGACACCAATCAGGGCGGTCGCCTGAAGGCGAAGTGCCTGCCTCATGACCTCCCGGCCGATAGTTTCATCACCAAGTGAAGAATGGGGGCATTCATCCGCAATCAATCGGTTACGATTATCCAGAAACAACAGCCGCAATTGTCCTTTCTCGTGCACCTTTCTGGCTGTTTCCATCCATGATTCAAGCGCAGGCCAATCACTGATGGTCAACCGTTCCCGAGGATCGGAACCGGCGATACAGGTTGCAACTTTCCTGACCAGTTCCAATGCCGGAAACACGACACTCGGGAAGTCCGCAACAGCAAACGCAGTCTCATCTGCCTGCAACACGCCTGGCAAAGAACCG
>JAAYUA010000171.1 GCA_012517935.1 Acetobacter sp. | reverse complement strand
CCGTCACGCGCCATAAAACCGCATGTGATAATGTCCGGCAATGTCCGGGTCAGCACCTCAGCCTCCAGCCAAGCCTGACGCGCAATCTCTTCCACAGACAACACATGCTCGCCACATCGAAAAACCGAGGTTCGCAGTTCCTTCAGGCTATCATGCAGATTTTCAATCACCCCACGTATCTCAGGGCGCATTGAACGGAGAAAACGGAGTGATGGAACCGCCGAAAGGTCAAAATCCGGAAGAATGGGGTCCATGACTATTCACCACTCCCCAAAACATGCGGCACCGCACCCGGGTGTTGTGCATTCAGAATATGTTGTGCCGCATGCAGGATCTGGATCGTCCGGATGATTTTCGGAGCAATCTCCACAGCCTCATGCCGGTCAATGACTCCATCACGCAAAATACGGATTGCTGTTTCCGTCACCCCTGCTGCATCCAGCGTGAACTGACTCATCGTATCTGCGAAGTCACCTTCACCAATATGTCGCGGCAGAACAATATATCCCTCAGCCGCGGCCATAACATTCAGAAGATATGGAAAACCCGCTAAAATATCAGCCAGAATGGCACGATGCAGTGGTAATGTATCTTGTGGCTTATGGCCGTCGGCATAAGCATGTGCCCGCGCCGGACTGACCCCGATCTGCTCGGCCGCATTGCTGAAATTCCCGCCAAACGCCGTGAATGCCTTGCGCGTCGCAACTTTCACCTGGGGAACAAACCGCTCACCCAGCATATCTGCCGCATCAATGCTCATCCGTTAGTCCTCGCATAAATCTATATCCTGCAGCGGGAGTATTCAGACTGTTTGCAAAAATTCTGCCGTCACTCATGAGTCTGCGCTTCCTTTTTCCGCATGCGGCAATGGGAGGAACATCGTGACCGGAAGACCGAAGCCAAGCTTTGTCAGAACAGGCATCAAGCCGCGGCGGGCATTGCAGATATTGCCCAACGCTCCCTCGGTCAGACCGAAATGAACAGCAGCAGCGCGTTGTGTTCCGCATTCACGGATAAAACTATTCAGTTTTTCGTAAACCGCGCGTCGTGACACGAAACCACCAGCAAACGTCATGACAGGGAAACGTTCCACCCGCACAAACCCAAGCGCTCGCACAACACTTTCATGCACCGCCTGACCATTATGTGCCTCATAGACATGTCGGACATTCAGGCTGTTCTGATGCGCAAATGCTGCCGCACTACCGGCATCACGAATGGAACTATTCAATTTCTTGTAGAACTGAATACCTGAAGAGTGTTCTTCTCGTGCCATCATGACTTCACTCGGTGAACATCATTCACGTGACAGAACGGCCCGACGCCGGCACTGCTCATTCCATGAGGAAAGGAAAGATCGAAGCCCGGAGAAATTGTTATGCTCATTTCGCGTTGTCCCCAACTGAGGATACACTCGCAGCGCATGGAGGAGTCGCAACCTCCCCCATGTTTTCACCACCTTGTTCAGAGGATGAAGGCAAAATGGCTATTACACTTATGAAAGCAATAAATGACACCGAAATGAAACTCCGCATCTCCTTGGAGAGCGACCTGTTCATAACCGTAAAAATCTCACAGGATGACACTTCCTTAGTAGATGGAATCGGTGAATTAGAACGGAGGATATTAGACCTTGTGTCGCGAAGCATCGAAACGAGAAAGGCTGTCATTAAAGATGCCTCCCGTCTTCGCTGAAGATATCATCAGATGACGAAACCGTTATCTTTCCGATACGGTTAACGCCGATTACATAGTTCCCAGAATCCGCACAGTTCTGCAGTAGATCGTTCAAATTTTGCAACCCTGTGCGGAGGATAACAAGCCGTTGGTCTGGAGGTAGACGCGAAAACTCCTGCAAATCGTCCTTCGAAAGATATCGCGCCCAGTTTTCCAAAACCTTCATGGAAAACAGTTTCTGCTGTTCCTCAGAAAATGACCGCAAAGCATTCAGAACACTTAAACCATTCTTCGCAGTCTCAGCATAAGTGGACGCATCATAATCATGCATCTTGCCAAATACGCTCCTGCGAAGATGAGCCAGGATTTCAGCATATCTCATGCCCACTGCCCTGAAATACTTGCGCAACAACTTATGTAGCTTCTTTATTGTGCTCATGCCCGCACCTCCTTCCGCTCATACAGGTCGGGGCGCAGTTCCTCGCGAGGGATGCCGGTTGCGGCTTCCACATCATGCAAGCGCTTCACTGGGATGTGGCCCAGCGTGCGCCAAAATAGAATTGAAGTCCTATGGAGGCCGCACTTCTTACTTAATTCGGACGCGCCGCCAGCCGCCTCAATGGCCCTATCAACAATCGACATAAAAGAACGTTAGCTTTTCCAACATTTAACGGCAAGCAAAATGTTGGAAAATCCATCCCAAGGATTTTATTTTTGTCGTCACTTCCCAACATGACAGAAGCTCGAACTGTTGGATTGCGCCTGAAGCAAGCCCGCCTCTTAAAAGGGGAGCGGGATGGTAAGCGTCTTACCCAAGCTGAAGTGGCTGAAGCTGTTGGTATCAGTCGAAGCACCCTCACAGCATACGAAAGAGACCATGATGTGCCAGGGCGTGATACCATGCGTGCCTTAGCCAATTTTTATGATGTTTCCACGGATTTCCTTTTGGGAGATTCTTCTCTTTTTCCTGCTGATTCTGATGATGTCGCGCATAACACTGAGGAGCGCACCCTCCTCCACTTGTGGAGAGTTATAGGCGAGGAAGAGCGGCGGAGTCTCATGGTCCTTTTGCGAGCTCAGATCGTCGCCAAAAATGACGCCGCCTAACCCCTCCCCCTCGACTCTTACCGCTTTGTTCATGAGGCGAGTATGACAGAACGAAACGAGAACATCAATAAAGTGTGCCAAGGAGGGAATATGACCAGCCAATTTGCCTTTACGTTCGGAGAGGATGGATCGATTACTCCTCCTGATGGAGTTTCCGCGACGTCAGACCCAACAAGCAAGACAATGCAAATATCACTTCGTCAAAATCGCGATGAAAACTCAGTGGCGTTGAATCTAAATGTAGATCAATTAACTCAGTTAATATGGTATCTCGGCTCCCTGCGCTCAAAAATGGTCTCAGAATTTGAAATTATACAACAACCGCCGAATACAGAACTGAACAATCTTGCATTTAATCCTTCTTGGTATACCGCAAAGGACCCAAAAGGTCCGAATCATTACATTTCATTTCAGCATCCCTCATTCGGCCCCATAGGGGCTGTATTGTTCTCACCTATGGCTGCTCGATTGGTGTCTCTTCTATCGGGACAACTTGAAGCATCTTTAGATTCCTTGCTTAAAAGCACTGGCGAAGAATGAACGCCCTTCGAGCGCAAAGATGTGCGGGCGTCTACCGCGTTCCAACCCATGGAAATGGAAGCAATGACAATGCTGCGCCTCTAGATGAAGCACAAACAGCATACCAGTACCCCGCTGATGCCCCATCACCGAATATCCTGTACAAACGCCTGGAATCCGCAGTAAAGTCCCACACTCAAGATGAGATGAAAAAAGGTTTAGGGGTGAACGACTCAGAAGCACGGCGCCTTGAAGACCGCATTGATGCTGTAAACCGCGAGGGGCAACTCCGTCTTGACGCTGCGATGGCGCGCATAGATGGAAAATTCGACACCATGATGGTGTCTATGCAGCACATGGAAAGCTCCATGGTCGCCATCCGTCAGGATGTTTCTGGCACTCGCTCAACAATCAAAAATACTGCACTGGCTAGCATTCTCGCCATAGCGGGCATTGTCTTTGCTGGGATTGCATTATGGGGTGGGGGTTTTTCATCTGGCCAAGCAGATAGGCCGCCCGTAGTTTCAACCCCTGATACGTCTACTCACTAATATATGGCGTATCTCCCGCACTGCCCGGCACCTCAAGCTCTCCGCAATCCCCTGCCTCTTCATCGACGGCCATGCGGACAACCTGAGCTCCGGCCACGCTGAGCTGGCCACTACTCACTTTCTCAATTCTGCGTAATGCATCCTCAGCGTCTCGGCACACTACTGCTGCGCCGGACTCAAGAATCGTGCGTCTACCCGACTTTCGCCAGACATACGGTTGAAAGATGATTCGTTCTGTAGCTGCCATGGCCTGATCCCGGACATTTTGTTCTTGTTGTGTTCCGCTCCCGATAGAAGTCAGGGATCAAGGGAATGGCAGACAAAAAGAGGATGTTAGTTTTTCCAACTTTTTCTCTTGACGTGAAATGTTGGAATATCTAACTTAACCCCATCACCACCGACAGGAGGTATGGGTGAGCGAGACAGCAACGATCCGTAACTTTGCGCAGCTTATTTCTGTAGCAGCAGAATTGAGCGCCGCATGACCTGCCACCTCGCCATAACTTTGCCGATACGCCGCTGCCCGAATTGCAAAGGGAAAAACGGCATCGCGCAAGGCTGGATACTGGGAACATGGACAGGCGGCGATCTTCTTTCGCGAAAGACCGTTCCTGCCTATCGGATTTGCGAAACATGCGACGGCGATCGCATTATTAGGAATGGCGGCGCATCATTATGAGGAATGATTTTCTGCGCATGAGCATCGGCATGATCCTGCTCAGCACTCTGATCTACTGCATCAGCTATGCAGCTCTACTTGTTCTTGTGGGTTTTCTGTAAACACACGCGATTACTTGAAATCGCAAACGCCTACACTCTGATCTGAGAGAAAAACAAATGACCAATATAACAGGCGTAACGTCTGCACACTCCCGGCTTGCCCTGATTCCAGCGGCATTCCACGCATCTCCTTTCATCATCCAACAGCGGGTTTCCGTGCTTCGGAAGAATTCAATCTGGTTACGCAACTGCGAGCGTATGGCACGGGAAAGCGGGAATCATGCTGATGAAGAGATGTATATCCGCCACGCTGAGAGCGCGGAAATGGAAATCAACAGGATGATGCCTACAGTTTGCAACGCCGTTATACATGGGGTGAGTGATCTGGAGGAGATGGCATGATTAAGGAACTGAAGCCATGCCCTATGTGCTGCGGAAAAGCGTCATTCGGGACAACAACATATTCGCCACGAGAAGAGCCAAGCGCATGGTTCTCAGATGGAACGCCTGTAACCACAGCTCACTCGGTGAATTGCCAAAGATGCGGCGTGAATAATCGAGGGATCGTTGGTGGTTATCAGACCCAAGAAGAGGCCGCCGCCGCATGGAACACCCGCGCAAGAGATCCCCGCATGACCAAACACAATAGCACGGGCCGAATTCGCAAAGTATGGCGGGCATCCGTCAAGGGTTGTGACGGAGTTGATATTCTCTATGCGCCCAATGCAGGAAAGGCACGATATAAAATGCTCCTGATGACCCGTGATTTTGACGATGAGATAAAAATTTCAGATATCACTGTGCTCAGAGCCCAAGATCATGATGTAACACTGCCAGAACGTCATCCATTGGCACATCAGATGACGGATAAGCAGATTCACTGTGTTCTCCATGCATTTGGTTATGACGAATACCATCCAGAGAAATCTGGATATCGGGATCATTATTATACAGGACGCAAAAATCCTGATCTGTGCGCGGTCGAAAAACTCGGAATCATGAAAGCTTCGTCTGGATGGGAAGCCGATATGGCTTACTTCCGCCTGACACAGTTGGGGAAGGATGTCGCTCTCTCCTTGGTGCCGGAGTATGGTGTATGACCCCTCCCCTAATATTCGGCATCCGGATTGGAGATGTCATTTGCATCAGAGCATCGCGAGATGATGCAAAAATCAGCGTCATGGAATGCAATGCCGCTGCTGATCTGGGGGCGTGGAGTATAGGCGCGCCGGATCGGGCTGTTGTTTGTGCAGTGAAGGATCTGGGAGGTTTGAGATGAGCAGCGCCGATGAGGTTCAATGCCTGAACGCCAAAGAAGCTGCCAATATGCTCAGAATTTCGCAAAGCAGCTTGCGCAGCATTCAGGAAAATGAGCTTCCATCAGTAAAGATATTTGGAAAACGGCGCATATGGCTGCGCTCTGACATTCTTGCCTATATCCGCCTGAAGGCTGGACGGGATATTTCAAGCACGCCTGCGAATGTGTGGGATTCAATTTGCTAAAATTATCATTGAAATACCTGAAGGTTTATCGGGATCGACACGGGAAAACCCGATATTACTTCAGAAGAAAGGGATTCAGGGCAGTCCGTCTTCCTGATATCGAGGATGAAAAATTCTTGGAATCATATCAAACGGCTCTCTCCGACGGAGATAACAGGATCGAAATCGGGGTCAGACCGATACCTGAGCGCAGTTTGGAGAAACTGATCATTCTCTGGACAAAATCTCCCCGCTTTCTGGCATTGGAAGGCAGCACGCGAGCGGTCTACCTGCGACTACTTAGCCGCATAAGGGAGCAGAGCTTCTCTCAATTCCCGTCACACGAGATGCAGAGCAAACATGTGCGCGCCATTGTCGAGCGGATAGGAGCCGGATCTCCAACAACAGCAACCCGCATACTGCGCCTGTTAAAACAGCTCATGCAGTTCTCCATTGAACTCTCCTGGAGAGAGGATGACCCTACCAGCGGCATTGTGGCCCCTCGGCATCGATCATCAGGGATTCACTCATGGACAGACGCTGAAATCTCCATTTACGAGAAATACTGGCCGACAGGATCCTATCAAAGACTCGGATTCGCTATGTTGCTCTACACGGGACAGAGACGATCTGATGTCGTGCGCCTTGGCCCGGCCGATGTGTCTGGCAACACGATTCAGATCACTCAACAGAAAACTCGCGTTTCCCTCATGATACCGATTCACCCGGATCTCCAACGCGAACTGGATGCATGGTCCGGGAAAACACAGACATATCTCACCGGAGCCAGAGGGAACGCTCTTTCAGTGAACGGATTCTACAATGTGTTCAGCGATTGGTGCCGGAAGGCAGGTCTCCCGGATCGCTGCTCACCACATGGATTACGCAAGGCTGCCGCCCGACGACTGGCTGAGGCGGGATGCACTACACATCAGATTGCTGCGATCACAGGGCACAAGACTCTGAGCGAAATCAGCCGCTACACGAAGGCCGTAGAGCAGAAGAAACTGGCTGAAGCGGCCATCTCAAAATTGGCGCGAGTGTCTAACCCTAAAAAATAAAGGTGTCTAACCTTGGAAAAAGTGGCTGACTTTTGGGGTTTTTTAGGGATTCTGGCGGACCTGAAAGGATTCGAACCTTCGACCTTTGCCTTCGGAGGGCAACGCTCTATCCAGCTGAGCTACAGGTCCCGCCCGCACTCCCTAACCCAGACATCATTCCGGAGCAAGCCCATCAAGACGCGAAGGAAGCAGGAAAAATAATTTTCTGTTGCCCTCAGACATCGAGTTCCAGATCCCTGCGCTGATATCTCCTCCTGACGGGAGAAAAGCATCAGAAGTCAGCATCCACGCAACCATATCTTCCGCAACTCTCTGCCCACCCCGATCCCTCAGTAGAAGATGATGCCCTCCCGGGACGATATCAATACGCCAGTTTTTCCCTGCCCTTTCCAACATATCATGAACAGCATCCGCCGGGATCAACTGATCATTGGTCCCATAAACAAGAAGGACGGGCGTCCGGATCCTTGAAGCTGATTGGGCGGCATGCCCCATCATTCCGATCAGGCCATGCAAAGTATCCAAACGTGTCGCGTGAATGGTTAATGGATCAAAATACAGACGAATCAATGCACGCACATTGTCACTGGCTGTGACATGCACCGGCAACTCACGCCCAGTCACAAGCCCTGATGGACGTAACGCCGCAGCCAGCGTAACCGGAATATTCGCCAAAAAACCTACGGACCAAACGGCAGGAGCCAAGAGTATCACACCATCAACCTCGGGAGAGTGCGGTTGAGCCATGGCCAGCATGGCAAGCCCTCCCCCCATGCTTTCTCCCGCCAAGACAACTCCGGCATCCGGCCAATGATGGTGAATCCAGTCTATCTCCGCTGAAATATCGTCCAGAAGACGCTTTTCTCCCGCCCAATGTCCCCGTTCCGCAGTTCCACCAAAACCGCGCACATCCGGCGCGACAACGGCGATCCCCGCCTTTGTGAACCACGCGGCGCTTTCCTCCCACGCATCCCGGCTGTCATTGAAACCGTGAATGGCAAGCACAACCACGCGCGGGGAACATTCAGGAAGCCATATTCTCAGGGGAATATGTGCCCCATCCGACATGAGCAGTTCTGTGTCTGGCGGCACCAGACGCGCTTCCCGGGCATAATGTGGAGGAACATTAATAACGGGCTCTCGTGCACAGTTGCTCAGCATCAAAAATGATAAAAACAACGCAACCCGGCGCGCATGGCGTATGTGAAAAGCAGACATGCAGCCTTTTGTGACAGAAGGACAGTTTGAACTCACGTCATTCCTGCGTATCATCAAAACAGTTCAGATGCCCATCGGGCCAACGATCATAGCGGACAGGAGCCTTCATCATGCTGATTCAACCTGTTAATCCATCCCCGAAACCTCGCCTTGGGCATGTAGAGACGATCATCGTTCATACAAGACGCATTTCTTGCGATGGAGGGCTCGGCCAGCTCGGACATCCTAAAGTCTGGTTGAAAATCGGTGGTGAGCAGAATGTCTGCCCCTATTGCTCCCGGCTGTTTATACTTGATCCGAACGCTGTTCACGACAACGCACACTGAGTCCACATGCATAATACTGCTCAGCCGCATCTCGTCCTCGTCGACGGGAGCGGCTTTATTTTTCGTGCCTTCCACGCGCTTCCCCCAATGACAAACCCCGAAGGGGTTC
Source organism: Acetobacter sp. (assembly GCA_012517935.1). GTDB lineage: Bacteria > Pseudomonadota > Alphaproteobacteria > Acetobacterales > Acetobacteraceae > Acetobacter. Next base: position 15,712 of record JAAYUA010000171.1, on the reverse strand, counting down.
CGGTGAACGCCGTGTATGGCTTTTCAAACATGTTGAGCCGCCTGATGCGGGAGCATGTTGGCACGCATCTGGCCGTTATATTTGATGCCGGACGAAAGACGTTCCGTTCCGAAATCTATCCTGACTACAAAGCACACAGACCACCTGCACCAGAAGATCTGGTCCCGCAGTTCGCCCTGATCCGAGAGGCAACCAAAGCATTTGGCGTGCCCGGCATCGAACTGGAGGGATTTGAAGCTGACGACCTGATCGCAAGCTATGCCCGCAAGGTTGCAGCCCAAGGCGGTCGCTGCACCATCATTTCTTCCGACAAGGATCTGATGCAGCTTCTGGATGACAGGATCGACATGCTTGATCCGATCAAACAGAAATCAATCGGACTTGCGGAAGTTGAGACAAAGTTCGGCGTAACACCGGATAAGGTCATTGATGTGCAGGCCCTTATGGGGGACTCAACCGACAATGTTCCGGGGGTTCCCGGGATTGGCCCCAAAACGGCATCCGCTCTTGTGAAAGAGTATGGCGATCTTGAAGCCATTCTGGCCGCGGCTCCTTCAATGAAAGCCTCAAAACGCCGGGATTCCCTGATCGAGCACGCAGAAGCCGCGCGGCTTTCACTGCAACTGGTGACGCTGCGTGATGACCTCCAACTCCCTCAGGCCATCAATGAACTGGGCGTGCGTGAACCGGACACCGCGGTTCTGAGCGAATGGCTCGACCGTATGGGCTTTCGTTCCCTCCGTCTCAAGCTATCACCCAACGGTCAGTCCTCACATCCACAGCCTCAACCGGTGAATACCCGGAAAGAAACGGCATCTGAGCAGCCAATCGTAAATTCTGCCGCCATGACGGCAGCCTATGGACCTTACGAAACCGTCAGGGATGCTGCCTCTCTTGCCTCTTGGGTTGCAGAAGCACGCAAAACCGGCATTTGCGCTGTCGACACGGAAACAGACGGGCTCAACCCCCTGCGCGCGCGCATGGTCGGACTGTCATTGGCGACAGCACCGGGAAAAGCCTGCTACGTTCCCTTCCTTCATGAAGGAACTCTGGACAGCCCGACGGGGCTTCAGATGACGGCTGAAGAAGCGCTCCAAGTATTGGAGCCTCTTTTTACCGATCCATCGATACTCAAGATTTTCCAAAATGCGAAGTTCGACCTGCTGATCTTCAGCAAAGCTGGCGCAGCCCCCATCGCTCCCGTTGATGACACCATGCTCATCTCTTATGCCCAATCAGCCGGAGAGCACGGCCAGGGCATGGATGAACTTTCAGAATTGCACCTTGCCCACAAGCCAATTTCCTATGACGAAGTCACAGGAACGGGTCGCAAACGGATCCTCTTCACACAGGTGCCGGTTGATCGCGCAACGGAATATGCGGCCGAAGATGCCGATGTCACCCTGCGTCTGTGGCTGATACTGCACCCCACTCTGCGCACGAACAAATCCCTTGCTCTTTACGAACAGATCGAGCGCCCCCTCATCCCGGTTCTGGCGCGGATGGAACAATGCGGCATCATGGTCGATGTCGAGGAGCTGCGTCGACTTTCCACCGATTTTGCCGAACGTATGGTCGTGATGGAACGCGACATCCATCAGCTCGCAGGCCGTGATTTCAATGTTGCCTCTCCAAAGCAACTTGGCGAAATCCTGTTCGACGAAATGAATCTTCCCGGCGGAAAACGCAGCAAGAGCGGTGCCTGGAGCACGGATTCCAGTGTTTTGCAGGATCTGGCTGACCGAGGAGAAAAACTGCCTGAGCAAATTCTGGCCTGGCGACAGCTGGCAAAGCTCAAAAGCACCTATACCGATGCGCTGGTCGCGCAGGTCGATCCTGAGACCGGAAGAGTTCATACCTCTTTCCAGATGGCTGTCACCTCGACAGGCCGCCTGTCTTCCAATGATCCAAATCTCCAGAATATTCCGATAAGAACAGAAGAAGGTGGACGCATCCGGAAAGCCTTTATCGCTGCGCCCGGGAAAAAACTGGTTTCCGCCGATTATTCCCAGATCGAACTTCGTCTGATGGCGGATGTGGCGGACATAGCCGCGTTGAAGGAAGCCTTTGCACTCGGGCAGGACATCCACGCGAGAACCGCATCGGAAGTTTTCGGAATTCCTCTGGAAGGCATGGACCCGATGGTGCGCCGCCGTGCAAAGGCTATCAATTTCGGAATTATCTACGGCATTTCCGCGTTCGGACTTGGAAAACAGCTCGGCATCGCTCCGGGAGAAGCCAAGAGTTATATCGACGCATATTTTGCCCGTTATCCTGAAATTCGTGATTATATGGAAGCACGAAAAGAAGAAGCACGAACATATGGTTATGTGCTGACCCCATTCGGCAGGCGCTGTTTCGTGCCGGGGATCGTCGAAAAAAGTGCCGCCCGACGCAATTATGCCGAACGGCAGGCCATCAACGCACCATTACAGGGTGGCGCTGCCGATATTATAAAAAAGGCAATGATCACGCTTGAGCCCGCCTTGCAGAATGCGGGACTGCCAGCGCGCCTGCTTTTGCAGGTTCACGACGAACTTCTGCTGGAAGTCGATGAAAATGCAGCGGTGAAGACTGCTGAGATTGTAAAAAACATGATGGAAAATGCTGTGAAAATCTCTGTGCCGCTCGTCGTTGAAACCGGGATCGGGAATAGCTGGGGAGAAGCCCACTGATGAAAGCCCGTGAATGGCGGATCCTCGCATGGATCATCGGCATCATGATCGTTGCCGGTGGTGCAGGATATGGTGCGTTCAAAATATCTGATCGCATGGGACCCATGGTTGCCAGCGGAGGCAATGAAATCGGGGGACGTTTCCGTCTGATGGACTCTTCAGATGGAACAATGAGCAATTCCGATTTTTACGGCCGCTGGCTGTTGGTCACATTCGGTGCAACACACTGCACTGCTGATGCCTGCGATCGCATGCTGAACAACCTGAGTGAAGCGGTGAAGACCATCGATCCAAAGGGAAGCAGTATCGTTCCCATGTTCATCAGCCTTGATCCGCAAAGAGACAGTTCCGAACGTCTGAGGCAATATGCCCTGAAATTTCCGGCAAAGATTGTCGCCGGAAGCGGTTCTCCCGCGACACTCGAAGCTGTAGCCAAAGAATTTCACGCACCTGTGAAACGGAACCCGGATCCTGACTTTGAATATACTTACGAAATGTCCCCTCAAATAGTAATCATGAATCCAGAGGGGCATTATGCAGGCACAATATCCTCAAACGCTGATGCGGATGAAATGCGCCAGCGTTTGATGGTTCTTATGCATGGATTATAAATGTTGCGCTGTTTTGTCGTCAGTTTTCTGATCGTCTTCTTCATGACTGGTGGCGCCGTGCATTCTGCTGATGCAGACCCGGCGTCCACACCGAACGGGACATTCCGTCCAGCAGAACACGCTGGCGGAACACTGAAGCTGACAGCGCAAAGCGCACCAGGATCAGCAGATCCTCAGGTAAACTATCTCGCTCCGATGTTGCAGGTTGAAGCCGTTGTTTATGATGGTCTCATGACCTTCGCAAAAGCACCGGGCCCCCTGCGACGACACGCCGTTCCTGATCTGGCTGATGGTCAACCCGAACAGCTTGATGACGGTCGCACCTGGCGCTTCCATCTTCGCAAGAATATCTATTTTTCTACAGGAAAACTTCTGACCACAGATGATGTCGTCGCGTCCATGCAGCGCATCTTCAAGGTCAACAGTCCAACTGCCGGACCTTATTTCAGCCATATCATCGGTGGTTCGCTCTGCCTGCATCAGCCCAAACGCTGCACACTGGATGGAGGCGTGGTGGCAGACAAGGAAACAGGGACAATCGTTTTCCATCTGACACATTCAGATCCCGAATTCCCTGACCGACTGGCCTTCGGACATGCCGTCATCCTTCCGGAAAATACATCGGTCAATGACACCGGCAATAACGCCCCGCCCGGAACCGGCCCTTACCGCATTACTTCATACAATCCGAATTCTGAAATGCGTCTCGAACGCAACACATGGTTCCGGCAATGGGATGCCCTTGCGCAACCCGCCGGATATCCGGACCACATCATTTATCGTTTCGGATTTGAACCCGAAAGTGAGGTCACTGCAATCGAGAACGGGCAGTTTGACTGGATGGCTGAAAACGTGCCCCTCGACCGGTTGTCAGAACTTGGCCAGCATTTCACCTCGCGCGTCAGACTGGTTGATTTTCTGAATCTTTATTATGCAGCACTGAATGTTAACACACCCCCATTTGATAATTTAAAGGCGCGACAGGCATTCAATTATGCCGTCAGTCGGCGTGCCATGGTTATTCATAATGGTGGCCCAGCAGTTGCCATTCCTGCCTGTCAGATGATTCCGCAAGGAGCTCCGGGGTTCGAACCTGCATGCATGTGGACCAAGGGGGCTTCTCCCTCGGATCCCGCCCCTGAGTGGGAAAAACCCGATATGGAGCAGGCGCGCAAACTGATAACCGAAAGCGGAACAGCCGGGCAGAAAGTCATCATTGTCTCGCCTCAGACCCCCGGATATCTGGCCATGGCCAATGAACTGCGCAGCACCCTCGCCCGCCTGGGATATATTGCTTCGGTTCGCTCCATGGTTCAGGCGGTTCAGTTCCCATATGTCCAGAACAGCGACAATCGTGTGCAGGTCGCCCTCACGGGCTGGAACGCTGATTATCCGGCGGCCTCCAGCTATCTCGAAACACTTCTTTCATGTAAAACGTTTCACCCCCATTCCGATAATTCACTCAATATGTCAGGTTACTGCGATCAAGGGGCGGATCTGCTGATGGCTCAGGCAAGAGCCGTCGCCGTCAAGGATCAGGAAGCAGGAGACCATCTGTGGGCAGCAGCAGACCGAGAACTGATGGCGGGTGCACCGACAGTGCCACTGGCTCAGGTCCGTTGGGTTACATTACTGTCGTCACGGGTCCAGGGAGAGGTTACCGCGCCCATATACCAGATCATTTTTTCAAGGTTCCAGCTTCAGTAATGCAGGTTTCATGATTTCCTCTTCCGGACAAACCACCGCCGGTCCATGGGTTCAGGCAACACGCGCCCTTATCTCCAATCGTTCAGCCATGAGCTGTCTGGGGGTTTTGCTGCTTGTCATTCTGCTTTGTGTGTTCGCACCATTTTATGCGCACCATATCGCCCGGACAGATCCGTTCATATCGAATGTGGCCGGCACCCTGACCGTCAATGGTCAGGAAACGGACATCATGCAACCCAATGACAATCCGCTGCATCTGGGACTTTCCCCCATCGGACCAACATGGCATCCCCGGTCCTATCTGCTGGGCGCAGACAGTCAGGGACGCGATCTGGCTTCCCGCCTTCTTTATGGTGGTCGTAATTCTCTCCTGATTTCCTTCAGCGCCGCTCTGCTCTGCATCATCATGGCTTCAGCGGTTGGCATCTCCGCCGGTTTTTCCGGTGGCGTGATCGACATCATTCTCTCCCGCCTGATGGACATCATGTGGGCGGTCCCGGTCTATCTTTTCGCAATCTCACTCTCGATTGTTACTATTACGCAGGGTCTGCACATTGGGCCCATAACAATCAGCAGCAACAGTCTTCTTGTACCAATTTTCATCATCGCCCTCGTTTACGTGCCATATGCAGCACGCCCCATCCGGGGGCGCGTCATGACCCTGCGTAACGCCGAATTCGTTCTTGCCGCACGCAGCCTGGGCGTTCCGGAATATCGTATCCTGTTGCGCGATATCCTGCCCAACATTCTGCCTTCGGTGATCGTCCTTGCACCGCTTCTGACAGCCCTTGCACTTCTGGCGGAATCCTCCTTGTCCTTTCTGTCTCTTGGCGTACAGGCGCCAGCAGCATCATGGGGCACCATCATTCAGGACGGAGAAGGATTGATCTACACCCGACCGATGGTGGCCATCGCCCCCGGTCTTGCCATCATCATCACCGTCATGGCGCTCAACATCTTCGGCGATGGCCTCCGGGATGCGCTGGATATCAGGGAAACCAGCCGGAGGAACGGCTGATGCTCATGTCCCTTGGCCGTCGTCTGGGGCAGACAGTGTTTGTCCTGTTCGGGATTTCCGTTCTGATCTTCGCCGTATTCTTCGCAACGCCCGGAGCCGATCCAACATCCCGCATTGCCGGCAAGAATGCCTCGCCCGAAACCATGGAGCGCGTAAGGCACGAATATGGTTTCGACCGTCCACTGCCCATGCAATATGCGACGATGATGAAAAAACTTTTCATCACACGTGATCTCGCTTCCTATACAAATCGCGGACAGCTTGTGGTCCCTGAAATCATTCAGGCTGCACCCATAACGCTCTCCCTCGTCAGCGGAGCAGCGCTGATCTGGGTCGCTGCTTCAGTTCTGACCGGAACTCTTGCCGCAGGTTTCCGGGGCACATGGCTTGATCGCGGACTGATGATGGCCGGACTTCTTGGCATCTCCATCCCCGTTTTCTGGCTGGGACAAGTCGCCAACCTGATCACTCAGGCCCGCTGGCACGATACATGGATGTTCTCATGGGTTCCCGGACCGGGTTATATCCCATTCACTGAAAGTCCATCCGGCTGGTTCCGCGCCCTGATTATCCCATGGATGGTTCTGGCCGTCATGTTCATCGGGATTTATGGACGCGTGCTGCGCTCCGATCTGGTTGCCGTGTCCGGCGAAGACTTCATGCGCACCGCACGTGCAAAAGGACTGTCTCCCTCCCGCGTCATGATCCGGCATGGATTGCGCACCTCCATGATCACTTTCGTTTCGCTCTTCGGTCTGGACTTTGCCCAACTTCTTGGAGGTGGTGCTCTGCTCACGGAAGTCGTCTTTGGTCTTCAGGGTGTTGGTCGCCTGACCTATCAGGCTCTCTCCGGACTTGATCTCCCTCTCATCATGGCCAGCGTGATGTATTCTGCCGTTTTCGTCGTCCTTGCCAATGCCGTGGTCGATCTCGTCTATGTCGCTCTGGACCCGAGGGTGCGTGATGGACGCTGACATGCCCCTGCTTGATGTCCGCAATCTGCACGTTTCCTTCACATCAGGAGGACGTCAGATCCCGATTGTCGAAAACGTCTCTTTTTCTGTGGAAAGCAAAGAAATCCTGGGACTGGTTGGGGAGTCCGGCTCAGGTAAAAGCATCACCGTCATGGCGCTTATGGGACTATTGGACGCGCCCGGCATGAAGGTTTCAGGCTCAGCCCGTTTTCGGGGGCAGGAATTGATCGGACTGAGTGACCGTGCCATGCGCGGCATACGCGGGCGTGAGATTTCCATGATCTTTCAGGACCCGATGACAGCCTTCACACCAGTTTACACAATCGGCTGGCAGATTGATGAGCAAATCCGGGTCCATGAAAAACTGGGACGCAGGGATGCGCGGGCCCGCACTGTGCGTCTGCTCGGCGATATGGGCGTTCCCGATCCTGAACGCACGGCCAATCGCTATCCTCACCAATTATCAGGTGGACTGAGACAACGCGCGATGATTGCCATGGCGTTGTCCTGCAATCCTTCATTGCTGATCGCGGATGAACCGACCACAGCACTGGATGTGACCGTACAGGCGCAGATTCTCGATCTGATCCGACATCTCCGCGATGATTATGGCTCTTCAATTGTTCTCATCACCCATGACATGGGCGTTGTGGCCGAAACCTGTGACAATGTGATCGTGCTCTATTCCGGTCGCATCGCAGAACGCGGTTCCGTAAAAACCATGTTCACCAACCCTCTGCATCCTTACACACAGGGTCTTCTGGCTTCCATTCCTCCGCTTGATGGTCCACGCCCCGAAAGACTGCCTTCCATTCCTGGTCAGCCCCCAGCCCCGGCGGAACGTCCCGCTGGCTGCGCATTCGCGCCACGTTGCATGTTTGTGCGTCCCGCCTGCGCGACCCTGCCATCGCTCATATCCGGGAATGACGGACATGGAGCCGCCTGCGTTCTGTTGCCGGAAACGGAATTTCTCGGATGAATTCTCCCCTCCTCGAAGCCCGCAATCTCCGGAAAGACTACCACCTGCCGCGAGGACAAACACTTCGTGCGCTTGATGATGTGTCTCTGAATGTAAATGCTGGCGAAGTCCTCGGCCTTGTCGGAGAATCTGGCTGCGGGAAATCAACACTTGGACGTTGTCTTCTGCGCCTTGCCGATGTCACCTCAGGCAGCATCACCTTTAACGGGCAGGAAATCACTCACCTGAAGCAGCGGACGCTCCGTTCAATGCGTCCTCAAATGCAGATGGTGTTTCAGGATTCCTACGCCTCCTTGAATCCACGACGCCGCGTGGGGGATCTGATCGCAGAACCTCTCCGTGTTCATCGGCGCAAGGACGGAAGTCCTCACGGTCGTGAAGAAATCAGCGCAAGACTGAGCGAACTCATGACGCTCGTCAGCCTGCCGGAAGCAGCCCTTCTTCGTTATCCGCATGAATTTTCCGGTGGCCAGCGGCAACGCATCAATATTGCCCGTGCTCTGGCATTATCCCCGCGTCTGATTGTTGCAGATGAGCCTGTCTCCGCTCTGGACGTGTCTGTTCAGGCGCAGATCGTCAATCTGTTTTCCGATCTGCGTGCGCAACTCGGCCTGACATATGTGTTCATCGCCCACGATCTTGCCGTTGTGCGCCAGATTTCCGATCGGGTCGCCGTGATGTATCTCGGTGCCGTTGTCGAACTGGGACAAGCCGATCAGGTGATGCACAGCCCTGCTCATCCCTATACCGCCGCATTGATCGCATCGGTTCCGCGCCCTGAGATTTCAGGCAGCGCACGCAATCCTGTCCTGCGTGGTGATGTGCCCAGTCCGATATCTCCACCATCTGGTTGCCGCTTTCACACACGCTGCCCTGTTGCCCAGCCACGCTGCGGACAGGAAAGACCCGAGCTGCGCGAATTGACGCATGGACATCATGTCGCCTGTCACTTCCCGATTGCATAAATATACTATTCTTAACCGTTGTTATTTCCCATTCGCCCACTTGAACGCGTGGTAAAATGACCTTACATTGGGTTCAGAAATGACGATTTTTCATCGTTCATTGTGGAACACGCAGAATGAAGCCCTCGGCCAGTTCATCAACAAGGCACACACGTCGTGCCCTTTTCGCTGGCGGTGGAGCAGCTCTTGCCTGCGCATTACTGTTTCCTGGCCGATCCGCTCACGCCACAATGACGCTGCTGAACGTGTCCTACGACCCGACACGTGAACTCTACAGAGACATCAACTCCCTTTTCCAGGAGCATTGGACTTCCGAACACCCACAGATGCCTCTCTCTGCCCTGACCTCCAATGGGGGATCCGGGGCTCAGGCACGGGCGGTTCTGGAAGGCGCTCCGGCCGATGTCGTATCCTTGGGGCTTTCCCGTGATATCGACATACTGGCTGATTACGGCTTGCTGCCACATGATTGGCAAAAGCGTCTGCCTTACAATTCAACACCATTCAGCAGTAGAATTATTTTTCTCGTGCGCAAGGGAAACCCCAAAAACATCAGGGATTGGGACGATTTGGTCCGTGACGATGTGAAAGTCATCACGCCCAATCCCAAAACCCCAGGGGGCGCACGCTGGAACTATATGGCCGCATGGGGCTGGGCCTTGCAGCAGCCAGGAGGTTCAGACGCCAGCGCGCAGGCTTATATGAAAAAGCTGTTTGCCCATGTCCCGGTTCTGGACGCCGGTGCACGCGGTGCGACAAACAGTTTTGTTCAGCGCGGCCTTGGTGATGTTCTACTGGCGTGGGAAAATGAAGCCTTGCTCGCCGCCCGAGACCTCGGCCCAGATAAATTCGACATCGTCACGCCTTCAGTGACGATCATCGCCGAGCCTCCCGTCGCACTCATCGACCGGAACGTGAAAGCCCACGGAACACAGGAAGCTGCACAGGCTTACCTCGACTTCCTGTTCATGCCCCAGGCCCAGGCCATAGGTGCAAAGCATTATTTCCGTCCCGCCGATCCGGCAGTCGCCGCCCAGTTCAAGGAAACGTTCCCTTACGTTCCGACATTCGACATTGCATCTCTGGGTGGCTGGAAAGCCGTTCATAAAAAACATTTCGCCAGCGGCGGACTTTTTGATCAGATCATCAGCCAGTGACATTCAGAATTCCTTTCTTTTCCCGCCACCGGTCTCAACGCGACATTCTACCGGGGTTTGGCCTCTCTATGGGCGTCCTGATGCTGTGGCTGGGGCTGCTTGTTCTTCTTCCCTTGTCAGCACTCATCTTGCGACCATGGCAGGATGGAACGGCAGCCATGCTGGCAACCCTGCATGACAGCAGAATGTTCGCTGCTCTGGGCACCAGCTTTTCCTGCGCCGCACTGGCAGCACTGGCCAACATCCCGGCAGGACTGATCCTTGCATGGACACTTGCGCGCGTTGATCTTCCCGGCCGTCGAATCATGGATGCGCTGATCGATCTTCCCTTTGCAATTCCAACCGCAGTCACTGGAATCACTCTCGCCACGCTTTATGGACCCAATGGCTGGATCGGCAGTCTGCTGGCGAAAATCGGAATTCAGGTTGCCTTTACTCCCGCGGGCATTGTCATCGCCCTCATGTTTGTCGGCCTGCCCTTCATTGTCCGCAGTATTGAGCCGGTTTTGAGGGAACTGCCCCTCGATCTCGAGGAAGCAGCCATGCTGCTCGGCGCGCGTAACTGGCAAATCGCATTGCGCGTGATCCTTCCCCCGCTCCTGCCTGCAACCGTGACCGGATTTGGTCTCGCCTTTGCACGTGGTATCGGTGAATATGGGTCCGTTATTTTTATCGCTGGCAACAAGCCCTTTTTCAGCGAGATAGCGCCTCTTCTCATTGTCGTGCGCCTGCAGGAATTCAATTATCCTGGTGCGACATCCATCGCGCTCCTGCTCCTGATCGCCTCCCTGATCTGCCTGATCGCGGTTTCTTTCCTGCGTCGCCATGTCTCCCGTGGCCTGATTGTCGGAGACACACCGTGAGCAACGGCCGCACCAAGGGGCTACCCGGACTCTCTTTGGCGGTGATGAGTTGGATGATCGTTATCCTGATCCTCATTATCCCGCCCATTCTGATTTTTGCAGAAGCCCTGCATTCCGGCTTTGTCGCCGCCATTCAGAACCTGCTGATGCCAGACGCCCTGATGGCAATCCGCCTCACCCTGTTCATCACCGTCATCGCGGTGAGCATCAATGCCATCTGTGGAACCCTGTCGGCATGGGCTTTGAGCAAATACAGATTCCCCGGTCGCGCGCTGCTCATTTCCCTGATCGAGCTTCCAATCAGCGTATCTCCGGTCGTCTCCGGCCTGATCTGGCTGCTTCTGTTTGGCGCTCAAGGCTGGTGGGGAGACTTCCTGATCCGTCACAACATCACCATTGCATTTGCATGGCCTGGCATCCTTCTGGCGACGCTCTTCGTCACATTCCCCTATGTTGCCCGCACCCTGCTGCCCCTGATGGAACAGCAAGGACGGGACACAGAAGAAGCCGCGGCCCTTCTCGGGGCGGGCTTCTGGCATATTCTCCTGCATATAACCTTGCCCGAAGCCCGATGGGCTCTGGTCTCCGGCATATTGCTGACAACAGCCCGTGCCATGGGAGAATTTGGAGCTGTTTCAGTCATTTCCGGACATATTCCGGGAATGACCGAAACGATGCCCCTGCATATTGAAACCCTTTATAACAGTTACCAGAGTGTGGCGGCCTTCAGCATGGCCGCACTGCTTGCCATGATGGCCATGGGAACAGTTGGAGTTCGCGCCCTGCTTGAAGCGCGTTCGCATTCCACTTCCGGTGTAGTATCGGACCTGACATGAGTGTTCAGATTGATTCGCTGACCCGCCGCATTTCCGGCAGAAGCGGAAAACCCGACCAGCTTCTTCTCGATTCAGTTTCCTTCACTGTCGAGGACGGCAGCTTTGCCGCTCTTGTCGGACCTTCCGGAGCGGGAAAAACCACCCTGCTACGTGCAATCGCGGGGCTGGATCCCTATCAGTCAGGACATATTCTGGCCGATGGTCAGGCCATGGAGAATCTGAACCCACGTGAACGACGTATCGGCTTCGTCTTCCAGAGCTATGCGCTCTTCCGCCATATGACCGTCGCCAGAAATATTTCCTTTGGTCTCGATATTCTTCCTGCCAGCCAACGTCCGTCTTCAGACGAGATCAAAAGACGCGTCGAGGAACTCCTGGAACTGATCGGCCTGCCCAACATGGGTGGAGCATGGCCGCATCAGCTTTCCGGAGGTCAGCGACAGCGTGTTGCCCTCGCCCGCGCGCTGGCCATCCAGCCAAGGCTCCTGCTTCTGGACGAACCTTTCGGTGCCCTTGATCCTGTCGTGCGTCGTCGTGTTCGCAGTTGGGTACGTGATCTGCATGAACGGCTGGGGCTGACAACCATTCTGGTCACGCATGATCAGGACGAAGCCCTTGCTGTCGCTGATTTCCTTGTTGTCATGCAGAACGGGAAAGTGGTTCAAACCGGTGATGGCACCAGCCTTGATGCCCACCCCCGCACCCCGTTCATCCTTGAATTTCTTGGAGAAACACTCACTTTTCCGGGTCACTGCACCATTCAGGATGGGCAGGCAGTTTTTGTGCCGGATGACGCGAATGCGATGTCATTCCCCGTGTCCAACATTTCTCCCGGCCCGGCTGAAGCAATGCTTCGCCCACATGAAATGCTGCTGGTCGAAGAAAAAGGCACCGCAACCTGGCGTTCTCTGGGAAACCGGAACGGCCTTTCGCGCATTGAAGCGAGAACGACCGAAGGACGTCATTTCGAAGTCCTGCTTCCTCCAGGGCACACACCGCCTGCCGATGCTCGGGTCGGCTTCGATGTTTCGAAAGCACGGCTTTTCCGCAACGGTCATTTGCTGAACGTTGCAGAATAGCTATAACTCTCGAGCAAATTCGTCCTTTTTTGCTCAGCGAGCAATTCAAGACCGCACCTTTGTGTGATATTATATATTTCACAACACCTAATAGTTAATTGAGAGGCTGTCTCAACCGTGGATATCAGAAGCAACCGACGCGATGCAGATGGAATGAGCGCCATCACTGCCAATCGGCTGTCTGACGGCCTGGTCGTCTGGCGTGACAGTCAGGGGCAGTGGCAAGAGCGCATCTCCAACGCCGCCCCTGTGCCGAATGAAGAGGTTGAAACCCTCCTGATCTCTCTCCGTCATCAGGCTCAGGAACAAGGTGTGGTGGGTGTCTATGGCGTCCAGCTCTCCACGGACACAGACTCTCTGGAACCCGTAACCGCACGTGAAAAAATCCGTGCTTTCGGCCCTTCCGTTCATCCTGAATTTGCTCCGGGCGTATTCCCGGCCAGGGAAGCACATCATGCCAACTGATACTGCGCTACAGACCCCATTGGCTGTCGGGCGTTACAATTATGACAGCGTCGACCGGACATTCCTCCGTGAACGCATCGAAGAATTCTCCGATCAGGTTGCCCGACGCATGTCCGGAGCCCTGACAGAAGAAGAATTCAAGCCCCTTCGTCTGATGAACGGTCTCTATCTCCAGCTACATGCCTATATGCTGCGCATCGCAGTGCCCTATGGCACGCTCGATGCCCGTCAGGTCAGGGTTCTGGCGCGTATTGCCCGCGAATATGATCGTGATTATGGCCACTTCACCACCCGTCAGAACATGCAGTTCAACTGGATCCGGCTGGAAGATACTCCAGCCATTCTGGCGCTGCTGGCGGAAGCGGACATGCATGCCCTCCAGACCAGCGGCAACTGCATCCGCAATATAACTTCCGATGAATTCGCAGGCGCCGCTGCTGACGAACTTCTGGACCCGCGTGTGCATGCAGAAATCCTGCGTCAATGGTCCACACGTCACCCTGAATTCACATTTTTGCCGCGCAAATTCAAAATCGCGATCTCCGGCAGCCCACAAGACCGCGTGGTCGCCCGTTTTCACGATATTGGCCTGATCGCAAAACCCGGCGAGCATGGCCGCCCCGTCTTTGAAGTCTGGGTTGGCGGTGGTCTTGGACGCACACCGATTGTGGGCGTTCGCCTGCGGGACGATCTTCCAGAAGAAGATCTGGTGGCTTATCTGGAAGCGGTTCTGCGCGTTTATAATGAATACGGACGACGCGATAATATATATAAAGCCCGCATAAAAATTCTTGTTCAGGCTTTGGGAGCAGAAGGCTTCCTCGAAAAGGTGAACGCAGAATTCGCAACGATGGACCGCACGAAATATCGTCTGGAACCGGAAATCGTCGCTGGAATCCGTGCACGTTTCGCCGACCCCGATTTTGAAACGCTTGAGAATGATCCGCCTGAATTCCGTCAGGCGCGTATTTCCAACCCGGCTTTTGATGAATGGGTTCGCACCAACACCCATCCTCATCGTATTCCCGGATACATATCCGCTGTTGTCTCCTGCAAACCCGCAGGCGGAATTCCGGGGGATGTGACTTCAGACCAGATCGATACACTTGCCGATCTCTCGGAACGTTACAGCTTCGGTGAACTTCGTGTGTCTCACTTTCAGAATGCAGTTCTGGCCCATGTCCGTCAGGACAAGCTGCACGATCTCTGGACCGCACTGCAACAGGCCGATCTGGCGACAGCCAATGCCGGTTTCCTGACCGATATCATCGCCTGCCCCGGACTGGATTACTGCGCGCTGGCAAATGCACGCTCCATTCCCATCGCGCAAAAGATCAGCAGCCGTTTCGCCAATCCGAAGCTGCAACAGGAAATCGGAGAGCTGAGGCTGAACATCTCTGGCTGCATCAATGCCTGTGGCCACCATCATGTGGCGCATATCGGCATTCTGGGCGTCGACAAGCGCGGTGAAGAAGCCTTCCAGATCACCCTTGGCGGATCCGGAGAAGAAGATGCTTCCGTCGGACAGATCCTTGGTCCGGCCATGAGCGAAGATCATACGGTCGATGCGGTTGCCCGCCTTGTTGACCTTTACCTGACGCGCCGGGAGCCTGAGGAACGGTTCCTCGATACATACCGGCGTCTTGGAACCGCTGTATTCAAGGAAGTTGTCTATGCCGCTGCTTGAAAAAGGTCATGTTATCGCTGATCGCTGGCAGATCGTCACAGACGACGCGGCCATTCCTGAAAACGGTCCCGTTCTTGTTCCAGCACCACGCCTGAGCGAAGCTCTTGGCCGCGCCTCCAAGGATGAGGTCGGTGTCATCCTGACACCGGACATGGAAGTGGCCACATTGCGTCCTGCCATCGACCGTCTGTCACTGATCGCGCTGACCTTCCCGGTGTTTCGTGATGGGCGCGGCTTCAGTCAGGCTCGTGCCTTGCGCGAGCATCTTCATTTCAAGGGCGATATCCGTGCCACAGGTCATATCCTGCCGGATCAGTATGACATGCTGCTGCGCTGCGGCGTGACAACGGTTTCTATCGCTGATGATGTGGATATCACTTTCTGGCAGAAAGCCATGGACCGTTATACCGTGGCCTCTCAGCCCTCAATTCTTGATGAAAAATCCGAGGGACATGGCCTTCGTCGCTTCATGAAATAACGCGACACGGCGGGTTTCTGAAAACCCGCCTATTTTACAGCAAAAATCATCCCGGTTTTTAATCGGCGAACAACACATAAAAAAAGAGCCGGATCTGACATTTATCAGATCCGGCTCTTTCCATTTTACGACTGAAACCCGCTTTTAACGTGCGGCAGTCAACAGTTCGGAAAGACGCTGGGCGAAAGCCGCTGGATCTTTCAGACCTTCACCATCCT
>JAAYUA010000170.1 GCA_012517935.1 Acetobacter sp. | reverse complement strand
CTGATTGAAAACATGTTCGCAAAGCTAAAAGACTGGCGGCGTGTCGCAACCAGATATGATCGCTGCGCTCATACATTCATGTCAGCAATCCACATCGCCGCATCCTTCATCTTCTATCTCAAAGAATGAGTCCTGAGCCTAGCAAGGAACACAGGGACGAGTGTGCAAATGTTAGAAGCACACTACGACCACAACACAAATGAAAAGTACAAGGACATGTTACGCCCTAAGAAGACTTAACTTATCAATTCGTCGCGATCAGAAGCTGCAAAAAGCTCTCCATACATTTCGAGTCTTCTGATTTGCGACTTAACCTCAGAATAGCTCTTCTTATAATTCTTAAAGTAGAAACCTCCGTATGACGTATTCCCCCAAAATTTCTTGGTTGTAGAACCAGCTATTATTTCCATAATGAGAGAGTATGAAATTCCGCTAAAAAACCCAAGCATGATAATGTTCTTTTTTTCTTCACTCACTTTTGAATGTCCTACAGTTAAAGAAACATTACTATAAATTCTTCTAAATTCTCCAGAAAACGAGTCACATATTGAGTGAACTTCCTCAAATTTCAAAGGTTTATCTAATTTTTTTGTAAATTCTTTAAAAGATTCATTTACCTCTAAAGTTCTTACTTGAATAAATGATAAAAGTGAGAAGTATCTATTATCCTCCATAGTCTGATTAGAAGAACGCTTACTCCATACCGCCGCAAAAACCGCCGCTATCAGAGCCAAGAAAGCTACGCCCGATCCAGTCCATGTGGCTAGATCACCCCATTTGTCGGTGTTCTCACCTGAGAATACGAAAACAAAGGCACAGAACAGGAAGCCAATTACAAAAGAAAATGCTGCTACTCCCACGCAAATAATTTTATTCATCTAAGGCCCTATAAACTGACATGCGGGAGATATTCAGCTTCTTAGCTATGTCAGTGACAGAAACACCTTGAGACTTCATCTTTTGAATGTCCTGTAATTGAGCCATAGCTGTTGGCTTTCTTCCGCGATATTTGCCTTGTTCCTTTGCTTTGGCAATTCCTTCTTGTTGTCTTTCTTTCATAAGTGCGCGTTCAAACTCAGCGATTGCGCCAAGCATGGTCAGCATCAGTTTCGAAGTTGCGTTGCGTGTGTCTAACTGAGTGCCTCCCATAGACAGGATGACAAGTGAGCATCCCTTGTGTTCGAGCAGTTCAATCAGTTCGAGTAGGTGCTGTGTGTTTCTGGCGAGCCTGTCTGGCTTCGTCACATACAGAACATCGCCTTGTCTGAGGTTATCCAGAAGTTTGGTGAGTTCAGGTCTTGTGCGTTCCGTTCCTGACACCTGTTCGGAATACACGCGCTCACATCCCTGCCCTTTCAGTTCGTCAATCTGAGCCTGAAGGCCGTGTTGCTGATCATGTGTGGAAGTGCGTGCGTATCCGAAAATCATTGTATGCTCTGTCACTTTGAAATCTTAGACATACAGAACATAATGTCACAAAATTATGAAAGCGAGTCGAAAGTGACAGGTTTATGAGTGTGTGCGCTTGTCACACATGGGCTTACCTTAAATCCGAGAGCATATCCGAGGCAGGGTTATAACGAGCCGGCGCTTCATTGATCTTCCTGACACTATCCAAGCGCCAACACCCAGCCTGTTGGATGGAAGATGAATCCGGCAGATTGCTCACCGCATAGTGCGTTGGCCCGCCCATGAGGATGCGTTTATCCTGTGAGCATATCAGAGCGATCACCACCGCACATCAATATGCGAAATCCATCCTTTACCTGAAAATCCCTATCTCACAGACATAGCTGCCTCAGAAAAAACCCGGCACGATACAATGCGTTTACTGCATGGATCACGCATTCTGAGAGGAAAACAATGACTGATCATCTCCAGAAAATCCACACGACAGAAGCCGGCATTCCTGTTTCAAACGATGAACATTCCCTGACCGTCGGCGCTGATGGGCCGATCCTTCTGCACGACCATTATCTGATCGAGCAGATGGCGGCCTTCAATCGCGAAATGATCCCCGATCGTCAGCCGCACGCCAAGGGCAGCGGTGCATTCGGAAAATTCGAGGTCACACACGATGTCAGCCGTTACACATGCGCCAAATTTCTCCAGCTCGGCACAGTGACTGAAATTGCAGCGCGTTTCTCAACGGTAGCGGGCGAAGCCGGCAGCCCGGACACGTGGCGCGATCCACGCGGTTTCGCGCTGAAATTTTATACTGAAGAGGGCAATTTCGATATGGTCGGCAACAACACGCCGATCTTCTTCATCCGTGATCCGCTGAAATTCCAGCATTTCATCCATTCCCAGAAGCGCCGTGTTGATAATGGCCTGCGTGACAATGACATGCAGTGGGATTTCTGGACGCTCAGCCCTGAAACAGCGCATCAGGTGACATGGCTGATGGGAGACCGGGGCATTCCCGCAAGCTGGCGGCATATGGATGGCTTTTCCAGCCATACCTATATGTGGGTCAACGCATCGGGCGAGCGCTTCTGGGTGAAATATCACTTCAAGACCAATCAGGGCATCAAGTGTCTGACGCAGGAGCAGGCGGGCAAAATTGCCGGGGAAGACGCTGATTATCATCGTCGTGACCTGCATATGGCGATCAAGCGCGGCGATCATCCAAGCTGGACGCTGAAGATGCAGATCATGCCTTACGAGGATGCGAAAACCTATCACATCAATCCGTTCGATCTGACAAAAGTCTGGCCACAGGGTGAATATCCGCTGATTGAGGTGGGAAAGCTGACTCTCGACCGCAATCCGACTGATTTCCACACCCAGATCGAACAGCTTGCCTTCGAACCCAATAACTTCGTGCCCGGCACCGGCCTGTCTCCGGACAAGATGCTTCTGGGACGTTCATTTGCCTATGCCGATGCTCATCGGGCGCGTCTTGGCGTGAATTACAAGCAGATTCCCGTCAATACGCCAAAATGCCCGGTTCATGGATACACCAAAGGCGGCGTCATGCGGGTTCGGGAAGCACACGATCCGGCATATGTGCCCAATTCCAAAGGCGGTCCGGCAGCAGACGCTCAACGTTTCCCGGAAAATGCAGTCTGGGCCGCAGATGGCGCGTTCGTGCGCACGGCCTATACCCTGCGGCCGGATGACGATGATTTCAGGCAGGCCAATGTCCTGATCAATCGTGTGATGGACGATGCCGCCCGAGACCGGCTGGTCAACACCATTGTCGGACATGTGCTTCAGGGCGTCGAAGAACCTGTCCTGTCACGCGTATTCGATTACTGGACGCATATCGACGCCACGATTGGCCAGCGGGTCCGGGAAGGCGTGATGGCTGCGCGGGCGTAAATTCCGCCTCTGACTGGCCATATAATATAGTGCGGCAAATGTGGCCGCTCAGTTAACCCGAAAAACGGATCTGATAATCCGTTTTTCGGAATACAGATCGCCACACGCCATGTTTCTGAGCACTGCCTGCATGTCGATTTCCCAAAACCAGAAGACAGACAAGAAAACTTGCGAATGCAGACACCATCAATGCCTGCAAATCACTCTCTACAGACGGTTCTTCAAACCGGGTTTTGCAAGGGGTTCAGCAAAAGCATGAGCCACTCTATGAAAACCTGAAGACGACGAGAGAGATGCTGTCTGTGCGGGTAGAGGATGGTCATGGGAAGCGCTTCCGCACGCCATTGCGGCATGACCTCAATCAGCTCCCCTGAAAGCAGATGGTTTCTTACATCATAAGCAGGGATCTGAATCAGACCAAGTCCGGCAAGACAGCAGGCAATGGATGCTTCGGCACTGTTCACGGTCACTCGTCCTTTGACCGGTATGGACCGAACATCATTGCCGTCCATCCACTCCCAGTCCTCAACACGACCTGACGACGGCGAGGCATAGCGAATGACCTGATGATGCTTCAGATCATCGGGAGACCCAGGGGTTCCATATCTGGCGATATAAGCCGGGCTTGCAACATTGATGAGATCAAGATTGCCCACTCTGCGGCTGATCAAGCCAGAACTCTGCAATGGTCCCACACGCAACACACAATCTATCCCGCTTTCAACAAGATTGATCGTGCGATCGGTCATGCCCAGCTCGATCTCAATACCCGGATAGCGTTCAAGGAAATCCGGCAGTGCAGGTGCGACAATAAGACGACCGATACGCCCCGGAAGATCGACCCGCAGAATCCCTTGCGGATTGAATTCTGTCTGCCGAAAAAGATGTTCAACGTCTTCTACGTCACTGACGACCCTGATGGAACGTTCATAAAATGCTGCGCCATCCGGCGTGACAGATACTGACCGAGTTGTCCGGGCCAGCAGGCGTGCCCCGATCCGTGCTTCCAGTTCCTGAATGGCTGTCGAGACAGTAGAGCGCGGCATTTTCAGAGTTTCAGCCGCATGGGTGAAACTCCCCGTTTCAACCACACGTGCAAAAATGCGGAAAAGGTCTATCCGGTCCAATAGTCCCTCCCGCAATGTCGGCACAGGTTTGTTCGAATTTCTCGACATGTCTTGTCGAAAACCGACGATTTATCTCCGTAACATGAATGGTAACCTATCGAAAATAAATGACGTGCCGCATCACGTTCAGAATATCAAAAAGGAATTACGTCATGACCGACCACAGCATTAAGGGAAAAACCGTTCTCATCGCGGGCGGAGCAAAGAATCTGGGGGGTCTGATCGCACGTGATCTTGCCGCCGCAGGAGCAGGCGCAATTGCGATCCATTACAACAGCACCGCAACAAAGAGCGACGCCGACAAGATGATCGCCGATCTGAAAGCGACTGGAGTGGAAGCAGTTGCATTTCAGGCGGATCTCACGACCGCGGAAGCAAACGCAAAACTGTTTGCTGACACCGAGGCGGCCATCGGCAAACTGGATATTGCTATCAACACCGTCGGGAAAGTGCTCAAGAAACCCATCTTCGAGACCTCCGAGAGCGAGTTCGATGAAATGTTCGCAGTCAATACGAAGGCAGCCTACTTCTTCATCAAGGAAGCAGGTATTCGCCTGAATAATAACGGAAAACTTCTCACACTCGTCACATCGCTTCTTGGAGCCTACACCCCTTTCTATTCCACTTATGCCGGATCGAAAGCAGCCGTTGAGCACTTTACCCGTGCGGCTTCCAAGGAATATGGAGATCGCGGCATTTCCGTGAACGCCATCGGTCCAGGCCCGATGGACACACCATTTTTCTATGGGCAGGAAGCGCCAGACGCCGTCGCCTATCATAAATCTGCTGCAGCACTTTCAGCATTCAGCACGACAGGACTGACAGATATCGAAGATATCGCACCATTCGTCCGCTTCCTTGTCTCCGAGGGATGGTGGATGACGGGTCAGACAATTCTCGTCAATGGTGGCTACACGACGAAATAATCCGTTCTTGAAATCTCGGCAGGCAGGTCATGAACAAGCCTGCCGAGATCAGTTAATTTACAT
>JAAYUA010000169.1 GCA_012517935.1 Acetobacter sp. | reverse complement strand
TCGTCGCTCCCATCGGGGCTTCCGCCGTCCTGCTGTTCGCCGTGCCTGCCAGCCCCTTGGCTCAGCCTTGGTCGATCATCGGTGGCAACACATTGTCGGCTGCCGTCGGAGTGCTGGTATCGATCCTGATGCCAAACGTGATGATTGCGGCGGGCATGGCTGTCGGGCTGGCCATTGCCGTCATGATCGTCACACGATCACTGCACCCGCCGGGTGGAGCAGCCGCCCTGACGGCTATCCTGGTTCATCCGTCATCGGCTGGGTGGCCGGCGGCTCTGCTTTTTCCTTTCCTGCCAGTTGCACTGAATTCTTCGATCCTGGTCGCTGTTGGACTGTTGTTTCACAAGGTGACGGGGCGAAATTATCCGCATCGTGCCCCAGCACCGCAACAGGAAAGCCAAAGCGCGGGCCAAATATCGATGGAAGACATCGACGCCGCTCTCGCGACAGCAGGTGAAACCTTTGATATCGACCGAGATGACCTTCGACGTCTGCTGTTTCTTGCCGAACAGAATGCAATTCGCAGATCAATAAATGGCGTACAAAAATCAAGAAAATAATAATCAAAAACACAACAAAACGCGATTATAACAACATTCACAGTTGATAATCCGTGTGAATCGTCCCTGTGTAACTATGCTTGCGCGGCCGCATCTGACACCTGAGGAGAGAGGCAAAGCGACAGACCAGCGATGCCTCCCTGGTTGCACGCGGGACCCGGCAGAAACTGGCATAATCCGACGAGATCCACATAAGTGCGCTCATCAAGCCACCGACGTCAGACGATAAACTTATCTCGGAAATACCCGATATGGGGGATCGGTCCGCCGAGACAGGCGACACTCAGCCTGTTCACTGTATTTCCGGTTCCACGTCGTGCTGTATAATGGCCATTGGATCGTCCCCTTATGGCCCCGCTCGATACAAGATACTTTTCCGTAACGGGTCGAAAGTTACAATGAACCGGCATCCATGTGAGGTTGTCAGTGACAACAAATAGACCGGTCTCGCCTCCTTCTGGGACATGTCAGCCACTCGATGAATTTTTCGCTTAGCGGACATGCTCTGCTAAAGGGAAAGTGATCGCTTTAAAAGCCAGCGGTTGCTAATCGTTTTATGTTATGCCGCTACCGTATCAATATAGTGAGACGCTTCATTTCAGCCGGGACCAGATCGGGGCTGAGGCTATCTGGAGCTTTTTTGCTGATCGCGAGTGCATCCATCGCGTTTTGCCGGATGGGCGGTGCGACATCATTCTACGGTTTTAGTCCGACGGAGCCAAACTGTCGAGCAACATTACACCTATCGTCACCGGAGCCGCGACCCGCTTTCATTTTGTTCCGGTGGCGGCAGGCACGGGCTATGTTGGCGTGCGGTTACGCCCCGGAACAGCCGGTGAAGTATTGGGAATTGAGGCCCGGACGATTGCCCAACGCGCTCTAGTCGGCGATGCGGCACTGACCACAATTCCAGAGATTCAGGCTCTTTGTCTCTCTGTCCCAAATGTCGACGCGCTCGTCGAGCGGCTCACAGATTTTGTGGCCGGTCGCATGCACGGCATCTCGGTTGATCCGTCGACCGAAAGCATGATCAATATGCTGCATGTCACAGGTGGTCGACTACCTGTTGGGGATATCGGCCGCCTGCACGGGGTTGATGTCAGGACAGTACAGCGTCGGATAGTTTCTGCGACAGGGCTCACGCCAAAACAGATGGCCATGATCGTCCAATTCCACCGCGCCCTGAGGCTGCGCTTCTATGACCGGCTAGATATAGTATCGACTGCGATCGAGGCGGGATATGCAGATCAGGCGCATATGTCGCGTGTGTTCCGGCACATGGGCGGTTTCAGCCCCGCGCGATTGCCTGATCTGGTGCTCGCCGGTTTTCCAATCTGAACTGTCCGGTTTATTCAAGACGGAAGTCTGTTCGTAGTTTAAATAAAACCTATGAAACTCAGATACACCATCATTTATGTTGCTGATGTTCCGGCCACGGTTGACTTTTACGAGCGCGCATTTGGCCTGCGTTGTCGTTTCGTACACGAAAGTAACCTCTACGCTGAGATGGAGACTGGGGAGACGGCGCTGGCCTTTGCCGGCGAACCGATGGCCGAAATGAATGACCTCGCGATCCGGCCTAACCGGAGAACAGAGATCGCCGCAGGGTTCGAAATCGCATTTGTTACCGACGATCCACATGCGGCTTATGCCCAGGCGATTTCTGCCGGGGCAGCTGGCATCAAGCCGCCCGCTGAAAAACCATGGGGCCAAGTGGTCGGGTACGTTCGTGACCTCGATGGCTGCTTGATCGAAATATGTTCTTCAATAGGCGACTGACGGCAGATGTCGACACAGCAGAGCACCGTTGATTTCATCATGAGGCAATTGGCAAGCATCAGCGGTATTTCTACCAACAAGATGTTTGGGGAATATGGCATTCGATGTGAGGGAAAGATCGTCGCTCTAGTTTGCGACGACCAGCTGTTTGTGAAGCCTACTGGGCCAGGACGTGAACTGGCAGCCGATGCGGCTGAGATACCACCCTATCCTGGCGCAAAGCCGAGCTTATTGATCGTTCCAAATCGCTGGGAAGATGCTGGCTGGCTTAGTGCCCTGATACGCGCCACGGCAGACGCATTACCTACTCACCTTCCTGAGCGACGAAGCCCCGCAAAAACGTGAGCTCACTCTCCAAACAGCAGGAGGGCGGGTCTCGCCTCCATGTCAGACATAGGACGCTCCGACCCACATTCCGATAACGGCCATGACTGTTTCCGAGTTGATCAACCACCATGCTCGCGGAGCCAACTTGCGATCGCACCGATGACCTCGTTTTCGATGCCGTAATAGCCATGGGGCGAGAGCGAGCCGCAGGCTTTTGCCGACCGTTTGACGCCTCCCTCGACTTTAATCACACGAGCGTCTGGCGAGCGCGTCATGGCTGCGACGATGCGCGGCGCCATCTCGGGAGGAGCCACGTCGCAAGCGTCATCGCTGTTGGCCACCACCAAGGCAGGAACCCGAACGGCCGACGGATCGGCGTAGAACACAGTCTCGGCACTTAGCCGCCCCGGTATGGAAACGGATTCGGTAAGCACTATGCCCGAGATCGAGTCCGGTCGGGCTCGGGCAGCGCCATTCATCGCCGCGATGGTTCCCTGACTTGTGCTGATCAGGAACACGGGCGCTTGGATGTGGCTATGGGCATATGCGACCAGATTTTCGACCAACTTGCCATAGGCCGGGGAACTGCGCGCACCTCTCAAATTTGCTTTAGCGATGGTGTCAGGGATCAGCACGGCATAGCCCCTCGCCACCCAATCCTCTCGTGTGCGCACGACGAAATTATCATCGTGGCGAAGATCGCCGTCACGTTGCACACCGACCTTGCCGGAGCCACCTGGCAGCATGATCAATGTCGCCCGCGGTCGGGGAGGGGCGAGGTAGAGGATGCGCTGGGTCAGCCCTTTTTCAAGTGGAAGCTCCATCACCCACTCGTTGCTTCCAGATCCCCGCCACGAAGACTGCTCAGTCGACGCTGGTGCGGTGAGTGTGATCATGGTTGTTGCGGCGGCAAGAATAGCGGTTTTCAGCATGGTAGGAGAACTTCCAAAGACAAGAACGCTATGATCAGAAAGTCCTGAACGCTCATGATCTCGTCCGCTCATGCCGTCTTTTCGGACAGGTCATCGGCGTGATCACATCTTGCATAACGGACGCGGCTGATGGAATTAATCGGATGGCTCTTTAAAGGCCCCCGCAAGTCAACGATGTGACATAGCAGTTCGAGAAACTCGTGATGTGTTAGCGATTATCTTGACCATATGTCTTAATCATAGCTATTCATTGCAAAGTTTTTGAGTGGCATTGAGCCATAGTGGGTCAACTCTATTTGATCGTTCACTGTCTGGGTACATGAATTGGAAACGTCTACTCTTACAGTGGAAGAAGTTCGCATCATACAGGCGAAGGCTGACTTCCAAATGGCCCTCAGCGCATTCGATTTTATTTCAGAGGTCGGTCCCGAAGAACCGATTTCGCGGATCGAACGTCGGCGCCTACGATGCTTTGAGGACGCCGCTGTCATAGCATACTGGCGACCATTCTCCGTCTCAAAGGGGCTGCCAACGATCAGCTTAAAGAGGCTGGGCATCACGGCTACCATCGAGCAGTTGGCACTCCACGAGCGACTGAAGGAAAGGCGCAACAAGGTCGTCGCTCACACGGATGTCGATCGTATGCGCCTTGCGTTCAGCACATTCAAAATGTTTGAAGATTCGGAAATCATGCTGCCTCAATATGATTTCGACGATGCGCTAGAATTCTATCCGGACCTAGATGCATTAATCCTCTGGCTGCGCATCCTGCGTCAGGCCGCTGGGAGAGCGATTTTCAAGCGAGTGCAAGGGCGGCAAGAAATTCGTTTCAAGCATGACCATACCGACCAAGGTTAGGCGAAGGCCCCTCCCTAGCTGCTTTTGCAGAGCGGCACCTTTCCCGTAACGATTCCCAAAAGCCGACCTTCCGCTTACCCCCAATCTCTGCTTGTCTGCTTTGGGTAGGTAGATGAATTATGTTGATCGCTTCTGCTTACTGAGATGCGTTCTTTTGCAGAGATTAACGCTGTGTGCAGGACTGAAACCTGCTTCTTAGGGCTGGTGTCGTATTGGCCCTTCTTATCATGGAAGGGTACCCTTGCCATTTCCTGAGCGCCTCAGTGTCCTTCCACTCCGCCACAGCGTTCTGCATGAATCGCATGGAACATCTGGGTTGCGTAAGATGTCTTGCGCCCTAGTCGCGGGTTGATGTGGAATTTCAGTCAAGCATAAAGGGCAGAGAGGCTCGGGTGGCTGCTATCAGGAAATTCTGAGCTATTAGGAGATTCCCGACGGTTCAGAATCAGATTCTCTCCAAGTAAGGAGCTGCACGGATTTTGATGGCGCTGAATGAATTTCAACGGCTCGAAAGGAACTTCAAGGAACCGTAATCAGACCAATATAACATTTTTTTTGGAAGTGTTTGAAATCATATGATTTCGGACCGAACAGATGGTGGGCGCAACAGGGATTGAACCTGTGACCCCTACCATGTCAAGGTAGTGCTCTACCGCTGAGCTATGCGCCCATCTGTTCGGTGAAGTGGCTTCTACTCGCAGCAGG
>JAAYUA010000168.1 GCA_012517935.1 Acetobacter sp. | reverse complement strand
GTTGTTCAAGGCCGCCCCAGGGGTCATCGATGGCCTCCCCGCAAACCAGCCGGTTAATGTGACGCAGGATGGCAGGGTTGTTCCACCACCGTTCCTTGCCGCTCGGACGCAGGCTAGACCAGTGCTCTGCCGCCTTCTTGATCTCGTCAACCACAGAAAAGCTCTCCCGAGATGTAATGAATCGCTTTGGACGCACTTCAAAATCAGTGACGAAAATTCCGATCTATCGAGCATCCTTGGACATTCTGAACGATTTCAGGTTCACCAATAGAATGGAGCGTGCTACACGAGGTTCTTAGGTCACAGGGTTACCTTGCATCCGGCCTTTCGAGCTTCAAGGCAAAAGGCTTGCAGACCACACGTCTTCTGCTATCCTCCCGCTCCTGGGAGCGAAGCGTGCGGAAAAGGCTACCACCCTTTACGACTTGCATTTAACAAAGCTCTGAAGTGGAACCAAGCATCACAATCTTCCCCTCGAAAGATTCTGTATTGCCGACGTGCGCTTAGTGATCGTAGTCACAACATCAGGCTGAGCGGTAATCGGCGTTCCTCTAGCCCGTTTTGCGATTCGCAAAATATGCAGCTCTATTGTCAAAATGACCACACGCATCGTCTTGTCTCAAAAACGCGTATCGATTCCATATGCGCCAATGTCCTCCCAGTCGAATTCGAATACCTGGCTGTTATATCGCACCGCAGCCCCATGGAGGCCCCGGCCTTCCAATACCTTGATAATGCTCTCGCTGGTCACATTATCAGAATCCTGGGGCAATGGTCGGCCGAAGAGGCGGTTCTCTCCCAAAACGAGCCGCCCTCCAGCCGCAACATAGCGAGGTGCCCGCTCGGCCATCGAATTCACTGCTGCAGAACTCCAGGAGAGGTGGTCAATAACCAGCAGATCAGTACTCTCGAAACTCAGCAACTCCAAAAGGGTATCGTCTATGCTCCCAAGTTCAGCCCGTTCACAGCGCAGGGAAGAGCACAGACCGCGGATTTTGTCAGCAAGGCTGCTGCCGTCGTCAGTCAGAATGAGCGTAGCACGAGGTCGCCTTTGCAGCAGGTCCGTCAGCCCAAGCAGGCGCATGATTGATCGCAAGAAGCGCGTAGCGCCACAGCACGGACAGCGGTCATTGCCCGCAAAGCTGGCACCTCTCCAATCACAGATATTGCAGGCCTTGACGCGTGCGCGCACAATCTCATCAACACCACCAATGAGTGTTGGGCTTAGGGGATGCGCGGCCAGCGCAAACTCATCAAGCACAGTCGAAAGCTCCGGCCGGGTTTTCACTGTCAGGCAGTACAGGTTGGGCACGTCCGCCAGTTTCCAACCGCAGCTTTCCAGGAAGTAGGAATACTCCACATCCATGCCACCTTGCGGCAACGCCTCATTGAAGGGTCCCGCCTCATTGAAGGCCTGGCGGCGAAGGATATATAAGCCCCCCTGCACATGACTGAACTTCCGGTCAGGATTCTCCCGCGCGAAGTGTTGATTGCGAAATCTCTCAAACTCCGGATAATCCAGATAACTCTTGCCATCGAAATGTTTCGGCATCGACACCAGATACCCAGCCATACCGACATCCGGCCGTGTGTCCATGAAGCGCACCAGATCTCGTTCCCAGGCGTGTTTCAGGACGTAGCCTTCCTTGCTGCAGATATAGATTACGTAGTCACTGCTGCCCGCTCGGATACCAACATTTGAGGCCGGACCACACATCCGGTTTTCCGGCAGGCAAATCAAGTTGAAGTTGGCATGCCGGCCGAAGGCTTCCTGCAGCTTCTCGATGAATTCCCCATCGCTCTTGTTGTCCACAACGATCAGATTGAACGGCATCGAGGTGAAGCGGTAGAGCCTATGAATGATCTCCTCGGTCGCTTTCCAGTTTTTGTACTTGCCGGTGTCATGGGTCACCAGGACGATATCGATGCTCCGTTCAGTCCAAATATCCAGAAGGGTACGCATCGTATGTTCGACGCCGGAGAAATTACGTGCGATGTCGTTTGCACAATAGGTAATACGACGCAGCCGCACGGGATCACAATTCAGTGCACGCTGCAGTGCTGCAGCGAGATCGCTTCCATCGTTTTGGCGACACACGAAGCCGGTCAATCCCTCTTTGACCAGTTCTCCAATGTTGGCTGCATCGGTCGTGACTACCGGCAGCCCTGCCCCCATTGCCTCAAGCAGCACGGTGGGCAGACCGTCCATATCGCCGTTGGCAGCGCGCACACAGGGAAGCGCGAACACGTCGGCATCATAATAGGCTTGTGCTACTTCCTGCTCGCCATGCAGTAAACCGCAAAAGAAAACGTTTCCTAAAGCATGGTGCGCCACCTGCCGGCGCAAATCCTCCTCGAGCGGACCGTAACCGTATAGGCGTATGTCAATCTCAGGCAACAGCCGAGCTGCCTCAATCAAATAAGTGAAGCCCTTCTTCTCGATGAAGCGACCGATGCCGACCACCAGAGGGCGCTTCCCAGGCTGCCGTTGCGGTCGCTCGCGAAATTCAGGAAAGGTGGTGGCCTGACGTTCGAGGACAATCTTGTTGGCCGGGACTCCAGCTTCGAGCAGGAGATTGCGGTTGCAGTTACCCAGCGTGATTACGCGCAGGCACAGTGGGCTGCGGACAATTTCTCCGACTTTGTTCCGCTTCTGATTCTCGTAGTGAGCAATATCCACCGCATGCGCCATGACGGTGAATGAGATGCCCATCGCCGTAGCGGCTGGATAGGTAAGGAGGGTGGTGGCCGGGTAGGCGAAGTGTGAATGAATGACATTACGCTGGTGGTTGCTGAGCAGGGTTTGCAACTCCTCACTGGTCTCAATGCGATAGGCGTCCACGGTGAAATCCAGCTTCGCCGGCTGATCGGGAGCTGTCTTGTAATACACCTTGACATCCCGGCCATGTTCGATCAGCCAACGGATTTCATTCAGGACGAAGGTCTGCG
The DNA here is from genome assembly GCA_012517935.1 of Acetobacter sp. GTDB lineage: Bacteria > Pseudomonadota > Alphaproteobacteria > Acetobacterales > Acetobacteraceae > Acetobacter. Next base: position 8,540 of record JAAYUA010000168.1, on the reverse strand, counting down.
ACAATGCAGGGTAGTCCCATAACACATATGCAATGCGGAGATCTTCCTGGCTCTGCTGCGCCGCCTCAGCCTTGAGCACCTGACGGTGATCCCTGGCAATTGATCTCGGAACTGCCTGGCGGTTCATCACGACGCTGCGTATTGCGGCGAGGAGATCAGGACCGACGAGGGCCATCTTGTCAGCGAACAACATCTGAAGACCGACCTTGCGCTCTGTGGTAGAGAGATCGGCGGGTAACCCCGCATGGGGAGCAACAGCCAGAATCGTCGCTCTTGTCAACTGACGCAATCTTGTGCCTGCACGTTCACCCATTGCCAGGACGATATCCCATTCTCGTAGTTGCAGCGGAGATACAGCGTCACCATCGCACAAGAGAACCAGGACCCGTACTTCGTCACCAATACGCTCCGCCAGGTTGCCGGGTTTGTCCAGGCCGGTCAGAACGATGTGGACGTCCGCTCCGATGGCTCGCGCCTGGTGAAGGGGGCGGTTTTCCATGACATCGATTATGAAGTCGGGCCCCTCAATCTCCCTTCGGATTGCTTCGACAATCGGTAGAACGCCTTCTCGCGACGCGGGCAACGAAACGCTGCATCGCAATGCGGAAAAAGCCTGCTGCATATAGACTGCGGCCGTCCTGGCGCGATGCTGATAGCTGTGCGATGAAAGAACGATCTCCTGCAACCGCGATACGAGGGCAAGCCTCGCGCCTTCATCTGACAGGTAATGATCAATAAGCTCCTTCAGCCTTTCGCGTGAGTTATAGACCGGCAGCAGACCGCCGAAAGCATCGTTGCTGACTTCCTGGCTATTGGTAATGACCAGGCAGCCAGCCGCGACAGCGTCAAAGATGCGGCTGTTCGCCGACCCCCAGAGGACGGTCGTGTGATTCGCGTCGTCGATCACCAATCGCGTCGAGGCGTAGATATCCGCCATCTGGTTATAAGGTCTTGGGCCTCGATTATAGCCCTGCAACCAGGTTATCTCATCCCAGCCATGCCCGAAGATAGCGAACCGATAAGGCAGCTCGTCCGGTGCTAAGCAGCCGATCAACTGGCGCCACGAACCGAAGTAGCTTCCCGTAAAACAGTAGTCTGACTCAAGTTCGGTTGTCCGCGTGCCGTGACCGAACCTTTCCAAATTGGTGGCGATTCGCATCAGGTAAACCGGCTTGGAAGTCTTGGCGGAAAAAGCTTTCACCGCCTTTTCGGATGAGACCCAGATTTGATCGAAGTGTCCCAGCCGCGGATGGTTTATCCAACGGTCGAACCAGTTGCGAATCCACATTACCAGGATAAGATTCGGGCTCGCCGACTCGATCTTCAGTGGATCGAATCCGTCAACCATTGCAATGCCAACGTCAAAGGGCTGCAGATCATACCATTGGTCGCGAGGTACCAGGTAGCAATCCCAACCGTTTTCCCGGCTCAGGAATTCGGCGAACTCCAGCCCGGTGAAATAATCGCCTCTCGACGTGTTGTCGGCTACTTCGCTCACCAGTAGACCGACACGCAGCGGATGAGTGCGCAAAAACGGTCGATTCGCTATGCGCTCCTCCCGCAAACGGGCACGCATGTATCCGCCAATGCGCTGCATGAGTATGCTTTGGTTGCGGTTACGGTCAGGCATGGATTCCTGCTTGAGCGAAGCACCGCGATGGTGATAACCGCGCAGATGGCACGCACACACCACCTGTTTGCCAAGCACGCTCTGGACCGCCAGGGATAGGTCGACATCCTCATAGCCGTAGAAATATTCCTCGTGAAAACCGCCGACTGCCTCAAAGTCGTGGCGTCGCATCATCATCGCGGCGGCGGTTACCCCAGGCACCTTCCATGGCTTTTGAGGCAATGCAACTTCTGGTTCCGAAGCACTCATTTCGAAAGGAAGGAAAGGCCGGTCCCAATAGTCTGTAGCAAATTTTAAGGCTAGATGCTGAACGTGCTCGTAGCGGTAACCGAAGGGCAGCATGTCTGTCATCGGTATGGCTGTGGGCGGGGTGTCGAGTCGCAGCCCGACCATTCCAATTGATTCGTCTTCAAAGAGAGCGACCATTCCACCGACAACATCCTCGGCAAAAACGATATCGTTGTTGACGAAGAACAGATAGGCCGCATCCGTCAAGACTGCGGCATAATTGTTTGATTCAGAAAATGAGTAGTTCTTTCGGCGTGGCACAAAGCGTATGTGCAGCTTGTTGCGCCAACCGGCGCAGGCACTCTGGGAATCATCTGTTGAGCCGTGATCAATCACGATCAGTTCATAATTCTGATATCGGTTGTGCTCGTGGAAGCTACTGAGCAGATCTGCTAATAGTGGAGCACCATTGCGATTAAGGACGATGATTGCAACCTTGGGTGGAGTCTCCAGAATACCTGGAGATCTTGGTGAAAGGCTGAGCTCGGCCTGCAGTTGCCGGAGAAGACTCCCGACTCGGTGCGGTTCGTGCCGATGGCCCGGTGGGCCGTATTGAAAGGACTTTGGCGAGCCTTGCAGCTCATACAAGCCATCGTTGGTGCGAAGTCTGACCGTCACTTTCTGCAACGGAGCACCGGTCGGTTGTAGCGTCAATGAGAAAGCGAGGTTCCCGCGCGATTCCGGATAGAGTCTCGCCAAATCCGTGCGATTTCTATTGGCGATGATTGTGCCAATAGGAGCGTTGTTTGCGCATAATGTCAATGTAACTGGCTCTGCTGGATTGGCCGTATTCACGATCCAACCACTAATGACGTTGCGCTTGGCGGTGTCCAAATATCCCTTGTACTGGGGCGTTGGCGATTTTACTTCGCGGGGCGGCAGAGCAGCCTGCATTTCCGGATTCAGAAGGAGCGCTTCCTCAGTCCCCGCCACCTTGACCGCGAGCTGTGGGAAATCCTCACGAGTCAAGGAACGCGTCAATCGAAGGGAAAAACCATAGAATCCGTGCCCGCGGTATATATTCCACACGTCGTCACGAAAGTGTGTGCACTTACTGCGCCCAATAGACACGCCATCAAGTTCCACTATGATCTCCGCAGTCTCGTCGGGCGTATTGCGTAAGATTGCCCAGCCTCGGATCTCATCTGCAGCGAGATTGTCAATATTCCCTACCACGAGGGGACTTTGGACCGTTATCGGCTTTCCCACCGGTCCACCACCACCCTTGAGGCGCACCGAAATCTCCCTCAGACCCACAAGCGAAGGTGCGAAGTTATGATTGAAGCAATACATCCCATCGCCAATTTCGTTATCAAGCAGATCTTGTCGGAATTCGTTGGCAATACATTCTGCGATAACCATCCCGTCCACCAATATCTCAACGGAGAGTCTGTCCCACGGCCGGTTTTTGGCCCACACCCAGCCAGAGACGCAGTCTGGTGACGCCGTGTCGAGGTTACCCTGGGTCACATCTTCGACCAATGTCGGGCTCTTTAAAACGACATTCGTGTTCTTAACGCGAAGTGTTACTTGATGTGTCCCGCACAACTGCGGTGTGAATGTGTGGGAAAACCCATGGCAGCCGTCTCCAATACCGGCTTCCACCAAGTCTTTGCGAAAGATGTCGGCGAGACAGGTGCCCACCGAAATTTCATCCACAAGGATTTCCAGCTCCAGACGCTCACTCGGCCGCGCTTCATCTCGAGCCCATCCTTTTATGACTTTGTGGTCAACGAAGTCAATATTCCCGCATATGTTGCTAACGGATGCCTCAGACTTTCCGTCACCCATGGATAAATTTGAGTCGGACTTCCATGGCACAACAGTATCATAACCCTTTACCATCACCGCGATATCTTGATTCTCAGAGACCGGAGCATCAAGCTTCCACTGGAAGCCACTGTAACCGTCACTCATGCCTTGCCAGAGAACTTCAGCTCGAAAATCATCGGCGATACACTCCCCGACTACCTTTCCGTCGATAATGATTTCGACTGATAAACGAATTTGCGGTTGCGAAGGATCTAACACCCAGCCATCGATCGTGTCCAAATTCAATAATGTGACCTCGCCGATCATTCAACTACCCTCAAAAACCTAATAATAAGGATATAATTGGAAGCAATCATAATGACATATGCCTGTTTTTCAAATCTCGTATTGTAATTTATATCGCGAAATTATAACAAAGCACCGACATGTTTTGCTATTTACTACATATTAGCTCTTATATATGTCATTTTCGAAATATGAGAATTCTTTCTTTAGGTTCATCAATGTCAATAACACTCATGTTTAATTTTCTCATTATAGACAAATACATTGGAAGTGTACGAAAATGGACATGAGATGCGGGCGTCTCCTGTTCGGCTTTGAGTTGTTCAATAATTATCAATAGTCCCCCGGAGTATAAACAATTGCAGAGGCTGGAAAGTGCCTGTTTCCATGCTTCGTCAGAAATGATATGGTAAAGGACATCAATACAAAAGACTATATCGAAATTCTGTTCATATCTAATCTCACTAAGAGAAATGGAGGTAAATCGTCCGCTTGGTACTCTCCACGCTGCTTGGCAAATAGCTTCTTCCGAGCCATCCACGCCAGCCACTTCAGCTCCCATAATCCAAAAAAGCTCTGACATTAATCCTATTCCACAACCTGCATCAAGCACCGATCTGCCTCTAAGATCATTAATATTCAGCTTCCTTAAGATATCGAATAATTTCCTTTTTTTCTCTGCATAGAGTCTGATATTTTCTTCCTCTGATCTTTGGATATCTCCGACTGAAACCAATCGGTTGAAATGTTTCTTATGCCGATCTATCCAATAATCAAGATTATCCCTCATGCTTGAATCTCCGCTAATTAATAGAAAAAACGCCTGCCAATGGATAAATCCATCCATCTCTGATATGAATTCCCCTGGGTGCGGCGTGCCGGCAACGGCTAATTATTCATGGGTGTATAGCTCGGGGATACGGCCTTTCACGAAGGCAACGCCCCTGGCATCATTGCATAAGAAGAAAATAACGTCCCGGGTCATAGTGATCGGATCAACGCCGATGACGGACATTCTAGACGCCGAAGGCAAGGTATCCTTGAGCAACTGGGCAAAATCAGAGCCATAAAGCCGATAATGTCCGTGCTGGGAGGCATCGGGCTTGCCCCAGTCTACAGTAACTGGTCTGTCCAAGGGCGAGGGAACCGACAAAAACACGAACCCCTTTGGCGACAGAATCCGCACCAGCTCGCACAGGCCTGCCTTGTCGTCGCCAACATGTTCCAGAACATGGTTGCAGATGACTACGTCGTACGCCGCATTGGGCCGGTCGATGTGTTGCAGGTCGAGGGAGTTCTGACCGCCGTACACGGATACTTCATACTCGCCAAACCATTCCGGCTGTGCGGTCATGTCAAGGCTAAACTGCAGGCAGCGAAACGTGGCAAGTTCCTGACACACCAAGCGGGAAAACACACCACGAAAGATGCGATGCCGTTCAAGCGACTGGCACGACAAACAACGCGGCGGCTTCCCCGTTGAACTCATCCGCCCGCCGGGACCCAATCCAAAACGATCGCCCCCGCAGATACAGCAAATGTTCATTGGGCGATCCTTCTCCTTACCCACCATACCGTCATCATACGATGTCATCAAACCACAGATGGCAGCATCCACTTGCTCAGCTCCCAAAAACGTGTTGCGTAACGCACCAGCCTCGGCGTGAAACCGCCACTACCAAGGGCCCCAATCACGCTGGGGGGAGGTGGCCTTCGCCTGCTGTCACCAGATCCCGGTCGTAAAGGCTGTTGTCCCCTGACACTAACGGCCCCCGCCCGCGAGGAGCACTCCAGCGGCCAAGTCGACTTGGTCACCATGTACGACCGCCATGGCAGATGGTCAACCACCCGCAAGCCAAGCGCATCAGGGCACAGGTGAACAACTCGGGACCGTTCTCGGCCAAAGATATCGGTAGGCATGGCAGCCTTGACAGGAAATAACTCATTGATGGCGTGGGTCAGTGTCGAATTGTCAGTCACAATGCGGATCCACAGTTGTTGGATGATAGAGCAACAATAAATCACTTTTAGTGGGTTTTCCGGTAGCACCTGTTGGGGAGTCTGTCAAGGACATTATCGAACGTCCAACATACCTGATTCTACAGGTGCCTCTGCTTGCACCAATTTCAGCGCGCCCCTTTCGGCACCTATATGCTGTATCTCTCCCCCTGCTCATCCAATGCTTCAAACTTCTATCATTCAGTTATCCAGGAGCAGAGCGATTGCTTGCGTCAGATTACCTGATATGATATATTTCATTCGGACATCCATGAGGAAACCACATGGACCACACTTTTAGATCCAGGACCGTCTCTCGCGGTGGCCAGCTTATATGGTTGGTGTTTATTTTTGGGCTGGTGTTGATCGCAAGCGTTGCCGACAGTGTTGCGACAGCATCGGAAGGGATTCTCTCCCGAGGGATGACCGCCCCGCAGCTCCGGGAATTGCTGCTTGCCGCTCCTCAATGGCATCCGTTTCCACGTCTCAGGGAGCGTGCCGGGGGGAAGGCCGTCCCCGTGCAGGTTCGGGATGCCTATGTGCAGGAAGCGATCAGGGCCCTCGACCAGGAATGGCTCCTGCCCAAGGCGACCGATTTCCTGGAGTTTTTCCGGACAGGCGACAGGAGCAAGTATGAGGCAGTCTCGTTCGGCCGCAGGAAACGTCTCGCCGCCCTTGTTCTCGGGGAGGTATTCGAAAACAAAGGGCGCTTTCTCGATGAAATCGTCAACGGCATATGGACTATCGCCGAAGAAACATATTGGGGAATCCCGGCAACTGTCGATCTCCAATGCACAGGACCCGGCCTTCCCGACGTAACCGAACCGATGGTTGACCTGTTTGCGGCTGAAACAGCCTCCCTTCTCGCCTGGACTTCCTATCTTCTGAAGGATTCTCTTGATCGCATTTCACCGCTGGTGAACCGACGCATTGTCTACGAAGTGGACCGGCGTATCATCACGGTCAACCTTGCACGGAACGATTTCTGGTGGATGGGCGGCACAGGAAGGGTGAACAATTGGACCCCATGGATTTGTTCGAACTGGCTGACGGCTGTCCTCCTTCTCGAAGAGGACCCGGAACGTAGGGCGCGGTCCGTTCATAAGATCCTTGTCTGCCTGGACCGGTTCCTGCAGAAATATGCCGACGACGGCGGATGTGACGAAGGGCCCGGATACTGGGGCCGGGCAGGAGGATCCTTGTTCGACTGCCTCGAGTTACTCTACTCCGCTACGCAAGGCCGGATCGACGGCTTCCGGCATCCGCGTGTCCGAGAGATCGGCCGATTCATCGCACGCATACACATCCATGGACCGTGGTTCGTAAATTTTGCGGACGCGTCGGCAAAACCTTTTGTCGATGCCCCCACAATCTATCGGTTCGGAAAAGCGATAGGAGACAGCACCCTGACCGCATTTGGTGTGTACCTCGCCCGTGAACAGGGGCTCGGTAAGGGTTCTCTAGGGGGTCAGTTCGGTATACTTGGCCGTGTGCTGCCTGCGCTCTTCGTGCTTGGCGAAATGCTGGAAGGGAATCCGCAGGAACCACTTCTCCGTGATGCCTGGTTTCCAGGGATCCAGGTTATGACAGCCCGTTCAACCGCCAGCTCTTACCGCGGCCTCTTCGTCGCTGCGCAGGGAGGGCACAATGCGGAGAGCCACAATCACAACGACGTCGGCAACTTCATCGTGTATGCCAACGGTGAACCGGTCATCATCGATATTGGTGTGGAAACTTATACTGCCAAAACCTTCAGCAATGATCGCTACACCATCTGGACCATGCAGTCCGCTTATCATAATGTACCCACAATCAACGGAGTCTCTCAGGGACATGGCCGACAATTTTGTGCCCGGCAAGTAGGGTATGCCGCAAACGATTCTGCAGCATGGCTGTCCATGGATATTGCCCCGGCGTACCCTCCCGCCGCTGCTGTGAAATCCTGGCAGCGGCGTATTACTCTTCTTCGTGGGCGGGAGATAGTGATTCATGACACGTTTGATCTGGAGAAAGTCCGGGAAAATGCAGTCTTGACGTTGATGACACGCAACGGTGCTCAGGTTGCCAAACCAGGGTTGTTGGTCCTCGCCACTTCCTCACACGGTGCGGGCGGTGCGGCAGTAGAAGTAGCATACGAGCCGGCATGCTTCGATGTGACTGTCGAACGCATCGGCATCAGCGACCCGCAACTTCGGGCATCATGGGGGGATACGGTTGCAAGGGTCCGTCTCACCATGAAGCATACGCCGGCGAGAGGTGAGAGCATCCTCCGCATCAGGCAAACCGAATGAGGTAAGGTGATAGGGCAATATGCTGGTTAAGACTGAAATGTTGCATTCGTCCTTCGATACCTTGCGCGAACGCACTGAGTTTTCCACTCGCCCGAAGGTATCGAAGGGTGAGCGAATAATGAGAGTTCTGTTCCCTCGACTTTGGCCAATCAGGCCGCCTCCGAAAGGGAATCGAGCAACAGATTTACACGGTCCATGTTGAATTCGGTGGACTGGGGTTGCGCCAATGAGTCGACGAAATACCTGGCAGCCCACAATTTGCGCCGTACGAGAGC
>JAAYUA010000167.1 GCA_012517935.1 Acetobacter sp. | reverse complement strand
TGGCGCGTTTTATGTTTATGCCGATATCGGACATCTGACTGACAACAGTCTGATCTTTTGCGAAGAATTGCTGCGCGATACAGGTGTTGCAACTGCACCCGGAATTGATTTCGACCCGGTCAATGGCCACAAATTCATGCGTTTCAGCTTCGCGGTTTCAACCGACAGGATTGAAGAAGCTATTGCCCGCATGATTCCCTGGTTTTCAGCGAAAACAGGCAAATAAAGGGGCATACTCACCCCCCATTTTTCGTTAAGAAAATTGTGCCGAGTGTTTTTCTGCCTCTTCCAAAGCCGGAAAAATACTCAGTGCAGACCACTGGAAACTGCAATCCTTGTTCGCCTCTGGCGTCTAACTAGTAATATTCTGCAATTCTCATGAAATGAATGTGGAATGTCATGTTTTTCAAAAAATATTTGAAAAACATAGACGAAATTACAGAAATTATTATCTGACATATTTCACGAGACATATACCGGCATCCATACGAAAAGACACTTTACGATTTGGATTAAGTATTTTAGATATTGCTAAAATAAAATCCTGCAATAAGGTATCAACGTGAAAAAACGAAACCTACCCCTCCCCCATGAGGCCATGCAGCGTCATGCCTCGGAAGCAGAGAGGTTTCTCAAGGAACTCGCCAATGCCAACCGACTGATGGTGCTGTGTCATCTTGTCTCCGGTGAAAAAAATGTCGGAGATATTGCTGAAGCCGTTGGATTATCGCAGTCGGCCCTGTCTCAACACCTGGCGCGACTTAAAGATGCTGGTCTGATTACTTCAGAACGACGCGGCCTGATGATCTATTATCGACTTTGCAGCGCTGAAGCACAAGCATTACTTGCAGTGCTTCATCTGATCTTCTGTCGCGAACACCCTTGATTAGGAAGTTCATGTAAAATGACAATGCAGTCCGTGGATGCAAAAACCCTGAATGATTGGCTGGAGCAGAAGAAAGTCGCTCTGGTCGACGTGCGGGAGCCTTCGGAATTTGCATCCGAGTCCATTTCCGGCGCAACCCTTCTGCCACTGGGCTCAATCAAAAAGGCCATGCTGCCGCCTCATGCTGACAAAAACCTGGTCATTTATTGTCGCAAGGGTGGTCGTGGCGCCTCTGCCTGCAAGAAACTATTGGCGGAAGACCCCAGCCTCACCCTCTATAATCTTGAAGGAGGCATCGAGTCCTGGATGAAGGAAGGCCTGCCGTTACAAAGAAGCGGCCGGAAAGTCCTGCCCCTCGACCGTCAGGTGCAACTCATCATCGGATTACTTGTTCTCACAGGCAGCCTTCTCGGCTTTTTTGTAAGCCCATGGTATTTCCTGCTGACCGGCTTTTTTGGCGCAGGCCTTACTGTTGCCGGACTGACAGGTTTTTGTGGCCTGGCACGGGTCGTAGCTCACGCTCCATGGAACCGCTAAGCGCGGCCACAATAGTCCGACAGCCGATCAGATTGCATACCCCTGCTCTGCGGTTTCCATGATTTCTTCTCTCCTGTTTTCGCGGGGAGAGGAAATCCCGGAGTCGTGAAGTTAAATATTATGCAATGCTAATATATAAAATGACTGGAAATTCTGGAAAAACCTACATCCGACGCTCCGGAATGCCGAAATTGGAAAAACAATCTCACACCCGCGATCTTCATGACGGGAGGATAGCCACAAATTTCAGACTGGATTTGGCAACAGAAAAGTAAAAATCATCTACAGGACAAAGAAATGACAGACATATCCCCCTATGAAGCACTGGGTGGGGAAACAATGGTGCGTCAGCTATGTGCGCGCTTCTACACTCTGATGGATACCCTGCCGGAAGCTACGGCTTGTCGTGCCGTTCATCCTCCTTCACTGACCCGTGCCGAAGAAAAGCTGTTCGAATATCTTACCGGATGGCTGGGTGGACCACCTCTCTATACTGACAAATATGGTCACCCACGACTACGCCACCGCCATCTTATTGCACCCATTGGCAAGGCAGAGATCGAAGGCTGGCTGCTCTGTTTTCATAAGGCCTGGAGTGAAACTGTTCCTGACTCCCCTCTGTCACGCAGCATCGTTGATAAAATTGATGCCCTTGGCTGGCATATGGCCAATCGGCCCACGGAGACATCATGAGCGACGCACATCGGTGGAATGTCCGTTTTGCCGCTGATGATTATGTTTTCGGCAAAACACCGAACCTTTTCCTGACACAGCAAGCCCATCTCCTCCCCACAGGCAGCAACATCCTCAGCGTGGCTGATGGCGAAGGCCGAAATGGTGTCTGGCTTGCCACACAAGGCCATCATGTCACGGCTGTCGACATTGCCGAGACTGGACTCGCCAAAGCGCGCAGGCTGGCGGAAGAATATGCCGTGGACATTGACCTGCGACAGATCGATCTTGCTTCATGGAAATGGCCGACGGACTGTTTCGACGCGGTCATCGCCATTTTCATACAGTTCGCTGATCCCGACTTTCGGACAAGAATATTTACGGGCATGCAGCAAGCCACAAAACCCGGGGGATTGATCCTGCTACAGGGCTACCGTCCCGAGCAAATCACCTACGGCACCGGCGGTCCATCAGCGTCTGAAAATCTCTATACTGAAACAATGCTGCGCAAGGCTTTTAGCGGATGGACTATTGAACATCTGCGCAGCCATGACAGCGTTATCGAGGAAGGGGCTGGACATAAGGGCATGTCAGCACTGATCGATCTGATTGCACGCAAACCGATTTAAACAACACATGAAGACAGGTAACAGGAAACATTGCCTGTCATTGCGGGATGGGGTTTCAAATATGCCCCATCCTCCATCATCAGAGCAGCTTGCCCGTCTGAAACAAAGACACCCTTAACCCGCCATGCGGTACGGGAGCAGTCTGCGGCAGGAATGGTAATCCCGTTGCATGCGCCAGCCCAGGCTCACTGGTGACAATTCCGACCCGCCAACCTGAAAACCGTG
>JAAYUA010000166.1 GCA_012517935.1 Acetobacter sp. | reverse complement strand
TGCGACAGCTTCATTCTCTCTGGATACCCTCATCTGGAAGAGGCTTACAGCTTTGGCGAACTGGTCCTTCCGCTTCTTCCAACTGCCCATCCGACACGGGCAACCGGCGGTCAGAACAATATGGGACCATTTGGTGAAACGATCGCCAACTCCTATCGCCCGGCCCAAGCCGCTTCATGAACGCGGAAGTCCAGATCAGCCGTCAGCCGGTTTCCACCACCGTAGCCATTATCGGTGGTGGAGCGACAGGCACGATGATTGCGTACCATCTTCTTCGCAAACGCCGAGATCTGGGTAGCAATAATGTTGTGATCTTCGAGCCTCGCCCCCGGTTGGGCGCAGGCGTCGCCTATGGCAGCAAGGACCCGCAACATCGGATCAATGTGCCCGCTTCGCGGATGAGCATTGATACAGAAAATCCCAATGATTTTACCGACTGGCTTAAACAGCACAGTCATCAAATCTGTGATCCGGAAGCATTCCTGCCCTCCGGGGACATTTATCCAACACGTGCAGAATTTGGTCGTTATCTTTTTGAGAGAATAACGCCATTTCTCGTCAATCAGGCACTCTTGCATGTTCAGGACACCGTGGTGTCCTTACAGCGTGATGGTGATTACTGGCAGATCCAGACCGCACAAGGCACGGTTTATACTGCCGCGTATGCTGTCATCGCGACTTCTCATCCCGCCCCAGCCCTGCCGGCCCCACTTCAGAAGATCGCTCACGATCCACGGGTGATCTCTGATCCGTGGGCAAAAGATATCTTCAAAACCATAGCTCCTCAGGCACGGATTGCCATCATAGGCACCGGCCTCACGATGGCAGATGTTGTGGCAACTCTCGCAGCACAGGGACATCTGGGTTCCATCACTGCGATCTCGCGCCGCGGCCTGCGCTCGCGAGGGCATTCACATCAGCCCGCCAGTCTATTTGGAGATTTTTCCACAAATCCCGAACAGACGGCACTAGGCCTTCTCAGACGCATTCGTAAAACACTTACTTCTGCTCCGGACCGACCGTGGCAAGACATCTTTGATGCTTTGCGACGACAGGGAAAAGCTATCTGGATGGCACTCCCTGCAACGGAACAGCGCCGTCTTGTCCGCCATCTTCGACCGTTCTGGGATGTCCATCGTTTTCGGATCGCACCACAAGTCGAACGCGCCTTAAACCTGAAATCAGAAAATGGATCACTGACGGTTCTTGCTGCAAGGATCGAACACGTAGAAGTGGCACCTGACGGCCTTATTCTACATCTCCGGGAGCGTGGGGGACGAAACCGCACAATCCAGACAGATATCCTGATCAACACCACGGGCCCTGACCATGCCGGGATTCTGACCAAGCCTGGTTTTCTCTCCCATCTGGCTCAAAATGGTTTTGTGCAGAGAGATCCCGTTGGTCTCGGGCTCTGGACTGGTGAAGATCACGCGGCTCTTGTTGGCGAAGGCCCGGTATCTGGTCTGTTTGTCGCCGGACCACTCTCCCGTGGGACCTTTGGCGAGCTTATGGGTTTCCCCGAAGTAACAGCCAACGCTCAATCTGTAGCCGCCCGACTGGCCGATGTCCTTCAGATTTCGACACACTCTGAACAGGTGCATTCATGACGTCTGCTCAAACTGCCACACCCGTCACACTTCGCCCTGTCATCCGTAACGCTGATGATGTGTCTGCCATCGTCAATGCAGGACCTCAGAGCGGCGGACATGCAAACATCATCGTTGCCCTGGCGCTCGGCGGCGTATTTCTTGACGCCTATGACCTGACGACCCTCTCCTACGGTATTGGTGACGTCCAGAAACACTTCGGTCTTTCCACATCCGCAACAGGGATGGTCGCAGCAGCGATGAGTGCAGGAACGATCGTCGGGAGTATCGTAGGGGGGTGGTTGACCGACCGGATTGGTCGATACGCCGTTTTCATGGCGGATATGATCTGCTTTGTCATCGCGGCCCTCGTGGCAGGCATGGCACCAACAGCCACCATCCTTATCCTTGCCCGTTTCGCAATGGGTTTTGGTGTCGGGATGGACCTGCCTGTAGCCATGGCATTCCTGTCAGAATTTTCAAAGCTGAGCGGAAAAGGAAGCAAAGCAAGTCGGGCCGCAGCATGGTGCCCAACCTGGTATGCCGCCTCCTCACTGTGCTTTTTCCTTGTCTTCGCCCTTGATGCGGGCGTTCCAACGACCCATCCGGACTGGCTATGGCGCGCTTCACTGGCCTTCGGAGCACTTCCCGCACTTCTGATCATCCTTGTCCGCAACCGATACATGAGTGAATCTCCTATCTGGATCGCTCGGAATGGAGATCTGGAAAAAGCCGCACAAATTCTTCGGGCATCTCATGGCATTGACCCGGTTCTTCAGATCGAAGCTTCATCCATCCAGCCACAATCTCACGGGATTGCCCCACTCTTCCGTCAACCTCTTCTCAAACGTGGCGTTCTTGTCAGTGTCATTTCGATTGTCAGCTCTTATTCCTACGCAGCAATCGCATTTGGTGCGCCTAGCTTACTGGCAGGAATGCTGCACCTGGACCGTAAACAGGTTCTGATTACATCAATCATTCTGAATCTGGTCTTTGCATTTACAGGCGGTTTGATAGGCGTCCGTCTGGCACGCTACGTATCGTCCCGAAAGGTCAATATCGTCGGATATATTTTGCAGGCGATCTCCATCGGAACGCTGGCGATTGTCGGTACACCACACTCGACCATCGGTGTCATAGCCGTACTCGGGG
>JAAYUA010000165.1 GCA_012517935.1 Acetobacter sp. | reverse complement strand
GATATCGTTGTTGTTTCGAGAGGGTGGTGGAGCCGTAAATACTGGAAAATAGTCTTCCGTCTGCAATGGAGACAGTCAGCGGATGTCTGTGTGCGTTCCCTGTTGAATTTTCCACATAATTGTCTTCACGTGAATTTATATTGAAATTGGCTTTATATATTTGCATTTTATGTATTAATTTCAAAATATATTCACTGAATAAAGAATGTCAGGTGGTTAACGGTGCGCACTACTCTGCTTGATTTCCCCCTGCCGATCATTCAGGCGCCGATGGCTGGCGTTTCTACGCCCGCATTGGCTGCTGCGGTTTCAAATGCAGGCGGTCTGGGTTCGCTTGGTGTGGGGGCAAGCACGGCAGAGGCAGTGCATCTGATGATTGAGGAAACTTATTCTCTCACGGATAAGCCGTTTAATGTGAATGTGTTTTGCCATTCGTCTGACAGACGTGATGCGTCACGCGACAGGATGTGGCTTGATTACCTTGCGCCTTATTTTGAGGAATTTGGCGTTGAGGAACCAAAATTTCTGAATGAAATTTACAAAAGTTTTCTCGATGATGATAATGTGTTTCGGGAAATACTCTCTCTCAAGCCAGCTTATGTGAGTTTTCACTTTGGTTTGCCCTCGGCGGATCAACTTTCAGCACTGCGTGATGCTGGCATCAAAACATTGGCAACTGCGACCAACCTTGAAGAGGCGGCCCAGATTGAAGCCGCGGGTATTGATGGAATTATAGCGCAAGGAATTGAGGCAGGTGGACATAGAGGCATGTTTGATCCGGATATGCCTGATGAATGCCTGAGCACGGCTGTTCTGGTTCGATTGTTGGTAAGGAAAACGAGGCTTCCTGTCATTGCAGCTGGAGGCATCATGGATGGTTATGGCATTAAGGCTGCGCTCGATCTTGGGGCCATTGCAGCCCAACTTGGAACGGCGTTTATTCTGTGTCCTGAGTCAGCTGCAAATGCTCATTATCGCACGATCCTGAAGAGTAGCAGGGTGAGTATGACACGCTTGACGTCAGTGTTTTCAGGGCGTCCCGCTCGGGGAATTGTAAATCGTTTGATTTCTGAAAGTGAAAAAGCAGGGAAACCTGTAACTGCGGATTATCCATTCGCGTATGATGCAGCAAAGCAGCTGAATTCTATTGCGGCAAAGCATGATAATTTTGAATTTGCTGCCTGTTGGGCCGGTCAGGGAGCGGCATTGGCACGTGAGCTTCCCGCAGCAGAGCTGGTGCGGCTTCTGGCAAAAGAATTAAATAAAGCCGGTGATGGAAATGTTTTTCCGGTCAAAAATCTTTCTATATAAATAAAGGAGCCGGAAAATTCTTTATTTCCGGTTTTATGTTGTTCGGACCAGTTGATGCCGATAATTCGCGTGAGCAATCCCATTTGGGATGTTCACGACCTTTCCGTCATTGGCTTCATGCGGATTACGAATTCGCAGAATTGAGGGGTCACAGCAGCTTTCCGTCTGTGGGGGCGGGTATGGCCAGGTATCTCTATGTGGAGAGGAGTATTGCTCACTGAGCAATGCAGACAAGGATGCATCTAACTCTGTGATAAGGAGCCCACTCGCCTGCCTTCTCGACAAATCGAGCGGTAATGCCAGAACAGGAGGGCTGGTATGCGTCAGGCGGACGTCACGCGCCGGAATGAAAGGCTCCCACTCAAGAGCCCTCCTGCGTGGCCATAGTGGGGCGGGAGCGTCTGAGGTTCAGCGGCCAGCGTCTGGTTCAGTATTGGCGTCGTAAAGGACCTCCAGAACCGCACACCATGGATAGCGGGAGTCATAGCTCTGACCATCTGGTGCTGAAATGGCGCCGTGCGAATCGGTTGGGATATGGGTCAGAGCAACGGCGTCATCGATATTGCCGCCAATCACGCTCAACTGGTGGCCGAATGGAGGGCCGTTCTGATCTGTGGCGACAACGATGCCGCAATGAGCGGGGAAGCCGCGTGCAGTGGGAAGCTGTGCATAGGTGACGCTGCGACTGCTGCCGCGTCCAACGCAGATCAGATCCCCTCTTTTCGGGATGTAATCCGCAGGATTTCGGGCTTTCAATCCTGAAGACATGCCCGATGCGGCAGCATTGATATAGGTTGCGTGATTCGGCGAATAAGGGAAACGCTGGTTTGCGCCCGCAACGCGCATCACATAGGAAATGAAGGCAGCCGACCACGCAAAGCGTCCGTCATGTTCGAAATTGAACAGTTGTCCGTCTGCATTGTGTCGGCCTGTCCATGACACTTCCGTTTCATAGGGATCCTGGCCAATCCACCAATATTCACCTACGCGCTGCCACAGGCCGGGAGCGCGCTCGGGTTTGATGGCTGAGGTTTCAGGCTCGGGACGGTCTTTTGGATCGTCATCATTGACCGGCATGCCGAAAAGACGCCATTCGCGCATGGCAATCGCGACGACATCCTGACGATTGAACGGGACGAAATTGCGGGTCGCAAAGTCGGGAACATGCCCGTCCTGCATCAGGGGACCTGTGCCGTTCCGATATTGTGCCGAGGGTGTCGATGCGGGTTGCTTGGAAGAATAGCTCTCGTCCGCACAGGCGCTGAGGAGAGAGACCGAGAAAAAAGCTGCCGCACGGACAGAAGACCGAAGTTTCATACTGTCGTTTCCCGGCCGGTTTTCCCGGTCCGTCCTTTTCTTCAGGAGAGGCTGCCTGACTGGAATATCCGGCGGAGCAGCCTGTTCTTGATGAATTATGTATCAGAGGAAACGGTCAGTGCGACAGGGTCAAACGGCTTTTCTGAAGCATAAATGCGAAATGTGAGACGGCGAACTTCTCCGGACAGGTTATTGTCCGGAGAAGGTTGATAAATGTCATGAACGTTCAGGGAACAGGGACAGAAGACCTTCTTCACTGGCGGCGCAGCAGCCGCGTTCGGTGATCAGGCCCGTGACAAGATGGGCTGGAGTGACGTCGAATGCCGGATTTGCCGCCTTGCTGCCTTCGGGCATCAGGCGGACCGTGCGGAAAATCCCATCCGCGTCCATGCCTGCGATATGGGAAACCTCTGAAGCTGAACGTTCCTCTATGGGGATTTCCTTGATTCCATCACGGATATTCCAGTCAATCGTGGTGGAGGGAAGGGCGACCCAGAAGGGAACATTGTTGTCTTTTGCTGCCAGAGCCTTGAGGTATGTTCCGATTTTATTGGCGACATCTCCCGTCCTGGTCACGCGATCCGTTCCCACGATCACCAGATCAACCAGACCATGTTGCATGAGATGCCCCCCAGCATTGTCAGCAATGACTGTGTGAGGAACGCCATGTTTGCCGAGCTCCCATGCGGTGAGCGATGCGCCCTGATTGCGGGGGCGAGTTTCGTCAACCCAGACATGCACATTCACACCTGAATCGGCGGCCATATAGATCGGGGCAAGGGCGGTGCCCCAGTCAACTGTTGCGATCCACCCTGCATTGCAATGGGTGAGGATGTTAATCTGTTTTCCAGACGGACGATTTTTCAGAATATCCTTAATGAGATCAAAGCCGTTCCGACCTATGGCTTCATTCTGCAGCACGTCTTCATCGCAAATCAGTGCGGCCTCGGCGCGGGCGGCTTCGTAGCGATCTTCCGGTTTCACAGGACGAAGTTTTTCCAGCATCCTGTCGATGGCCCAGCGCAGATTAACCGCAGTCGGACGTGTTCCGGCCAGCATGGATGCTGATTCTTCCATGGCCTCATTGCCTGGATCGGTGCGGAGTGAAAGAGCAAGCCCCCAGGCGCCGGCTGCACCGATCAAAGGAGCCCCGCGTGTTTTCATGGTGAGAATTGCGTCTGCTACGGCGTGTTTGTCGCGAAGCGTAAGAATGTCGACCGCAAAAGGGAATTTTGTCTGATCGAAGATGCAGATGGCATGTCTGTCTTCGGGAGAAACCCAGATACTGCGATAGGGAATGCCGTTGATTTTCATTTAAGTGTTCTCCTTGTGTGGTGCTTCATTTGTTCTTTTGAGGGTAACTAATCAATCTTTTTCTTGCAGCTATCGGCAGCGGTTACGTTCGACATCATAATTCAAATATATACTGTAAATAAAACAATAAATTGAAAACAATCCATTCGTTCATATCTCGTTATTCATGCTGGAATGGTATATTTTTTCTGCAAAAAGACATGGGTTCATATATTTCTATTGCGGTGAGTAATGTTTGCCTATATTAGGCGCGAGATAACGTCTGAGCGTCGGAAAACTGAACAGCATCGGGCTGTCCGGCACAAGCAATCTTTTATGTCCTGAATATTCGCGGTCAGAAAAGAGGGCTGTATTCCTGGAATGTTCTGCCGCCAGTGCGCTTTGTTAGTCAGGGTATAGAAAATTATGGCAAGAGCTACGACACGCAGCACTGCTGCTAAAACCACTGCGGCCAAAAAGGTAAAGCCTGCTGCAGCTCCTGTTGTTGCGAAAGCAACGCGGGCACCTGTGCGTCGTCGCAAGACGGCGGAAGAGGAACTTGCTGTTGTCGTCAGCAAGACGGTTGCGACCCGCAAGAACGCAAAGGCAGCAGCCCCGGCAACGCGTCGTGGCAAGGTAGCTGAACCTGTTGTGGAAGCTCCGGTGCGTCGCACACGTAAGGCTGCTCCTGTTGCGGCAGCGAAAACCGTTGAAGTGGCTGCTCCTGTTGCGAAGCGCGGACGCGGTCGCGTTGCAGCAGTTCCACGTCCGTTGACGGCTGTTGAGAAGCTGCGGATTACGCAGGATCTGCGTCGCCAGAAGCGTATTGACCGTCTGGCCGCAGAAAAGGCAGCTGAAGAAGCAAAATCGACACGTGGCAAGGCACCTCGTCGTGCCCGTCAGAAAGCCTGAATAAGGAAAGGCCGGAAATATCTTCCGGCCTTTTTTATTTCCCGGAATAAATATCCGGTCTGATCAGTTTGTGTTCTTTCTGATCAATTCCGCCAGCGTCTTTGGATAGAGCTGGTGTTCTTCCTTCAGAACGCGTCCCGCGAGACTTTCCGGTGTGTCATCCGGAAACACGTCAACGGTGGCCTGTGCCAGAACTGGCCCTTCATCCATGCCTGCGGTCACAAGATGAATGGTGCAGCCATGTTTCGACGCTTTGGCGGCGATGGCGCGTTCATGTGTGTGTAGCCCCGGAAATTCCGGAAGCAGGCTTGGGTGAATATTGAGCATGCGCCCAGACCATGCATCGGTCAGGAACGGCGTCAACAGGCGCATATATCCTGCGAGGCAGACAATTTCGATCCCGGCATCTCTTAATGCAGAATCGATAGCGCGTTCATGCGCTTCACGGTCCTTGCCAAAAATCCTGTGATCGATCGTGAGTGTCTGAATTCCTGCAGCACGAGCTGTCTCAAGCCCGGGAGCATCCGGAATATTGCTGATGACCAGACGGATTTCCGCAGGATAATCAGGGGCATGGGCAGCTTCAATCAGCGCGGTCATATTGCTGCCGCGGCCGCTGATCAGAACGGCCACGGGAACACGCTTGGCAGAGTGTGACATCGTTGAAGTTATCAGTTCCTGAATGAGGGAGTGATCTGCATTTCCAGGGAAGGAGCAGCACCATCTTCACTGGCTGCGATATGGCCCAGACGGAAAGCTGTTTCACCAAGCTCCTGCAGGCGTGCCAGAACGGCATCCGGTTCAGATGTCGCAACGATCATGCCAATGCCGCAGTTGAAGACACGTAGCATTTCATCGGTTGCGACATTGCCAGCCGTTGCCAGCCATTTGAATACCGGAGGAATGGGCCATTTGGCATCGATAATGGCTTTAGTGCCTTCGGGAAGAACGCGCGGCAGATTGCCGGGAAGGCCACCGCCTGTGATGTGCGCGGCACCCGAAATCAGGTTGGCACGATGCAGATCAAGAACCTGTTTCACATAAAGCTGCGTTGGCGTCATCAGTGCTTCGGCCAGACTCTGCCCGGGGGCGAAGGGGGCATCTGCAGTCCATGCCAGACCGGAATGCTCACGAATGCGGCGCACCAGAGAGAAGCCGTTGGAATGAACGCCCGAGGAAGCCAGACCGATGAGGGTCTGTCCCGGCTTGATGTCGCCTGGCAGTAACTTGCTGCGCTCTGCGGCGCCGACCGAAAAACCTGCCAGATCGTAATGTCCGGGGGCATACATGCCCGGCATTTCGGCTGTTTCACCACCGACCAGAGCGCAACCCGAGCGTACGCAGCCTTCAGAAATACCGGCAACCACGCGCGCGGCGTCTTTGACGCTCAGCTTCCCGGTTGCGAAATAATCGAGAAAAAACAGGGGTTCGGCACCCTGAACCACCAGATCGTTCACACACATGGCGACAAGATCAATGCCAACCGTGTCGTGCAGGCCTGTTTCAATGGCGATATTCAGCTTCGTGCCCACGCCATCGGTGCAGGAAACAAGAACGGGATCAGTGAAGCCCGCAGCTTTCAGATCGAACAATGCGCCGAAGCCGCCAAGACCGCCCATCACGCCAGAGCGCAATGTCGCACGTGCAGCAGGTTTGATGGCATCGACAAGGCTATCGCCAGCTTCAATGTCCACGCCGGCTTCACGGTAGGTCAGGCCGCTGGTTTCGGTATCCGTGACGGGGTTTTCATTCCGTGAAGTAGGAGACATAATTCAGATACTCGTCTGCAAAGTCGTCGACAGTCCGGCTGGAGCCGGCGAGAAAGTGTTCTGCGTTCTGTCGGACCATTCGTGAGATCATCTTCCACTGGAAGATGCTGGCGCACGGTGATGGTTCGGTCAGGGCGCGCTTTCATTTAAGCTACGCCTGAGGCTGCGGCTAGGGCTTTACCGGGGAACAGTCCGCTTTTTTGGCGGGAAAATGCCTTCGGGGGGAAATTTGTCGGCGGATAGAAGCAGACTTGGTGGTGGAGAGGGGGGACAGATGTCACTTTCTCTCGATGCGCGTATTGAAACAGGTTTGCGTGGCTTCATCCCGTCACCTGCCAATGCTGAAGTGCGTGAATGGCTGTTCAGCAGTTCTTCTGATGAGTGGCCTGACCGTCGGCTGCTGTTATGGGGAGATGCGGCGACAGGTAAGACTTATCTGCTGCATCTATGGGCGCAGTCAGTTCAGGCGCTGCTGGTGAATGGTCCATCACTGACTGCGGAAAGGCTGGAGGACATTGCCCGTGATCTTCCGGCGCGGATCGTTGTCGATGATGCTGATGATATTCCGGATCGTCGGGTGTTGTTGCATCTGATGAATCTCGCGCGGGAAACCGGAATCGTATTGCTTTTGTCCTCACGTCTGCCGCCTTCGGCCTGGTCAGACATATTGCCGGATCTTGGTAGTCGTCTGCGTGCGACGCTGAGTGTGCAGTTGCGTCAGCCGGATGATCTTTCTCTCCGGCGTCTGCTCCTCAGTCTGTTTGCCGATCATCAGATGACTGTCCCGCCGGCGGTGACGGAATGGCTTTTGTTGCATCTGCCAAGGGAAGGTGTTGCGATTCGTGATGCGGTGGCCCGTCTGGGGGAATGGATACAGCGTTCAGGCATGCCTCTGAACTGTGAGAACGTAGCAGATCTTCTGGAAATTCAGGTTGATACTGAAATGTCAAATGACAGCCGGGAGGATGAGCCATAAGGTGGTTTCATAGGCCCGAAGCAAGAATATCGAGAAAAAAAGGATATATCAGTGCGTAAACCTGTCGCAGGAGGAATCGCCCGAAGAAGTGCTTCAACACCACGTGCTGGCAGAAAACCAGCGGCTCGGCGTCCTAAAATACCGCAGACAGGAAAAGAAATTACCCTTACTTCACCAGAGCGTTTCATTAACCGCGAGCTGTCCTGGCTGGCTTTTAACCAGCGCGTGGTTGAGGAAGCACGCAATCCGGCAAACCCGTTGCTGGAACGTTTGCGCTTTCTTTCCATCAGCGCGAATAATCTCGATGAATTTTATTCTGTCCGGATCGCCGGACTTGTGGGGCAGGTCAGGGAAGGACTGATTACCCTGTCTCCGGATGGATTGACGCCTGCACTCCAGTTGGCAGCTGTGCGTGAAAAGACAGCGCGCATTCTGAAAGAGCAGCAGAATGTCTGGATCGATCTTAAGGAGCGTCTTGCGGAAGCTGGTGTGCTTCTCTGCAATGTCACGGATATTACGGAGGACGACAGAAGCTGGCTTGTTGCCTGCTTCATGGACAAGATTTTTCCCGTTCTGACACCTCTGGCTGTCGATCCGGCGCATCCTTTGCCGTTCATTCCAAATATGAGTCTTGCATTGGGTTTGCGCCTTGTGAATGAGGCAACCAATGTCTTCGTGATGAATGGATTGATTTTGCTGCCACAGCAGGTCGATCGGTTTATCCGTCTGCCGAGCGAGGCTGGTCGTCAGCCACTGATCCGCTTTGTAATGCTCGAAGATCTGATCGCGATGTGTATCGGTCGGCTCTATCCAGGATTGGCTGTTGCAGAAAGCGGTGTGATTCGTGTTGTTCGTGATACGGATGTCGAATTCGAAGATGAGGCCGAAGATCTGGTCCGCTCCTATGAAACTGCTCTGAAGCAGCGGAGAAGGGGTGTCGCGATCCATCTTGATATTGATGTGAACGCCCCGGCGCATCTGGCAGAAGTGATCATTGACGAGCTGGAAGTGCCGCCTGAAGAAGTGGCGGTCCATGCGGGATTTGTCGGGCTGACGGATCTGAAGCAGATGATTGTGGACGATCGTCCTGATCTTCTGTTTCATCCCTATACGCCCCGTTTTCCTGAGCGGATTGTTGATTTTGGCGGGGATTGTTTCGCAGCGATCAGAGCCAAGGATCTGGTGGTGCATCACCCTTTCGAAAGCTTCGATGTGGTGGTGCAGTTTCTGAGGCAGGCTGCCCTTGATCCCAATGTTATCGCAATCAAGCAGACATTGTATCGGACGTCGCGGAATAGTCCCATTGTCAAAGCACTGATCGAGGCAGCCGAGGCCGGGAAATCAGTGACGGCCATGGTGGAGTTGAAAGCGCGGTTTGATGAAGAGGCAAATATTCGCCTTTCGCGTTCTCTGGAAGCCGCCGGTGTGCAGGTCGTGTTCGGATTTGCTGATCTGAAGACGCATGCAAAATTAAGCCTGGTGGTTCGTCGAGAGGGGAGTGGGGTCCGTTCCTATGCCCATTTTGGAACCGGGAATTATCATCCGATTACCGCGCGGATTTATACGGATCTTTCCTTTTTCACCTGCAATCCGGAACTGGTGCGCGATTCAGCGCGGCTCTTCAATTATGTGACCGGTTATGCGCAACCGGCGGAGATGGAGGCGATTGCGTTCTCTCCTTTGACATGCAGGAAGACAATCATCGCACTGATCGATGATGAAATCATGCATGTCAAAGCTGGTCGTCCTGGCCATATCTGGCTGAAAATGAACGCGCTTGTTGATCCCGCCCTGATCGACAAGCTCTATGAAGCATCCTGCGCGGGAGTGAAGATTTTAGGGGTCGTCAGAGGAATTTGCTGTTTGCGGCCGGGTGTTCCGGGGCTGTCTGAAAATATCAGTATCAAATCGATTGTCGGGCGTTTTCTGGAACATGCCAGAATATGTGTTTTTGGAAATGGTCATCGTTTGCCATCAAAGCAATCGAAGGTTTTCATATCATCGGCTGACTGGATGTCGCGGAATATGGATCGACGCGTCGAAAGTTTTGTCCCAATCCGGAATGAGACGGTTCATGCGCAGATTCAGGATCAGATTATGGTCACGGACCTGAAGGACAACATGCAGTCATGGATTCTGGAACGCAATGCTGTCTGGCGTCGTCTGTCACCGGGTTCGAAACCGTTTTCGGCCCATGAATGGTTCATGACTCATCCGTCCCTGTCCGGGCAGGGGTCAGCGGCCGAAAGGAAGACAGCTTTGGCTTTATCTGATCGGATCAAGGACCGCTTGCAGGACGACTGACTTCTGGATCCGGCGGAAGTGGCATGTCCATGACAGCGGAAATGCCCGGATTTCGCCGGTTAAAGCGCAATGTTCCGAAATGCAGTTGCACGATGGCCTGAACAAGGGCCAGCCCCAAACCTGAGCCTGGGGTATTGCGTGCGGCATCGGCGCGGAAAAAACGCTCCGAAGCGCGTTTCAGATCCTCATCACTCATGCCAATGCCCTGATCCGTGACGGCAATTGTGACAAGTCGTTCGGAAGTGGAGGTGATGCCACCTTTGCCGGGGTTTGCGCCGGAAGCGACGGAAAGAGTGACCGTGCTTTTTTCTGGCGAATATTTCAGTGCATTATCAAGCAGGTTGGAAACGGCCTGCTGTATCATCATGCGGTCGCCGTAAAAGCGTAGGCTGTTGGGCATCCGGAGCATCAAGACGATCTGATGCTCATCGGCGACGGGTTCATAGAGTTCTGCGATGTCGCCAATCACGGGCACCAGATCGAACCACGCGAAAGCAGAACGACGAGCTCCGGCTTCGATCTGGGCGATACGTAAAAGGGCTTCGAATACTGTGGTGATGCGGTCAAGGTCATCGACACCATGTTCGACGGCCTGACGCAGTGCAGTTTCGTCATGTGCGTGAAGTGCTGCATATTCCAGACGTGCGCGTGCACGGGTGATCGGTGTTCTCAGATCATGAGCGATGGAGTTGGAAACCTGTTTCACACCATCCATCAGGCGGGAAATGCGTTCCAGCATATCGTTGATGGCAATGGCGACTTCATCCAGTTCGTCTCCCCGTCCACGGAGAGGCATACGGCGGGAAAGGTCTCCATGGGCGATGGCGGAGGTCGTCCGAGCAATGGACTGGATCATGCGCTGCGTCATTTTCCGGATCAGGAGCGCACCACCAAGTGCCAGACCGGTGATCATGATGACGGCCCAGATCAGGATATTCGCCAGAAGATGGCGCAGGAGGATGCGGCCCCTGACGTCCCGTCCGATCAGAAGGCGGAAGCCTTTGGGCAGATCTATGGCCTGAACTTCCGCAACACTTTTAAGCCCGATGCGGTGCACTGACAGTTGATACCACACACCGGAAAGCTGGACGGAAGCCGGCCATGTCGGAAGGTTTCCAGTAATCCTGCGTCCATGCTGATCGATCAGAAGATAGATTGAGTCTTCATCAAAATTATCTTCCAGCCGATCCTCGATCGCAAGAGTGAGGGCCGGAAGGCCGCCTTCTGTCCAGCGTTCGGAGAGTGCACGCAGGTCAGCAGAAACAGAGGCTTCAACCTGCCGTTCCAGAAGGCCGATGGCCCCCCACCAGATGACGCTGAGAAACAGGAAGGCGGAGACGGTGAACATCATGGCATAGGCCATGGCGAAGCGGATGCTGGCGGAACGCAGGGAAAAAAGAGGGCGGCGGATTTTTCTAGTGCTGGCTGCCTTTGTCGACACTTTGTTTTTCCCCTATCAGGCCTTCTGCCGACATTGGCAGGCGTTTATTCCGCCTGCAGCATGTATCCTGCGTTTCTCACTGTGTGAATCATGGATTTTTCGAAAGGCTTGTCGATTTTCTGTCTCAGTCTGGAGACGTGAACATCGATGACATTGGTCTGTGGGTCGAAGTGATAATCCCAGACACCTTCAAGCAACATGGTGCGGGTCACAACCTGTCCTGCATGACGCATCAGGAATTCCAGAAGGCGGAATTCACGGGGTTGAAGTTCGATTTTCTGACCGCTGCGCCGAACGACGCGAGACAGAAGATCCATCTCAAGATCACCGACTTCAAGGCGTGTCTGGGGAGCATGTTCATTCCGGCCGCGGCGACCAAGAGCTTCGACGCGTGCAAGCAGTTCGCTGAATGCGAACGGTTTGGTCAGATAATCATCTCCACCGGCTTGCAGGCCCGCAACACGGTCATCAACGTCGGCAAGCGCAGAGAGAACGAGAACTGGAGTGCTGTTTTTCTGCCCACGGAGCGTTTCCAGAATCTTCAGGCCGTCAATGCCTCCTGGCAGCATACGGTCCAGAATGATGACGTCGAAATTCTCACTGACTGCAAGAAAGAGGCCGTCTTTTCCGTTATCGGCCTGATCGACGATATGGCCGATTTCCGCGAGGCCTTTTGCAACAAAGTCACGGACAGTGGGATCGTCTTCGACCAGAAGAATATGCATTTGGGTCATCCCCCCTGGGATTGCGGAGCCGGATGACGCCGCATCTTCATGATATAACATAGGGTGTCGTATCTGGAAGCAACAGGGGGAAGGGAACTCAGGCCGACATGGTTTTCGGAGGAGGGCTTATCCCGAAGTTGAGAATTCCACCCTGCACATGATGAAGGCAAGGCCTTCCCTTCGAATGATATTTCGAAAGGAAGGCCTGATATCAGTCGATTCGGAGAAGGCCGCGTTTTTCAAGTTCGGTGATGATTGTTCCAGCGGCTTCTTCGGGAGACAGAGAAGTCGTATCGATCCTGATTTCAGGATTTTCCGGCGCTTCATAAGGGCTGGAAATTCCGGTGAAGTTCTCGATCTGGCCTGCACGGGCCTTTTTATAGAGACCTTTCGGGTCGCGTGTTTCAGCAACACCCAGTGGCGTATCGACGAAAACTTCCAGAAACTCTCCTGAAGGAAGAAGTTCGCGTGCCATCTGCCGTTCAGCGCGGAAAGGTGAGATGAAAGAGGCGAGCACGATCAAACCGGCATCCGTCATAAGTCGGGAAACTTCAGCCACGCGTCGGACATTCTCGACACGATCGGCGTCTGAAAAACCCAGATCCTTATTCAGCTGGTGACGAATATTGTCACCATCGAGAGTTGTCGAATGCTTGCCCAGCTCGAAAAGCTTGCGTTCCACCAGGTTGGCGATCGTTGATTTTCCGGAACCGGAAAGACCGGTAAACCAGAGAACGAAAGGTTTCTGGTTTTTCTGTCTGGCTCTTGCTGTGCGATCAATGTCGATCGACTGCCAGTGAATATTCTGCGCGCGTCGCAGAGCAGAACGGATCATGCCGGCAGCTAGAGTATCGTTCGTGAAACGGTCGATTAGAATAAAGCCGCCGGTCTCACGGTTTTTCTCGTAACTGTCGAATGCAACCGGCTGGCTCAGGCTGAGTGTGCAGACGCCAATTTCATTGAGTTCAAGATGCTCAGCCGTTGTCTGCTCAAGCGTGTTGACGTTCACCTTGTGCTTCAGGGCGGTCACGGTCGCAGTTACGGTTTTTGCACCCAGCTTCAGCAGATAGCTGCGACCGGGCTGCATGGCGGCATCATTCATCCAGACGAGGGTGACCTCGAACTGATCTGAAACTTCGATGGGGTCATCAATGCCCGTCAGAACGTCGCCACGGCTGCAGTCGATTTCATCAGCAAGACAGATGGTGACTGACTGACCGGCAATGCCGAATTCCATGTCACCATCGAGAAAGACGCGTGAAACATGGCTTTCGCGTCCTGAAGGCATCACGCGGATGCGATCCCCCGGTTTGACCGAGCCGGCAGAAATCAGGCCGGAGAAGCCGCGAAAATCGAGATTGGGTCTGTTGACCCACTGCACAGGCATACGAAAGCTGGCGCTGCGATCGCTGTCATGCGTTGGAACGACTTCAAGATGATGCATAAGGGTTGGCCCCTTATACCATGGTGTCTGATCGCTTTTTGTCAGGATGTTGTCGCCAGCCAGCGCGGACATCGGGATCGGCACGATGCTTTCAAAAGACAGGCCGGAAGCGAAGCTTTTGTATTCCTGAATGATGCTGTTGAAAACATCCTCGCTGTAATCAACCAGATCCATCTTGTTGATCGCGAGAACGATATTGCGGATGCCAACAAGTGAGGCCAGAAAGGAATGTCGGCGTGTCTGTGTCAGCACGCCCCGACGTGCATCGATCAGGATCACGGCGAGATCTGCGGTGGATGCACCTGTCACCATATTCCGGGTATATTGTTCGTGACCCGGTGTGTCGGCGACGATGAATTTGCGCTTTTCGGTTGCGAAGAAACGATAGGCGACATCAATGGTGATGCCCTGTTCCCGCTCTGCGGCCAGACCATCAACAAGAAGTGCAAAATCGATATTCTGCCCCTGCGTTCCCATTTTGCGGGAATCAGCTTCCAGTGCGGCCAGCTGATCTTCGAAAATCATCCGGCTGTCGTAAAGCAGGCGGCCAATCAGTGTCGATTTGCCGTCATCGACAGAACCGCAGGTGATGAAGCGCAGCAAGCTCTTCTGCTCGTGCTGATGCAGATAGGCTTCGATATCGGTGGAGAGAAGATCGTTCTGGTCGGACATCAGAAATATCCCTCCTGCTTCTTTTTTTCCATGCTGGCGGCGCTGTCCTTGTCGATGGCGCGGCCCTGACGCTCGCTTGTGGTGGTCAGAAGCATTTCCTGAATGATTTCCGGAAGAGTGTTGGCCTGACTTTCAACAGCACCGGTCAGAGGATAACAGCCCAGTGTGCGGAAGCGGATGCTTCGCGTCTGAGGTGTCTGGCCTTCAGGAATGCGCATCCGGTCATCATCGACCATAACGGTCATTCCGTTATATTCCACAGTCGGGCGTTGCGCTGCGTAATAAAGTGGAACGATGGGGATGCTTTCCTTGTAAATATATTGCCAGATATCCAGCTCGGTCCAGTTTGAGAGCGGGAACACGCGAATGGTTTCACCCTTGTTCTTGCGCGTGTTGTAGAGATTCCACAGCTCAGGTCTCTGATTTTTTGGATCCCAGCGATGTCCCGGATTGCGGAAGGAAAAAATCCTTTCTTTCGCACGGCTTTTTTCTTCATCACGCCGCGCGCCACCGAAAGCCACGTCAAACTGGTAATGATCCAGTGCGGCTTTCAATGATTCTGTTTTCATGATGTCAGTATAGGCGCCGCCATGATCGAAAGGATTGATGCCGCGTTGCACGCCATCCTTATTGATCCATTCCAGGAGTTCGAGCCCAAGCTCCTTGACGCGTCTGTCGCGGAAATCGATCATTTCGCGAAATTTCCATGTGGTGTTCACATGGAGAAGCGGGAAGGGAGGCTTCCCCGGCGCAAAAGCCTTCATCGCAAGGTGCAGCATGACGGCGCTGTCCTTGCCAATGGAATAGAGCATGACAGGTCGTTCGGCTTCTGCAGCAACTTCACGCATGATGTGAATGCTTTCTGCCTCAAGACGCTGGAGATGCGTAAGGTCAGGTGCTGTCAGAATGGTTTCTGTGATGTTTGACATGATATTCTCCCGCGACCTGTCGCAGATATACAGGAAGTGACCATCATCTGCTCCGTACGCGGTGCGCGGCGGTGAGAGTAATGCTCATTCTGTGAAAATGAGGGGGATCAGATCTGCCCTGAGATCTTTGTGGACATATGGCGAAGGTTGAGGCCGTCAGTAGTATCTGCCTTACTGGTATGGGCTGAAAGGGGCGAGCGTTCAATTCTCATCGAAAAATTCCGGGCTGTTGTCGAAGGCTGCTGCATCAGGACGGCCGATGGATGCCACATTCGGTCTTGTTCAGACCAGACCAACGACCTGCACGCGGATCATCGCCTTCGCCAACGGGTGCGGTGCATGGTGCGCAACCAATGGACGGATAGTTGAGCTGGGTCAGTGGGTGTCGCAACAGGTTGCGGCGTGTCATTTCGTTTTCAATCATTTCTGGCGTCCAGTCTGCCAGCGGATTGATGCGCAGGGAACCATCGGGCTCCTGTTGCACGGCTTCAAGACGGTGTCGCGTCGCGGCTTGCGATCGTTTGCGTCCGGTAATCAACGCGTCGAGCCCCGAAGTGGTGAGATTGAGGGGCTCCACTTTGCGAAGGGCGCAGCATGCATCCGGATCGAAGGCCCAGAGCTGATTCTGTGGATCGCGGTCATGCAGGGCTTCTGCGGTTGGGCCGATGTCCTTGATGGCAGTCAGCCCGAGCGAGCGGGCCAGATCCTGACGATATGCGATTGTTTCAGGGAAGTGCTGCCCTGTGTTGAGAAACAGAACGGGGAAGGCAGGATCTGTTTCTGCGACCAGAGCGAGCAGCAGCGCTGATTCCGCACCAAAAGATGAAAGTACAGCCGCACGGTCGCCAAAGATGTCACGACTTCTGTTCAGAAGCTCTTTAGCGTCTGATGCGGCGTCTTTCAGGAAGCCGATCTGATCCTCTGTAATTCCTCGCGCAGGGCAGGACATTAACTACAACCTTAAAATCACACTTTATGTTCGTTAATTATAGGTGCCGCCACGCAAGGAATCAAGGTGTGGGAAATAAAAGCACTATACGGAAATGTTATTTTTCCATGAAATATGCGTCTTGGACATGATGAGGGTTTTCACGTCCAAGAGAGGCTGAAAACGGAAAATCAGTGGCTTAGAAGGACCGGGAGCTCTGCATGTTCCAGAATGTGGCGAGTGACGCCACCCAGGATCAGCTGCCGCAGACGGGAGTGGGAGTAAGCGCCCATGGCGAGCAGGTCCGCATCAAAATCCGTGCATGCCTTCAGCAGGCCTTTGCCGACATTGCGATCTTCTGGCGGAAATTCCTGTGTGTCGGCTTCGATATTATGCATGGCCAGATATTGGACGACTTCGTTTACACTTGGCCCCTGCATATAGGTGTCATTCCCGTGCAGGACGCGGACTTTTTCCGCGGTTGAAGCCCAGGCCAGAACGCCGCGGAGGGCTGAGGCGGCTTCGGCCGAACCATTCCATGCGATGCAGATGCGGCGAATGACGTCCTTTGGTGGAACGCGTGGAGCCATGATTGCAGGACGCCCGCTGTCGAACAGAACGGCATGTAGGGCTTCTGAAGAGGAGACTTCATCGCCTGAATCAGGGTGCTGTATGAGGGTGAAATCCGAGAGGCGTGCGTGCCATGCAATGCGCTGGGGTTCATCGCCGGTTAGAACGGTGAGGCTGGCTGTTGGTCGGTCTGTTGGAAACGAAGAAGCCGAATCGGTGATTTCAAGCCCATTGGTCGTGGCAAATGTCTGGAATGCGTCCCTGATTTCTTCCGAGCGTTTTACGCTTTCCTTGGCTGCCGCTGACATCAACTCCTCGATCATGCCTCCTGTCAGGCCTTCTCCGGCCAGTGGGGCAATATCGCGGCCATCCGCCTGAATATGAATAACGGCAAGATGCGCGTTGAAGCGTCGGATGAAGTTTCGGCCGAGGGTAAACGCGGCTTCAATGTTGCGGGTGCTGCTCACGGGGAGAAGGATTTTGCTGACCTGTTTCATCAAGGCTCTCCATTCCGATCTGAATATGTGTGCGTGAGGGTCTGTTGACGTGATGGATATCAGGAAGCGGAAGATGCTTCCGTCAGGGGGGGTTATGGATAGAGGCGCGTAACCGACCAGGTGCCATCCTCACTTGGGGTCCATATCGCACGGTCATGCAGGCGGTAGGGACGGTCCTGCCAGAATTCAAAACGGTCAGGCAGGACACGGAAGCCTGACCAGTTTTCAGGACGGGGAACGGGGCCGTCTCCGTAACGTGCCCTGACATCTTCAATGCGTTTTTCGAAGATCGCCCGATCCGGCAGGGGGCGGGATTGCAGGGATGCAACGGCACCCATGCGTGACATCAGGCTCCGGGATGCAAAATAAGCATCGGCTTCTTCATCACTGGTTCGTTCGATGGGACCTTCGATGCGGATCTGGCGGCGAAGTGATTTCCAGTGAAAGACAAGCGTTGCGAACGGGTGGAGGGTCAGTTCCTTTCCCTTGCGGCTTTCCATGTTGGTATAGAAGACAAACCCCCGGCGGTCTGCCCCTTTCAGCAGAATGATGCGAGCGTCCGGACGTCCTTCCGGTGTAACTGTTGCCAGCGTCATTGCGTTGGGATCATTGGGCTCGGAACGTTCCGCGTCCTGCATCCACATGGTGAAAAGATCGAAAGGATCGGCTGTGAGGTCGATCAGTTCCTGGTGTGTCTTCTCGGTCATCTGTTCACCTTTTCTGGAGGCCATGCCGGGCAATTTCGTTTCTTCGTCACTTATCCGGACTTGTCCGTAGGTCCGCGTTATGCAACCACGGCTTTCTTTGTCCGCCAGATGTCGTTTCAGACGAGGGTTTTAGCACATGTCCGATGCAAATTCTGCACCTGTTATCCAGGGCAATCTCATGCAGGGCAAGCGTGGGATTGTGATGGGTGTCGCCAATGACCGTTCCATTGCCTGGGCCATTGCCAAAGCAGTTGCTGCTCAGGGAGGTGAACTTGCTTTTACCTATCAGGGCGATGCGCTTGCGAAGCGTGTAGCTCCTCTGGCTGAAAGCGTTGGATCATCGCTGCTGCTGCCGTGCGACGTGGGAGATGATGCCGCGCTGGATGCGACATTTGAAGCCATTCGGGAGCGTTGGGGCAGCATCGATTTTGTCGTGCATGCCATCGGATGGGCGGACAAGCAGTATCTGCGTGGCCGTTATGCGGACACCCCGCGTGACGCGTTTCTGAAGGCCATGGATATTTCGTGCTATTCCTTCACGGCAGTGGCGCAGCGTGCCGCAGCCATGATGTCGCCGGGCGGCTCCATACTGACACTGTCTTATCTGGGGGCAGAGCGCGTGATGCCTCATTACAATGTCATGGGCGTTGCCAAGGCCGCTCTTGAAGCTTCCGTGCGCTATCTTGCGACTGATCTTGGTTCTGACGGTATCCGTGTCAACGCGCTTTCCGCGGGTCCGATCAAGACGTTGGCAGCAAGTGGTATTGGTGATTTCCGTTACATTCTGAAGTGGAATCAGTATAACTCGCCGCTGCGCCGCAATACTTCTCTGGAAGATGTTGGTGGATCAGGTCTCTACCTTCTTTCTGATCTGTCGGCCGGGGTGACGGGAGAGGTTCATCATGTTGACTCCTGTTATCATGTTGTCGGCATGAAAAATCCGGATGCGCCGGATATTTCAGTCGCCGGAGACTGAGCAGCAGTTCTGTCGCTTTCCAAAAGAAATTCCAGCAACGGGGAACGCCGTGTCTCACAACAGCTTCGGTCATCTGTTTCGTGTCACGACATGGGGAGAAAGCCATGGTCCGGCCATAGGATGCGTGGTCGATGGCTGCCCCCCTCGTATTCCCCTTTCTGAAGCGGATATTCAGCCATTTCTGGATCTCCGACGTCCGGGACGGACCGACTTCACGACGAAGCGGAACGAGCCTGATGCCGTTCGTATCTTGTCCGGTGTCTTTGAGGGGCTGACGACTGGTACGCCGATTTCTCTGATGATCGAAAATACGGATCAGCGGTCGCGTGATTATGGCGATATCGCAGTGACGTATCGTCCGGGTCATGCGGATTATGCTTATGAAGCCAAATATGGCATCCGTGATTATCGTGGCGGCGGACGTTCTTCCGCGCGCGAAACGGCGATGCGTGTTGCTGCAGGCGGCGTGGCGCGAAAAATCCTTGGGGACGGTATTCGCATCCGGGGTGCGCTGACACAGATCGGGCCACATAGCATTGATCGTTCCCGATGGGATTGGAGTGAGGTTTCCCGGAACCAGTTTTTCTGCCCGGACAGAGAGATGTTGCCGGTTTGGGAGCAATATCTTGCGGGGATCCGCAAGGCCGGTTCGTCAGTCGGTGCAATGATCGAAATCGTCGCCGAGGGTGTCCCCGCAGGATTTGGTGCTCCGATTTATGGCAAGCTGGATTCCGATCTTGCTGCGGCGATGATGAGCATCAATGCGGTGAAATCTGTGGAGATTGGTGCGGGCAGCGCTGTGGCGGGCTGGACTGGTCCGGAAAATGCTGACGAACTATTCATGCAGAATCATAAGCTGGCGTTCGGCTCCAATCATGCCGGTGGTATTCTGGGTGGAATTTCAACCGGTCAGGACGTTGTTGTGCGTTTCGCGGTGAAGCCGACCAGTTCGATGCTTGTCCCCACGCGCTCGGTGACGCGCGAGGGAGAAGAAATAGAGGTTGTGACGCGTGGTCGTCATGATCCTTGCGTCGGGATCAGGGCCGTTCCTGTTGGCGAGGCCATGATGGCCTGCGTTCTTGCGGATCATTTCTTGCGGCACCGAGGTCAGACAGGTGCGGGTGCCGGGTTCAGTTTTGGTTCTTCGGTTGTTTTCTGACGATTTATAACGGGTGGCGGCATATGCCGCCGGGGATATTTTTCAGTCCCGTTCAAAATATGCGATGTAATTGACGCTCATATCCCGGCTTTCTTTCCATCCGGAGAAGCTTGGTTTCATGCCCGCAGTTGCGCAGAGGCGCAGACCTGACTTGCGTCCTGCGGATGCCAGTTCTGCGGGTGTGATAAATTTCTTCCAGTCATGTGTGCCCACTGGAAGCAGTCGCGCGATATATTCCGCTCCCAGCTTCGCCAGGGCCCATGCTGCGGGTGTCCTGTTCATTGTTGAAACGAAAACACGACCGCCTGGTTGTGTCAGTTTTGAAAGCAAAGCCATGAAGGCGACAGGATCGGCGACATGTTCGATGACTTCCAGTGCGATGACGGCATCGAATGTCCGGCCTTCCGCAACAAGATCTTCGGCGCTTCCGCAGCGATAGTCGAGCGCGCCGCTTCCGGGGGGGAGAGGGTTGTCGGCAAGATGTTGTTTTGCCGCGGAAATTCCTGCATCGGACGCATCCAGCCCAAGAACATTCCGGCCTGTTTTTGCCAGAGCTTCGCTTGCGAGTCCTGCGCCGCAGCCTATGTCGAGCAGTTTCAGACCGGCAGAACCGCGTCGGCCGAGGGGAAGGAAGCGATCGATCCAGCGGATGCGAAGGGGGTTCATGGCATGCAGGGGGCGCATGGGACCACGCGGGTTCCACCAGTCTGCCGCTAGTGCGCTGAAGTGAGCGATCTCGCTTTCCTCGACGGAGGAAGGTGTCGTTACGCCGTTTTCTTCTTCGAATTCTCCGGCGTAAATACCGCTGTCGGAGGCGGTCTGTTCTGGAAACATGGAAAACTGGCCTTTTCTCTCTGTCCGGGTGCTGGACGCAGACACGAAACGAAGGGTATGTGACGCGACCCGCCGTCTTCTGCAATGGTTCCCAATAACCGGTCAGGACCGAGGATGACGGAAGTGGTGTCCCTCAGCGTGCCGTGCCGGACGGTCTTCGGGTGGAGTTATACAGGAATTATGTCGCGCAGCGCCCAACGGATTGTCATGAAATTTGGTGGAACTTCCGTCGGTGACCTTGACCGAATTCGCGCCGTTGCAGCGCGGGTGAAAAAGCAGGTTGAGGCTGGATGTGAAGTTGCTGTCGTGGTTTCTGCCATGGCCGGTGAAACGAACCGTCTGGTCGGTTTCTGTCAGTCGCTTTCTCCGCTTCATGATCCGGCTGAATATGATGCGGTCGTGGCAACCGGAGAGCAGGTGACGAGCGGACTTCTTGCCATTGCCTTGCAGAATCTGGGGGTGAAGGCGCGTTCATGGCAGGGCTGGCAGGTGCCGGTCGAAACGGATGATGCGCATTCAAAGGCCCGTATTGCCCGTATCGATGGTGCAAAACTGGGATTGTGCATGACGGAGGGCGTCGTGCCGGTGATCGCGGGTTTCCAGGGGGTCGGGCCGGATGGTCGCATTGCCACTTTGGGGCGCGGCGGCTCTGATACGTCGGCTGTGGCTGTTGCTGCTGCGGTGAAAGCCGATCGGTGTGATATTTACACCGATGTGGACGGGATTTACACGACGGACCCTCGGATCACGTCGAAAGCCCGGAAGATCGACAGGATCAGCTATGAGGAAATGCTGGAACTTGCTTCCGTTGGTGCCAAGGTTCTTCAGACACGCAGCGTCGAGCTTGCGATGAAGGAAAAGGTCCGCGTGCAGGTTCTTTCCAGCTTTGCGGATGATTCGCCGGTGGATGACAGCTGTCTTCCCGGCTCTCTTGTGGTGGATGAGGACGAAATCGTGGAACAGGAACTGGTCTCGGGCATTGCCTATTCGCGGGATGAGGCGAAAATTTCCGTCCGGCGGATCCCGGACTGTCCCGGCATTGCCGCTGCGATTTTCGGGCCGTTGTCCGATGCGAACATCAATGTTGACATGATTGTGCAGAGCACGGGTGAAGACGGCATGACTAACATGACGTTCACAACGGGCAAGGGCGATCTTGAACGTACGATTGCCATTATGGAAGCAGCCCGTCCGACAATCCAGTATGGCCAGTTGATGACGGATTCCGACGTTGTGAAGATCAGCGTGGTCGGAATTGGCATGCGCTCTCATGCAGGTATTGCCAGCACGATGTTCAAGACATTGGCGGATCGCGCGATCAATGTGCAGGTGATTTCGACAAGCGAGATCAAAGTTTCGGTTCTGATCGGTGCAGAATACGCGGAACTGGCCATACGTGCTCTGCATACAGCCTACGGTCTTGATGCAGCCTGAGGTGAATATGACTGACAGTGCTGTGATCGAGTTTTCACGTCTTTCTGCACGTGGGGCTGAATTTCTGGGAACCCGATACGCCATTCTCGGTGGCGCGATGTCCTGGGTCAGTGAACGCAACCTTGTGTCTGCGATTTCAAATGCCGGAGGATTCGGGGTTATTGCCTGCGGCGCGATGACGCCTGAGCTTCTGGAAGCAGAGATTGTTGCAACACAGTCCCTGACAGACAAGCCGTTCGGGGTGAATCTGATCACCATGCATCCTCAGTTGGATGAACTGGTTCAGGTTTGTCTGAAAACTGGTGTTGGTCACGTTGTCCTTGCAGGTGGCATTCCCCCGGCACCAGCGATTCGGGCGCTGAAGGACGGTGGAGTGAAGGTGATTGCTTTTGCTCCGGCTCTTGTTCTGGCCAAGCGTCTGGTGCGGATGGGCATTGATGCTCTGGTTATTGAAGGATCTGAAGCTGGCGGGCATATTGGCCCGGTGTCACTGACTGTTCTGGGGCAGGAAATCCTGCCTTACATCCGTGAAATTCCGGTGTTTGTTGCAGGTGGTCTCAATCGTGGTGACATGATTTTGTCGTGGCTTGAGCAGGGTGCTGCCGGCGCGCAGCTTGGCACCCGTTTTGCTGCGGCGGCGGAAAGTATTGCTCACGAAAATTTCAAGAAGGCTTTCATCCGTGCATCCGCACGCGATGCTGTAACTTCTGCTCAACTGGATCCACGCTTTCCGGTCATCCCGGTTCGTGCATTGGCGAACGAGGGTGGACGTCGGTTTATGGAGCATCAGGCGGAGGTTCTTCGGAAATTCCGTGCGGAAGAACTGACGAAGGAGGAAGCTCAGCTCGAAATCGAGCATTTCTGGGCGGGGGCCTTGCGGCGTGCGGTTATTGATGGTGATGTTGAGTACGGTTCCGTCATGGCTGGCCAATCGGTTGGTATGGTGAAGGAAATTGAGCCTGTTTCACGGATCATCGAAGACATCGTGGAGCAGGCGGTTGTTGCTCTTCGTCAAAGGGATATATCCTGTCGGCCAGAATGACAGACGAGCATGACACATCCTCTGTTGAGGTGGGAACGGAAGAAGTCTGGTTCCGACCGTTGCCCGATCCTGCATCGCTGGGTGTCGGCCCGGCGCTGCGCCAGCGTCGCGAGGCATTGGGGTGGGACGTCGAAGCCGTTGCCCAATGGTTGAGAATTCGGCCTGAATATCTTGATGCTCTTGAAAATGGCGACCCGGCGGCTCTTCCAAGCGGAGCTTATGCTCTGGGATTTTTGCGGACCTATGCAGGCTCTCTGGGCTTTGATCCGGACGTAATGGTTGCCAATTTCAGGAAAGAGGCGCGGGCAGGCATTCAGAAACCTGAACTTCTTTTTCCTGCCCCTGTGGGGGAGAAGACGGTTCCGGCAAGTGTGATCATTTTCCTGGGTGTGATGGTTCTGATCGGCGCTTACGCGGCATGGTATCATTACATGGGGCGTGATGTTCTGCCTGTTCAAACCATTCCATCTGTTGCTCGGGTCATGCCGGGTGTCAGTGGACATGCGCAACCATCACCCCAGATTGCTTCGGTCATGCCGGCGAGTAAACCATCATCGCCACCGTCTTCGGCTGCCATTCCACCATCTTCTGTGACCAAGTCGGAGATTGTTCCGAAGCCTTCTGCTCCTGTGAGCACAACGCCAGTACCGCCAGTTCTGGAACCTGTGCCGGCTCAGGCCGCTGAAAACGTTGTGCAGAGCAATCCGGTAACGGCTGGCGAGGAGAAGGAAGCGGCCATTGATGCGCCACCAATAGCAGGCCAGGGGCTTCAGTTGCGGGCTTCTGGTCAGGCGTGGGTACAGGTGCGCAATGCAGATGGTAAAGTGATTTACGACCATCTCTTCCGGGCTGGAGAAGTTTGGGATGTGCCGCCGGAATGCGGTGATGCATGCAAACTGACGGTTGGAAATGCAGGAGGGTTGCAGGTGGCTGGAGGCGGTGTGGTCAGTCCGCCTCTGGGTCGTCCGGGCGCTGTGAGGCGCAATCTGCCTCTCACACTGGCAGTCGTGCAGAATGGAACTCTGTTTGACGTTCCGACTGCGGACAACGTGCATTCTGTAAAACCCGCCAAGCCTGTTCAGGCAAAACCGGTATCTGGCACGTCGGCTGATGATCTCAATGCGCGCCAGTTGAGCGGTGGTTCCCGGGACGCACAATAAGGCAGCTTGCCGCTACATCTGGATTTCGATGTGAGCTCCCCATCGGCCCGATTGCGGGGTTATCGAGACGGGAGACAATGAGCCTTATTTGTGCTATAGATCAGGAATGAATAATTTCAAACCTGCTCACAGAGGCGCCGTTACCGACGCCATGGCCCGCACAGCAGCTGCGACGACGGCTGCACAGGCGAAAACCAAGGTTAAGGATGAAGATCCGTTTCAGGAAGGTGATGCCATCGTTTATGCCGCTCATGGTGTAGGGCGCGTAGATCGCATTGGCGTGGATGAAATTGCTGGCACGCAGATTGAGGTCATTCAGATTTCCTTCCCCGGGAATCAGATGACACTGCGTATTCCCCTTTCAAAGGCCCGCAAATCCGGGCTGAGGAAGATTGTTTCCAGAGAGATCGTTGATAAGGCGATGGCTGTGATCAAGGGTAAGCCGCATGTCAGCAAGGGCATGTGGGCACGTCGCGCAGTTGCTTATCAGGAAAAGATCAATTCGGGAGATCTGGTCCAGATAGCAGAAGTGCTGCGGGATCTTCGTCGCAATGTTGACAGCCTTGATGGAAGTTTCAGTGAGCGCAAGCTTTTCGAAGCAGCTCAGGAACGCTTCGTGGCGGAAGTCGCTGTTCTTGAAAAGAAAGATCCAACCACAGTCCTTCAGGAACTGACCGCGACGATGAAGGCGGCCTGATCTTCAGGCCGGCTCTCGTGACGCCTGAAGGAAACATGCAGACTGCACTTCTCGTCAGAATTGATGAGAAAGTGCGGGCCGGGCATTTTTCAGAAGCGCATGAGCTTTTGAAGGGGTATCCCGAGCAGGATGGCGTTGCCGCCTGCTTTCTTTATGCCGCTATTTTTACCGGTCTCGGTGAATTCGCTCAGGCGGCACGCTTTCTGATCCGAACGGATAGGGGGGAGGGACGTCATCCCGCCTGGCATCTGCTCGCGATTATGGCCGGATTGGATTTGAGGGAAAACCTGATCGCGGTTCTCCGGCTTGCCGCAGAAGATCCCTCTGGAAGCCCGGCGCTTCTCAATGTTCTGGGAGAGGCTCTTTATCAGGCCGGGCATCCCTATGAAGCGCGAGATATTTTACAGCGCTCCTGCACCATCAATCCCTACAGTTCGGAATCGCTCAATAGTCTTGGTATAGCGACTTATGAGTGTGGCGATGCGGAAGCTGCGCTGGATTGCTTTGAATATGCGCTGCGCGGTGATCCGGGGAATGCAAAGACACTCTCCAATATTGCCTGCACATTGTCCGCTGTGGGCCGAATGGATGAGGCTATTGCGACTTATCAAAAAGCAATTGCTCTAAGGCCGACGGATGCCAAAATTCGTCTGAACCATTCCATAGCTCTTCTGAAAGATGGGCGGTGGGCACAGGGATGGATGGAGCACGAATGGCGGTTTGATCTGCCAGAACATACGAAATTGCCACGTGATCGTTTGCTTCCGACATTGAGGCAGGGTGACGATATTCGTGGCAAGATCATTTTGCTGACGCAGGAAGAAGGTTTGGGCGATACGCTCATGTATCTGCGTTATGTGCCGCTGCTGATTGCCCGTGGTGCACATGTTCATCTCTGGGTTCCGCCTGAACTGGCGGAGTTGTGTCGTCGCATCAAGGGAGTTGGGCGCGTTCAGGTTGGTGGAATATTGCCTGATTATGACTGGCATTGTCCGTTTATCAGCCTGCCGCGGGTCTTCCTGTCCGATCCGGAAAAACTTGGAAATCCGGTTCCATATCTTGAAGCGGACTCTGAAAAAATAACGCGTTTCAGAAAGCTTTTGCCTAAAAGCGATCGTCTGAAAGTTGGCCTTGTCTGGGGTGGTGCACGACGGCCATGCCAAACGGCGCCTTACATGATGGATCGCAAACGTTCGGTTCCCTTACATTTGCTCGAATCTTTAGGGAAGATTGAAAATATAGACCTCATCAGCTTGCAGAAAGGGGATTACAGCCAACAGATCGATGATATGCCGCCAGATTTCTGCATTCATGACCTTTCCGGGCATTTGCAGAGTATGGATGATACGGCTGCGTTGTTGATGAATATCGATATTCTTGTTTCTGTCGATACGTCGGTTGTTCATTTGGCGGGAGCGCTTGGGCGTCCCGTGATCTTGATGGACCGGTTTGATAATTGCTGGAGATGGTTGAGCGGTAAAGATACCAGTATCTGGTATCCCCAGTTACGGATTGTGCGGCAGAAGAAATTGCGCGACTGGTCTGGGGTTGTGAAAAAAATCTGTAAAATCCTTCGAAAAGCCGGATAATTCAGAGCGAGATGTGTTTTTCAATCTGATCTCGCAATTTGATTCCCGGGATTGGAGTAATATTCTCAAGGTTTTCACCGACATAGGCATTCATTCGCGACTGAGTTGAGACAGGGAAACTGCTGATTGCTATTGTGTATTTCTTGTCAGGATGAATATCTGTCTGTGGATTGATGGACGCATAGAGATAGTCCCCAGTGCGATGATCGTAGGGTGTTGAACCATCCAGTTGATTGCAACGATTATGCAGAAGTCGGGTTAATGCATCGCCGCGGATATGGGCAGAAGACATGCCGCCGTCAAACCGCAGGAAGGAATCAATATCCCACGAAGTGATGGCTCCTGCAGGAAGCCCGTCTCCAAAAGTTGTATGGCCGATGAAAGCAGCATCCGCTCTAGTTGTCAGGCGGATCTGTTCTGTGGCCCACAGACCCGCCTGATCTGTATTCATGTCGCGCGGAAGCTTTCCAATGATTTTCATATCGTTTGCTGAAAGATGATCCTTGCGGATCCTTGCAATGATATTCGCCAGTTCTGGATCTTCATGTGGAACATGATCGGTCAGGATATCCCGAACTGTCCATTCCGAGGGTGGACGCCCGGCAAAAGCGTCAACAACCTGAAAACTCTGTGTCCATGCCCCGCTTTGCAGATGCATGCGGCCGTCTTGCATGGCGTGTGTGAAGCGCAAATGGTCATGTGATCCATGCAGAAGGAATGGTTTTATATCTTTCTGCGAAGTTGCAAGGATATTTCTATCAGCGACAAAACCTGCATGGACAAGCAGGACAGGAATATCGGCATCGGAAATGAGTGGATAGGCAATCTGGTTGGCGTAAGTCGTGCATTCAGGGATTGTCATTGTCTCGCGTGAGGCTTTTTCATAAAGAGCCTTTTCGTCGGTGGCGACAGCCGACAACGACACTGTTATCCCTTTGGGTGTGCGGAAACGACAAAGACGCGCGGCATAGGGCGTATCTGCATACAGAGGATTGGTGATGTCCGATATGACAGTTGCACCTGCGGCCTCTGTTTTCTGAATGAATTCGTGAAGGCTGAACAGGTCGCAATCATGGTTGCCAATGGTCACATAAACCGGTGCATGGCGGGCCAGTGATCGGATCAGTGCAAAATCGGCTTCTCCTCCGCTGCGGCGGGCAAGATCATTGCCGCCCTCCAGAAGGTCGCCGTTGATGATGATCACGGTTGGGCTGTCCACGCGACATTCGGACTGTATTGCTGCCGCCAGACGTGCGGTGCGGCGATAGCCTGAATGTAGGTCCCCCAGCAGTATCATGCGCAAATCCGGCGCGGGTGTGCTGGCTCGCAGCAATTTGGGAGTTGCAAGAAGGAGGGTTGAGGCGGCGAGTGTGGTGCGGCGACTGAGCATGCTCATGCAGTGATACGGTCCTGAGAATATTCCGTCAGAATAGCATGGTATTTTGTTCTCATCTGAGGATTTTGTAAAATCCGTCAGGAGAATCCTGATTTTGTGCGGCAGGAAGCAGATTATTGCCAATCTGAGCTGCAAGTGGAGCCCGGAAATGTATGGGGTCCCAGAAATTATGCCGTGCACTCAGTCGTGGATCATCCAGATTGAACGTTACGGCCGTGATGTCTGGTCGAAGATGAGTCAGATACCCCATGTGGGCATCGCAGCTCTCTCTTATCTGGCCGGTCATGGTGCCGGGTGCTCCTCTGAAATCAGCCGCAACGGGCGGACTCCAGAGAATGATTTTCGTGCCAGGTGGGATGTCGCTCAAAAGATCCGTCAGAAAAGCCATCCCTGGCATATCTGGTTTTGTGTTGTTGGCGGGAGCATTATGGGTAGGCCATGCCCGAAATTTGGCATCGACTTTTGCTTCGTTCCATGAAGAGTCTGGAGGCAGAAAATTTGTATATCCGTCTGACCCGTAACGCTGTTTCTTGTGACCTGTGAGCCAGGCAAATTGGTTGGCTGCTTCCTGAATGGCGTAAAAGCTTGTCATGTGGAGATATTGTGCTGTTGCTGATCCGTCGTACATCCATGTGGGGAAAGGACGGGCTGGGCTTGAGAGCTCTCCCTGTTTGGGAGAGCACCATGATTGGTCAACATCAATAAGAATATAGTCGGGTTTGGGATGTGAGCGAAGGAAGAGCCGGAGGATTTTTCTCTGCTCCCACGGTGTTGCGCTGTTCATGGCCAGATTGACAAAATGTGTGTTGAATAATGCATCCAATTGCTGCGGTTGCAAAAGACGACCGGTCGAGGTTCCGATCATGGCAGATGTGAATGTCTGGTTTTTTGCCAGAGCGGGCATACTGTAGCGCGCATTCGTGGAAATGGGGATTCTTTGCCAGTCTGGAGAAAATGGAAGAACATCCCATGGGTCTACGAGACTGATAAATAACCAGAGCAGCAGGCCGCTACCGAAAGCGGTGAAGAGCAGAAGGCGGGTAAAACTGCGCCAGTTATGATGTTTATTCATGCCTTGAAACTGTTTCTGTAGAACATGATCAGAATTGGAAATAAATAAAAGGATCCGGGATACGCCCGCCGATCAGAAAAATCAGAGCAACAAGAGCAAGAGCAGCGATTATTGCATAAATTGGAGAGGGTTTTAATTTTTGCAATGCAACGGTTTGTGAAGCAGGTCCAACGAGCGCTATGACAATAGCTCCCCAGAAAATGATGGCATCGCGGATATGTTGGTGTCCAAGCCCGTGAAGACCCGTCATGCCAGTCAGGACATTGGCTGCGGTTCGAAAATCCGGAGCGCGAAAAAAAACCCATGCAATTATAACGAAAATTATCGTCAGAAGCCATCCGACGAGTTTTGGCAATGGGCGATTCAGCGACTTCCACAGATGCCCTATGGCGAGAGCACTGCCATGCATTCCGCCCCATGCGATAAAGGTCCATCCGGCTCCGTGCCATAATCCTCCGAGTCCCATGGTGATGAGGAGATTACAGCACTGACGTCCCATGCCACGTCGATTTCCTCCGAGCGGGATGTAGATATAATCCCGAAGAAAACGTGACAGCGTCATGTGCCAACGTCTCCAGAATTCTGAAATTGACGTTGAGCAATAGGGTTTGTTGAAATTGAATGGTAATTTGAGGCCGAACATCAGGGCCATCCCGATGGCCATGTCTGAATAACCAGAGAAATCAAAATAGATTTGAAGGGTATATGCTGTTGCAGCCAGCCATGCCTGCGCTGCGGTCAGCATTACGCCGGATGTAGCCTGATCATAAAGGGGAGTGACGATGCTGCCCATGCTGTCGGCTATTGCAGCCTTTTTGCATAGACCGATGATGAGAAGGACAAGACCGCGTCCGATATTTTCCCACATGAGAGCTGCGGACAGTTTCTCTCTGAATTGTGGGATGATTTCGTTATGCCGAACAATCGGTCCTGCGATGAGTTGTGGAAAAAATGTTACAAATTCGAGGAATTCCGGAAATCCATAACGTGTTTTATCGCCTTTGATCGTGTCCACCAGATAAGATATTTTCTGAAAAACGAAAAACGATAAACCCAGTGGAAGAATGATTTCCCATGGTGTGTGATGTGCACCAATCAGATCATCTGCTGTTGCTGCAAAGAAGTTGGCGTATTTACAGAAAGCGAGAATGGACAGAT
The DNA here is from genome assembly GCA_012517935.1 of Acetobacter sp. Taxonomy (GTDB): domain Bacteria; phylum Pseudomonadota; class Alphaproteobacteria; order Acetobacterales; family Acetobacteraceae; genus Acetobacter. Next base: position 11,055 of record JAAYUA010000165.1, on the reverse strand, counting down.
CAAGAATGATGCAGGAAACAGGCCATAATTTACTGCCGCCAGTGGCATGTTTCTGTCCGCACCACCAGTTGATGGCGCTGAGTAAAATCAGGGCGGGAACATATCGCCAGTTCCATAGACCATAGAAAATCAGTGAAGCTAGAATGAGAACACTCTGTCTCAAACGTTGATGTTCGGAAACGCACCAGAAGCATAAAAGGGTCAGTGGAAGGAAGATGAGAAGAAAAGGTTGTGTGCTGAAAAGCATTTTCTAGTTCTGTGGATTGAAATGTGACCTTGTATAAAATTATTGATGTCGAAGAGTCACAACCAGAACGTCACGAAAAGCCAACTCCTCAGTGTTAACGGGATGCACGGCAGTGACACCATGGAATACGCGGTGATCATCCACGAATGCCGTGTCCATGGGATTCTGGAGTGTAAATTGCCCTATGATATTGTGTTGCAGATCATGGATAGAGGTTTCACCACTGGCAATATTTTCACGCCGCACCATCAGCACCATGACCCAGTCCACTCCATCACGGTGGAGACCTTCCGGTGTTGGTCGGCCGCTGGCTCCGGCTGCAGCTTCAATTCGGAACTGATGCACCTCTGCATGCCAGGTTTCGGGACGCTCTGCCAGCGGGGTCATGTCCTGAGCAAACTGTGCGGCGATCCGCAGAATGGCAGTCATTGCAGGATGTTCACAGATTTCAGTCAGAACGGGTTCGAACCAGCGTTCAATACCACCGTTTAGAGCATTGTAATCACGACTTTGATAATGAGGCTGGTGACGTTTGCGCGTAATGTGATTCGGGGCCAGTGCAAACGTAGCGTAGCGCCGACGACGATAGCGTCCCCCATCAGCCATATAGAGATCCGGTCCAAGATCGTTCCAGCTGTCTGCGAAACTGTCCCAGTTTTTTAAGCCTTGTATCTCCAGGATTTGTTTCATGGACGCGGCATCAAGGAATGCAAATCCTTGCGCTCGGGTATCATCTTCAACGGTTTTCAGAAAATTTTTGTTCAATGACGCGTTGGATGACATGAATCGTATGTCCTTGTTCCCCGAACAATATGCAGCTGTCAGGGTAGGAAGTAGGGTATTGCCGCCTGATGAAGATCGTGGAAGAGGCTGAAAATTCTTTCAGTCACAATCAGGAAGTATGGGAAACCTAGTATTGGGAGAAATGCGCGATCTTGTCACGTTTGATAACAAGAGTGCCTGCGACAAGATCGTGCAGTGCTTGTTTCCTGCGTGTGAACGGGATGATCAGCACACCAATGCACAGAAAAGGAATGGAAATTCCAGCTTTGATCACAAAGCGGACAGCCGCGCGAAGGATGCTGATCTGCTCTCCGCTGAGGGTTGTGACTTCCAGCCCGAGCACTCGCTTGCCGGGCGTTGCCCGCATGCGGGATGACTGGAAAAGAATAAAATAGGCCGGGATAAGGACGGCCATAAGGGTTTCAGCCCAGGTTGGCAGATTTCCCTGAATATGCGGGTAAAGGAGAGAGCTGTGCTGATATCCGGATGTCCACGCGACATTGACGATATTGGTCGCTTCAGTGCCGGAAGGAGTGGCTTGCCAGTCTATGGCAAGTTTTGGTGCGCAGATCCCGGCCAGAACGCTTTCAGCGACAAACAGAAAGAAATGATCGATTAACGCAGCCCATACACGCGCCCAGAAACCCGCATAAACGGCAACTGATTGCGGGGGCGTGTATTCATAATGACCGTCGGAGGAAAATACGGACATCATCCATCTTTCTGCGTCTGGTGCTGTCCAGAAAGGGACAGCAAAGCCTGTTAGCTGCGATACGAGCCGTTGATATCAATGTAGCCATGGGTCAGGTCGCAGGTCCAGAGGCGGGATTCTCCCTTGCCCAGTCCAATATCAACCTCGATGAGAATTTCTGTGCCCTTCATGTGAGCAATCACAGGCGTTTCATCATAGCCTTCAACAACCGTGCCTTCACTGGCGATTGTGGTTCCACCAATGGCGACGGCCAATTTGTCACGATCGGCTGGCTCTCCGCTTTTGCCAACAGCCATGACAACGCGGCCCCAGTTGGCATCTTCTCCAGCTATGGCAGTCTTTACCAAAGGAGAATCGGCAATGGCGCGTGCGATGACGCGTGCTGATTCATTGGAAGTTGCGCCACGAACAATAATTTCGATCTGTTTTGTCGCACCTTCGCCATCCCTGACGACCATAAGCGCCAGATCCAGCATGACAGCCTTCAGGGCGCTGATGAAATCGCTGAGAACAGGATCAGTCGAATCATCGATGTGAACATTATTCGCTGCTCCGGTGGCAAACAGGAGCACGGCATCGGATGTTGATGTGTCGGAATCAACGGTGATGGCGTTGAAACTATCGACGGTACATGCACTTAAGATCGTCTGCAGCACCGGTGCGGGAATTTTTGCGTCAGTGGCGATGAAGGAGAGCATGGTGGCCATATCTGGCGCGATCATGCCGCTACCTTTTGCAATTCCCTGAATGACGACGGGGGTGCCTGTGATCGTGGTTCTCCGGACGGATGCTTTCGGGAAAGTATCCGTTGTCATGATTCCGCGTGCGGCTTGTTCCCAGGCATCTTCCTTGAGGGTGCGGGACAGGTCGGGCAGGGCGTTGGTGATACGCTCTGTTGGAAGAATCTGTCCGATGACACCAGTGGAGGCAAGGAAAACCTCTTCCGGCTTGCAACCGACAAGGCGTGCTGCCTCAAAGGCCGTCAGTCTGCATGTTTCATTTCCGGCCTTGCCGGTGAACACGTTTGCATTGCCGGCATTGACGACCAGAGCGCGAATTTTTCCGCCGGGAAGATTCTGTCTGCACCAGTCAATAGGGGCTCCCGGACAACGGGATTTTGTGAAAACGCCAGCGATGCTGGTGCCTTCACAAAATTCGGCCATGACCAGATCGGTTCGCCCTGTATAGCGGATCCCTGCAGCAACGGCGCCGAGACGGACGCCGGAAACGGTAGTGAGTGCGGGGAGAGGCAAAGCCAGGGGAGAGACGGGCAGGGAAGCAGCCATTTTGGGTCCGGGAGTGGCGGTGCAGCAGGGAGGGAGCCCTGCTTGTAAAAGCAGAACCCCCGTAACGGTTATTTTTTCGCAGCCGGGGCAGGTGCCGCAGGGGCGGCAGGCGCATCAGGGATCGGCTTGCCGGTTGAAGGGTTGTAGCGAACGATCTTCACTTCCCCTTCAGCCTTGGTCAGAACCTTTCGGATATCTTCCTGAATCAGCTGCTGACGGATTTTGTCTTTGACTTCATCCAGTGTCGGCACAGCTGCCTGACGTTTTTCAAGAACCTGAATGACATGCCAGCCATATTTGCTCTGGACTGGTGTCTCGCTGTAGGTGCCGGGCTTCATTTTGAAGGCTGCGTCTGAGAAAGCTGGAATCATGTCGCCTTTTTTGAACCAGCCGAGATCCCCGCCATTCTGCTTTGCGCTGCCAGTGTCGGTGGAGAGTTTGGTCGCCAGAGTTCCGAAATCAGCACCGCCCTTAAGCTTTTTGATGATGTCTTCGGCTTCTGCCTGAGTCTTCACCAGAATATGGCGGGCGTGAACCTCTTCCTCTGCAGGCTTGGAGGTATATTCTTTTTTATAGACCTCTTCTATCGCCGCATCCGTCAGCATCGGCGTTACCTGACGGGACAGCCACTCGTTCTGAAGAGCGTTATCTGCGGCGCGCTGCATTGCGGCCTTAACTTCCGGATTGTCGTTCAGCTTTTCTTTGTAAGCCAGAATCTGGATGGTTTTCTGATCCACAAGCTGTTTGACCAGCATGGGCAGGATCATGTTTTCCGGCAGTTTGCGCAGTTGCGGCGGCATTGTCTGCACAGCTTCCTGCACATCGGCGACGGTGATCTTGTCGCCGTTAACCGTGGCAACCAGAGCATTCGGGTCAGCAGGCTTTGGTTCAGCCGCCGCGGGTGCGCTGGCTGCTGGTGCAGCTTTTGTATCTGCCGCGAGGGAAATAGAGGGGAGTGCTGTGGAAGAAAGCAGGGCCGTCATTACAAAGAACGAGGCCGGGCGCATAAACCGCATGAGAACAAACCCTGAATATGTCGTAGTAGCGGGCATCATGGCTGACCTGAGGATGACCCGCAAGGGGAGAGGATGAAAACGGGTGCTGAAGCCGGAATTCCAAGTGGCCAAAAGTGGGTAAATATGGAACGAACTGAAAACATGGATGAGATAAACATGTGTTCAGGTTGACCCATGGCGGGGTCGGTCCTATCTCATTTCCGCTTGGTGATGTGTCACGACGAATGGTTGTGGCGCGTTTGACCCGCAGGGATGCGTCCCTGCCTTTCCGGAAGGTTTCGATGTTCGCCTCGATTGCTCGCGCTTTGTTCGGGACAGCAAATGACAGATCGCTGAAGGCGTTTCAGCGGCGCGTTCCTGAAATCAATGCGCTGGAGCCGTCTGTGGCGGCTCTGGATGATGTGGCTCTGGCCGCGAAAACGCTGGAATTCCGTGCTCGTCTGGATAAAGGCGAAACGCTGGACATGATGCTGCCGGAAGCGTTCGCCGTCGCACGCGAAGCGTCCAAGCGCGTCATGGGGATGCGGCACTTCGATGTGCAGCTTGTGGGCGGCATGGTGCTGCACGCTGGCAGAATTGCCGAAATGCGGACAGGCGAAGGCAAGACGCTTGTTGCGACTCTGGCGGTTTACCTCAATGCCCTTGCGGGCAAGGGGGTGCATGTTGTGACGGTCAACGATTATCTGGCCCGTCGTGATGCGGAAGAAATGGGACGGCTGTATGATTTTCTTGGCCTGACCACGGGCGTTATTGTTCCAAATCTTTCAGATGATGAACGGCGTGCTGCCTATGCCGCTGACATCACCTATGGAACGAACAACGAATTCGGTTTTGATTATCTTCGCGACAACATGAAATATCGTCTGGAGGATATGGTCCAGCGGCCTTTCCATCATGCGATCGTTGATGAAGTTGATTCCATCCTGATTGATGAAGCCCGGACGCCGCTGATCATTTCAGGGCCTGCAGATGACAGTTCCGATCTGTATCGTGGGGTTGATGCGGTTGTTGCTGAACTGGTCAAGGATTCCTCGGCCTACGACAAGGATGAAAAATTCCGTACGGTCATCATGACCGAAGCCGGGAGCGAGCGCGTTGAAGAGATGCTCGCGGAGGCCGGAATTCTCACGGAAGGCGGTCTTTATGATGTTCATAATATCGCCGTCGTGCATCATGTGCAGCAGTCGCTGAGAGCGCACACACTTTTTTCGCGGGACGTTGATTATATCGTTCGTGGCGGCAAGGTCGTCATTATTGATGAGTTTACGGGCCGTATGATGGAAGGCCGTCGTTATTCCGACGGTCTGCATCAGGCGCTTGAGGCCAAGGAACATGTCGAGGTTCAGCAGGAGAACCAGACGCTAGCCTCGATCACATTCCAGAATTTTTTCAGACTTTATCCGAAGCTGTCCGGCATGACCGGCACGGCAATGACGGAAGCGGATGAGTTTGCTGAAATTTACAAACTTGATGTTGTCGAAATCCCTACGAACCTGCCGGTGGCGCGTAAGGATACTGATGACGAGATTTATCTGACTGCAGCAGACAAGTTCGCGGCTGTCGTGAAGCTGATCGGGGAAGTCCACAAAGGCGGTCAGCCTGTTCTGGTCGGCACGACGTCGGTCGAAAAGAGCGAAGCGCTTTCTGAATTGATGAAAGCTGCTGGCATCCCGCATAATGTTCTCAACGCGCGTTTCCATGAAATGGAAGCGACGATTGTTGCCCAGGCTGGTGCGCCCGGTGCGATCACGATTGCCACCAATATGGCAGGACGTGGAACCGACATTAAGTTGGGTGGCAACATCGAGATGCGGATTGCGCAGGAACTGGCGCATATTGAAGACCCGGCCGAGCGTGAAGCGGGTGAGCGAGCGATTCGTGAGGAGGTATTGCGCAATCGGGAGATCGTTCGTGAGGCGGGCGGTCTTTATGTGATTGGCACGGAAAGGCATGAAAGCCGCCGTATTGACAATCAGTTGCGTGGTCGAGCCGGGCGTCAGGGTGATCCGGGGAACTCACGTTTCTTCGTTTCGCTTGATGATGATCTGATGCGGATCTTCGGTTCGGAGCGGATGAGTGGCGTGCTTCAGAAAATGGGCATGCGAGAAGGTGAGGCGATTGTTCATCCATGGCTGAACAAGGCGCTTGAGCGGGCCCAGAAAAAAGTCGAAGCCCGCAATTTCGACATGCGCCGCAATACGCTTAAATATGACGATGTGATGAACGACCAGCGCAAGGAAGTTTATGCGCAGCGTCGTGAATATATGCAGCTGGAAGATGTTTCAGCCATTGTCAGTGATATGCGGGAGGATCAGATTCACGCTCTGACCGCAGCACGCATTCCGGAAAAATCTTTTGCGGAGCAGTGGGAGAGCGCGGAACTCACCACTGATGTCAAAACTCTTCTGGGGCTTGATCTGCCGATTGAGGCATGGTCCCGCGAAGATGGAATGGACCGCGAAGAGGTCACTGCCCGGATCGTTCGTGAGGCGGCTCAGGCTCAGGCGGCACGGACAGCCAATTTCGGTGCAGACATGATGCGCTTCATCGAAAAGCAGATTCTGCTGACAACGTTTGATGCCGTCTGGAAAGAGCATCTGCATGCGCTGGATCAGTTGCGTCAGGGAATTGGTCTCAGGGCTTATGGTCAGAAAGATCCCCTGAACGAGTATAAGCATGAGGCTTTTCTGCTCTTCAACGTCATGCTGGATGAGTTGAGGGAGCGTGTGGTTAATCTGCTGGCTCGGGTTGAGGTTGCTCCACCTGTTATGATGCCGGATCCTTTGGCCGACACGCATGAGATCCATGCTGATCCACATGTTCCCGGACTGGCTTCTGAACCTGTGCTGGATTCTGTTAGTGGGCAGGTGGCTCAGCCAATTGGCGGCAGTGCCATCATGCCTGATGATCCATCCAGTTGGGGTGAGGTTTCACGCAATTCTCTTTGCCCTTGTGGTTCTGGAAACAAATACAAGCACTGTCACGGCCGGATTGTCTGATTGGTCCGTTTGTTCCCGTTCAGATATGGGCGGGAAGTCGGGTTACGGTGTTGAACTGATATAGAGGACGCGGAATGGCGGGTCATTCGCAATTCAAGAACATTATGCATCGCAAAGGCGCTCAGGACGCTCGTCGTGCGAAGCAGTTTGCCAAGGTTATTCGTGAGATTACCGTTGCCGCACGTTCCGGTCTTCCTGACCCAGCCACAAATCCCCGGCTGAGAGCTGCCATTGTTGCAGCCCGACAGGTCAATATGCCGAAGGATACGGTTGATCGTGCCATCAAGAAGGCAACTGGCGCGGGCGGTGGTGAAGATTATGTGGAAGTTCGTTATGAAGGATATGGTCCTTCTGGCGTAGCGGTTATTGTCGAGGCATTGACGGACAATAGGAACCGTACAGCTTCCGACGTTCGTGCGGCTTTCTCCAAATATGGTGGGTCCTTGGGGGAAACAAATTCCGTTTCTTTCATGTTCTCACGGGTTGGGGTTGTGAATTATCCGGCAGAAGTGGCGTCAGAAGACGATATGCTGGAAGCGGCCATCGAAGCGGGCGCAGATAATGTCGAATCCACTTCGGAAGGGCATGAGGTTACCTGTCAGGTAGAATCTTTCTTTGCCGTTCGTGATGCGCTTGAGGCACGTTTTGGCGAAGCGCGCAGTGCGGGTCTGGACTGGCGTCCGGAAAATACTGTTACCTTGACCGAGGATACAGGGCGTTCAGTGTTGAAGCTTCTGGATGTTCTGGAAGAAAATGACGACGTTCAGAATGTTTATGCCAATTTCGACCTCCCTGAGGACGTAGCTGAAAAACTTTCGGTCTGATTTTTCTGCATCATGGCATGGGCGCGTCTGATGTTTGTCCGTGCTATGATGAATGAAGGCTTCATTTCGGGAATCTGACGGCCATGTCTTACGGAAAATCAGGCTTTGTTCTTGTCGGTGCTCTCCTGCTCACGGGATGCAACACGGCAACACCGTTCACACTGGTCGCGGAGCAACAGTCGGATCCCGGAAGTGCTTCCATGGAAGCACTGACATCACTCGATGGCCGGGCCGTCACCCTGAAGACACTGGTGCTGCTTGAGCCGGACTGTAGTTCTGCCGGGACCGCAAGAGTGACGGTCGTGAAGCAGCCTCAGCATGGTCAGCTTGCCATTACACCTGGTGCATATTTCCCTGCTTATCCTGAAACCGATCCTCATCGATATGCCTGTAATGTCAGGAAATATCCGGGCGTTCAGGTGCGGTACACGCCGGACCCGGGATATATGGGTGTAGATCGCCTGACGCTGCTGATGGTCAGTCCGAAAGGGAAGGCGGTTGAAAATGACTTCCGGATCGATATGAAGCCATCAACGCCCGCTTCTTGACTTGCTATTTCGGTGTCAGCCCGATTGAAACCGGGCAATGATCGGACAGACGCTCTGCATCTTCAGGGCGTTCGTTAGCAAAAGTCATGACTTTAAGGCTGTTTGGTTGCTGCCAGTTTTGTGCGCCGTTGCCCAGCAGGATATTGTCGATGAAATATTCTCCACCGTGACACGGGCTGGCCATTCCTGTGGTTGGTAATGCCAGATTGATGCCCTGTGTCAGTTCCAGGAAAAAATCGTCATGAGGGGCCAGGCGTCTATTGAAATCGCCCATGATGACAAATGGAACGTGATCCTCCTGACGCTGGGATAACCACATCCGGAGAATAGCTGCCTGCTTTTGCAAAACCTGACAGACCTGCTTCCTGCTTGGGAGAGGATCGTCCCAGCATCCCGTTTTCAAATGGACGACCAGTATTCGCAGATTTGCGGAGCCGAAATTGACGGTGATATCCAGACCGCTGCGCAAAGGGTGGGCGGCTTGGGATGAATATACGTTCAGCGCCGTCAGATCCGGATTTCGGGTGATTTGCAGGGCTAGGTCTGCGGCAACGCCTACTCTTTGTGTGATTTTATCATCTGTCAGAAAGAGTTTGTATTCAGAGGCAGGGAAAATTCGTCTTGCGGCCTCTATTCCATCGGCTTCCTGAAATGCGATGAGTGAGGCGTGGAGGCGCTGCGCATAAGTTTTGAGGGTAGCGTAATCCTTGTCGCGTCTGTGGGGTATGTTGAGCGGGAGATCGCTGTCTGCTTCCGGAGTGCGGAGCGTCAGCCAGTCCATATTCCATGTGGTCAGTCGGAAACCATTTGCATGGGCCGGCAGGCCGAAGGAAAAGCCGGCACATGCAATAAGTATGAATCCGATATCAGGCCGCAGCTTGAGGCGTATCTTCAAGGTGGGCAATTGCTTCTTCAATGCTGATAGTGTGGCGCTGCTGTTCGTCCAGAACCTGAACTTCACCAGTGCCGATATCATAAAACCAGCCGAGCAGTATGATTTCCTTCCGTGCGAGTGCTGCGGCAACGGATGGATGTGTTCTTAAATGAGCCAGTTGCAGCAACACATTCTGTTCAGCCAGACTGCGCACGGCTGCGGGTCCTGCATCTTCAGCGCACATGGTTTTCGCGACGGCACGCGCGGCTTCAGCATTGCGCAGCCATGTCTGGACCGTAGGCATTTTTGAGAGAGCACCCGGGTCGGGATTCATAAGGGCTGTCATTGCCCCGCAGTCGGAGTGTCCACAGACGATGATGTGGGAGACTTTCAGTCCGACCACGGCATATTCAACTGCAGAAGACACACCGCCGAGCATGTCACCATAGGCCGGTACGATATTACCGACATTGCGGACGATGAAGAGATTGCCAGGCTCCTGTTGCGTGATCAGGCCCGGGCTGACCCGGCTGTCGGCGCAGGCAATGAACAGGGTGGACGGCGACTGGCTGGAAGCCAGATTCTTAAACATCTCTTCTTTCTCGGGGAAAACATCCCGGTTGAAATGCAGCACTCCCTTCAGCAGGGAAATCAGACTTGAACGTGGATCAGATGCAGTCATCTAAATACTCCCGGAACAGAAGAGGGCCCGTAAGCTGGCTTAGCATCAGTGTTTATGTCCGTGGAAGCTACAAGTTCCATGTCCGGGGTGGCAGGCAATCAAATGTCATGATGGAGAAAAGTGATCGATGTATTTTTTGTATAATTGATATCCATTATAAAGGTGTTCTTTCTTTTTAGGGACAAAGTGTGTCACGTCCTACTCGGGTCAGGGATTCGAATCGAATCATATGGCCTGCATGTTGTCTGGTTTTTGTCGCTGGGCCTGAGTGACGGAAACAGATGCAATTTTCTGGTGAGATTGGCTGATTCAGAGTAGGCCGGAAGGAATGACAGGACGGTGGCGCGATTTTGCGTGTCTGTCATTCCGATTGTCTTGCATAACGGAGAACTCTTCATCCCACTTGAGGACGGAGAGAGTTTGCCTTTTCGTGAATATGATGAGCCAGTCGCAGATGTCAGAATCTGTTTGAAGGAAATGCTCCCATCTGTCGCAAGGTGGCGGCAGATAATGGCTTATTCACTTACGCCGCAATTCGTTCATGGGCAGATCGAATTGCCCTATGTCATGCTGCTTCAAACAGATAACCCGGAATGCAGGGGGATCCGACTTTACGATATTCTGCCGGGTGAAGATTTGCGCGATCTGCAAAATTCAGATCACTACACGGGCTTGATAACGCATCATTTGCGCTCATCGGCTCTGTCTGGAGTTGATGCCAGATTATGTCGGATATTGTTTCCGGCTGATCCCTTATTATGGCGACCCGAACTTGTGATGGAGCGTTATCGTTTTCTTTGCCGTTACGGTATCGCAGAAAATCACGATGACAATGTGATCCGCAGATGTTCTGCAACACTGGCGTTTTTACGACGTGGGATCGAAGACGGGGCCGTTAACCCGGCGCTTCTGCCGGAACGTTTCACGATAATGAGTCTACAGGCTGCTGTTGAAGGCATTCGTGGCGGGAAGGAAGACAGCTTGCGCTTTCGTCGGGCTGTCATGCGGCGTGATCTTGTTCAGGAAACCGGGGGATTGGGTGATGCTGTTCAGGGGCGACCGGCCCGTTTTTACAGTTTCAGGG
>JAAYUA010000164.1 GCA_012517935.1 Acetobacter sp. | reverse complement strand
CCCCTGAAATGGGGCCAGCTTTTGTTTCCTCAGGCTGCCTTTTCCTGTGTGTGAGGCAGCTCTTCCCGAAGTAACTGACCGAGCGCATCAATCAGCTGTCCCATCATTTCGTCAGTATGACGGGGGCCGGGGGTAATTCGTAGACGTTCAGAACCACGCTCCACTGTCGGGTAATTGATCGGCGTTGCGTAAATCCCGAACTCATTGAGAAGACGCTTGCTGATTCTGGAACATATCTCGGCATTACCAATGGGTATTGGCACGATATGACTGGGCGTCATGATGAACGGGATATTGGCAGAACGCAGGCGATTGCGGAATGTATCGACGCGCTCGAACAGAGCCTCACGACGCCAGTTCTGTTCGCGGACCAGTCGAACGCTGGTGAGCGCTGCCGCGACGATAGATGGCGGCAGTGACGTTGTGAAAATGAAACCGGATGCACAGGAGCGCAGATAGTCAACGATCTGATGATTTGCGACGATATATCCGCCGTGTGCACCAAAGCTTTTTGCAAGAGTGCCTTCGATGATATCGACATCGGCGGCGGCCTTGTCACGCTGGGAAACGCCGCCGCCCTGTTCTCCATAAAGTCCTACGGCATGAACTTCATCAAGATAGGTGAGCGCATCATATTTACGGGCGAGAGCACATGTTCCCGGAATATCGGAGATATCCCCGTCCATGGAATAAACGCTTTCGAAAGCGATGAGCTTTGGAGCATCGGCTGGAGCGGCAGCCAGTTTGGCTTCCAGATCTTCCAGATCATTATGCTTGTAGATAACTGTCGTGGCCCCACGTGCGCCTTTGATGCCAGCAATCATGGAGGCATGGTTCTTCTGATCGGAAAAACATATCCAACCGGGCATTGAAGTCAGAATGGTCTGAAGACTTGCCAGGTTCGACATATAGCCGGAATTGAACAGAAGACCTGCTTCCTTGCCATGCAGCTCCGCAAGTGCGGACTCAAGGCGCGCGTGCATCGGATGCGTGCCGGCAATGTTGCGAGTGCCACCCGCACCCGTGCCAAATTCACGGATGGCGGCAATGGCGGCTTCGCAGACTTCATCTTCGGCACCCATGCCAAGATAGTCATTGGTAGACCATACCACGACATCTCGGGGGGGGAGGGGCAAAGGACGCTCTTCCTCATAGACCGGAAAGCGCTCTACGTCGCGGGCCAGAGGTGTGAATGTCCGATAGCGCCCCTGGGCCCGAATGTCAGAGAGGGCTTCTTCACAGAAATCATAGAACGGATGTCTGGCGTTTCTGATGTTCACGCCGCCGGCTCCTGTATATTTCTGACGTCCTGTGGCGGGGGCGTCTTTGGTCATGGAAGTATGGCCCCGACAGAGCGACAGGCGGTCTGACGGCATACTTCCTTTAAATACTGGAAGGTGCTTCCAGATCAGAAGTTAGTGAACATAGACCCGGATGCGTGGTGTTGCCAGACCGGAGAGAGTCATGGCCGCTATTTCCACCTGCGCAGGCTTGGCGCCACTGCCAATGATTGCAGATATGACATTTTTTCCATCTTCTGATGTCAGCTTGGCAAGGGCCGTGGCTTCGGCATCCGGAGAGACTCCGGGGGGAACAAGTGCCTGCACTCTGAACAGGATGTCGGGTTTAAGGGCGAGAGCCTTACGGACAGAACGCTCCAGAGGCGTTTTCCACTCGCTTTCCGGTGTTCCGGCGATGATTTCAATGAGTGGGGGAACCGGTGGCTTTGGTGGCGGTGCTGGCGGAATATAAGGATGTGGTGGACGGCTGGCATTCGGATTGAAAGTGCGCTGATCAATGAGAGTGCATCCTCCCACCAGCAGAAGCGATCCTGTCAGGAATGAACGTCGTAACGGGTCGTTCCGGGATGAACTGCGTGGCAGATATCTGCGGAGAAGGGAGAAAAGCGGCATTTTACGTTTCAGTTTCCGTCACAACCTGCGGTTTTGGGTCCAGATGGCTTTCTGCCTCACGCAATTGAGGCATTCAGCAGATTTGCCATCGGTCGATAGAGGCGTCTATAGGCCGAAGAAGGGTCTGTATGCGCCTTTCCGCCGATCGATGCCACGGAGTTATGCATGATAATTCTGTTTGAAGAAGCATGCGAGTGAGCGAAGCGACTTTGGGCGTTGCTGCTTCCGGCCCGATGGATGCGGGCGAAAGAGCAACCCATAGTTTTGCGATGGCTGCGCGACGTCTGGCGATTTCAGGTCATGTGCCGTCGGAAGACTTCCTTGAAATGGACCCTCTCTGGCTTCCTGTGGCTGTGCTGTGGGAGCGGTTTCTTCGTTTCGATCCCGGAGCGCCAGCATGGTGGGATCGTGATCGCTTTCTTGTTTCTTCAGCGCGCATGAAACCCTTGTCTGAGGCATTTCTGCGTTTGACCGGTAGTTTCGGTGCGGGAAACGATCTCGCATTGGGTGCGTGCGCTACTGTGGACATTCCGGCAGGTCTGGCCGGGCAGGTCATTGCGACGGGTGCAGGTATGGCACTGGCCGAGCGCGTCATGTCCGAGCATTTCGGCAAATCGCTTGTTGGTCACAGAACGTGGGTTGCTGTTGGGGCAGCAGATCTTCAGACCGGATTTGCTTTGGAAGCTGCGGCTCTCTCCGTCAGGCATGGTTTGAGCCAGTTCACTTTGCTGGTCGCTCTGGATGCCGGAAATACGGCGTTGACTGTTGGCCTTGAGCGTTTTCAAGCCACAGGCTGGGCCATCCGTCGTGTGACAGGCGACAATGTGAACGCGATCGCGGCGGCCATGAATTGGGCGCAGCGTAGCAAAAAACCGGCTCTTCTTGTGTTTGAAGGCTGCGCGGTTTTCGATGAGGATGATGTCGCCGATATGGCGGAAAGTTCGTGGGGCATTCTCGCACGTCGAGGATTGTCTGCACGCCGTGGCTGGTTGCGTCGATTGGCGCGCCATAGGCAGAAAGCGACCTTTGAAAAATCTTTTGATGGGCATTTCCCCGAATGGATGATGGAAGACTGGCAAAGGACGTGGATGGCGTCGCGTCCGCATTTTCCGTCCCATCTGTCGATTTTTGATCTCGGACTTCAGGCAGTTCGGTTATTGCGCAATTGCCTGCCCACCTTTGTTTGTCTTTCTGCTTCAATGAAGGGGCTGGAAGCGGAATGGTCCGACAATTCCTTTGATTGCGGAGCTTATGAGCCTGCGATGGTCGGGTTGTTGACCGGTCTGGCTCTGCATGGGGGTGTTCCGGGATGCTGCGTGGTGGCGATGGGGTCGGTGGATCGAATACGGCCAGCTCTTCGTTTTGCAGCGATGACGCGCCAGGGAATCCTTTGCATTCTTGTGGAAGGTGCTGCTGGTCCGGGCGGTGAAATCTGGCCACCGGTAGAACAGTTGGCCAGCCTGCGGGCCATTCCCGGTCTTGCGGTTTTCAGGCCTTCAGGTGCCTCGGAGGTGGAAGCTTGCTGGAGTCGTGCCCTGACCTGGAGGCAAGGCCCCTCCGTTCTGGTTCTGTCGCAGGAAAAAGGGGACAGATTTTCCGGCAGGACTGTGATGGGGGGATATGTCCTGACGGAGTGTGACGAGGGTGTGGAGCATCGTGACGTGACGTTGCTGGCAACCGGGACGGAAGTTCGTCTTGCTGTTCAGATCAAGGAAATCCTTTCCTCCGCGCAGATTCGAACAGCTGTTGTCTCTGTGCCTTGCTGGGAATGGTTTTCCGATCAGCCTGAAGCAGAAAGAAGGCGGATTCTGGGTGCTGCGCCGCGTGTTGCGATTGAAGCGGCTTCAGGGTTCGGGTGGGAGAGGTGGATCGGAGCGGAAGGGCTGTTTGTCGGAGTTGATGAATATGCCGGATTTGATGGGGTTGCCGCTCAGGAAGCAGGTTTCACATGGTCAGCATCTGATATTGCTGACCGGATTGTGAAATTTCTTGAGAAGAAAAACTCTGCCCTAGTCAGGAAAAACCCGCATATCAGCCTTGCAATTGGAAATGACGTGACAGGTTGAGGTGCAACAATGTGGAATTCGTTGTAAAATGCCCCACGTCATAACCAGACATCAATAACAACAAGAGGTAGGTTCTCATGGCTGTCAAGATTGCGATTAACGGATTTGGCCGTATCGGTCGTCTCGTTTTGCGCGGAATTATTGAAAGTGGACGGACTGATGTTGTGCCTGTCGCAATCAATGATCTCGGTAGTGTTGAGAGCAATGCTCATCTTCTGACCTATGACACGGTTCATGGGCGCCTGCCGGCTGACGTCAAGGTTGACGGCAACAAGCTGATCATCACTGCGAATGGCCGCACGTGGGACCCGA
Organism: Acetobacter sp.; assembly: GCA_012517935.1. GTDB lineage: Bacteria > Pseudomonadota > Alphaproteobacteria > Acetobacterales > Acetobacteraceae > Acetobacter. Next base: position 15,430 of record JAAYUA010000164.1, on the reverse strand, counting down.
TCACGGTTTCTGCAGAACGCGACCCGTCGAAAGTGCCGTTCGCCGGCATTGATGTCGCTATGGAATGCACCGGACTGTTCACAAGCAAGGCGAAGGCCCAGCCCCTGATTGATGCTGGCGCTCGCAAGGTCATTGTGTCTGCTCCTGCTTCCGATGTTGATGCAACAATCGTTTATGGTGTGAATCAGGACATTCTGACTTCCGACATGACGGTCATTTCCAATGCATCCTGCACGACCAACTGTCTTGCCCCGGTTGCCAAAGTTCTTGACGAGACCTTCGGGATCGAACGTGGCTACATGGTCACGATTCATTCCTATACTGGAGATCAGCGCACGGTTGACACCTTGCACAGTGATCCACGCCGCGCCCGCGCTGCTGGTCTGAACATGATTCCGACATCGACCGGCGCAGCTAAAGCAGTTGGTCTGGTCCTTCCCGGGCTGAAAGGACGTCTGGACGGAACAGCGATCCGCGTTCCCACAGCCAATGTCTCTCTCGTTTCTCTCGATTTCGTGCCGAAAACAGTCCCGACATCGATCGAGGAAGTGAACGCAGCTCTGGAAAAAGCTGCGGCATCAGGTCCTCTGAAAGGCGTTCTTGACTACAACACGGCACCGCTGGTCAGCTCCGATTTCAATCACTGCATTGCGTCTTCAACATTTGATGCGACGCAGACGACACTGGTCGATGGTGGTAAGCTGGTTCGTATCTGCGCCTGGTATGACAATGAGTGGGGCTTCTCCAACCGTATGTCCGATACCGCTGCTGTGTTTGGAGCCCTCTGATGGCTGATACCGTGAGCTGGCGCACGCTGGATCAACTGGAACCGAAGGGGAAGAAAATTCTTCTCCGTGCGGACCTCAATGTCCCCGTCAAGGCAGGCGAAATTACGGATCTGACGCGCATCGAGCGTCTGCTCCCGACAATTCGTGAGCTGGCGGACAAAGGCGGTCGGGTGATCGTTGTCAGCCATTTTGACCGTCCCAAGGGGAAAATCGTGCCGGAGATGTCTCTGGGACCGATTTCAACGGCTTTGGGGCAGCAGCTTGGACATGATGTGCGTTTTGTTCCTGACTGCATCGGGCAGGTTGCTGCCGATGCCGTTGCCGGAATGAAAGACGGCGACGTCGTTGTTCTGGAAAACACCCGCTTTCATGCGGGTGAGGAAGAGAACGATCCGGTTCTGTCACAAAATCTGGCTGTTCTGGCCGATGTTTATGTCAATGATGCGTTCTCGGCAGCGCATCGCGCACATGCGTCGACCGAAGGGGTTGCCCATCTCCTGCCGTCCTTTGCAGGACGTCTGATGGAAATCGAGCTCAAGGCGCTGGATGCCGCTCTGGAAAATCCGGAACGGCCCGTTGGCGCCATTGTTGGCGGCGCGAAAGTCTCCACCAAGCTTGAGCTTCTGGAAAATCTGCTGGAAAAAGTTGACATGCTGGCCGTTGGTGGCGCCATGGCCAATACTTTCCTCGCAGCCAAGGGTTATGACGTCGGCAAGTCTCTCAAGGAAGAGGACATGCTGGATACGGCACGTGCGATCATGCTGAAGGCGGAGGCCGTTGGCTGTGATCTGGTGCTGCCTGTTGATGTCGTCATTGCTGAAGATTTCATGGCTGGTGCACCGACGCAGGTTGTCTCCGTAGATGCCATTCCCGCAGACTGGATGGCTCTCGATGCAGGTCCGAAGACTGTTGAGATGCTGACAGAGAAGCTGTCTGGTCTCAAGACGCTCGTCTGGAACGGCCCGTTGGGTGTGTTTGAAATGCCTCCGTTTGACGAAGGCACAAACAGGCTTGCACGTGCGGCGGCTGAGTTGACCAAGGAAGGGAAACTCAAGACCGTGGCCGGAGGTGGAGATACCGTTTCAGCCCTGCGTCACGCAGGTGTTCTGCATGACATGTCCTACGTTTCCACGGCAGGTGGTGCATTCCTGGAATGGCTCGAAGGGAAGGTGCTTCCGGGCGTCGTTCTCCTGCGTGAGACGATCAGAGACGCATTCCCGCTCTGAAAGCTCTTTCATTTCGGGTTTTGGCGGCCATGATAGTCTCATGGTCGCCATTTTTTTTGCGTGATTTCTGGCTCTTGCAGCGATCCGATGTGTCAGGTAAGTTCTCTCTCGTGTCTGTCTGCGTAGCTCAGCAGGATAGAGCACAGGATTCCTAAGTTAATTGGGCGCTGTGATGGGAAACCGCACAGTGGATCTGCTCAAATTCGGGGAACACTCTGGCGTGCTTGCGTCGTGTCGATCCCGAGCCAAGCCTTTTCTCATTTGGTGGGAAAAGGAAGGTGTAGAGACTGGTAGGGCAGCATCTGTCGATCTCTTCGGAGATCCATGATGAAGGGACAGTCCAGACCACAAACACGATCAGGCTGATCGTGGCGGCGAAAGTCGAAGTGGTATGAATCCTGGGGCCGTGGGTTCGAATCCCGCCGCGGACACCACGCGCAGAAAAACGCGCATATGATACAATAATTTAAGGTATGTTTTTGCAAAACAATTTTGCTGTTTTGCATTCTGTGATCTCTCCATCATCTCTCTGACTAAGGCTCTTGATCTGGAAGGATCGAAGAACCGTTGATTGATGCGCTTGGCTCCTGATTTTAGAGTTCTGGCGTGCTGATGATGGTTGCCGTGATGACATTTGATCTGATCAAAAAACAGAATCTTATTTCTGAAACAAAGATATTTCAAACTCCTGCATAAAACCAAATACAACTTCCTGCATTATATTCATTGGATACGGGCAGGCACTGTCCACTCTGCCTCCATTCTTGGATACATAGGAAAACTGACCTGATGACGAAAATGAAATCTCTTACGGCTCATCTCCTCACGGTGTCAGTCGCTTCATATGCATTTTTCGGGATAATATCAGAGGCCTATCCCCGCGACGTTGCCAAACCCACTCAGACACCCAGCATCCAGCAAGCTATCGACCAAGCCTATGCCCACTATAAAACCGTGACTGATGGGACTAATGCCTCATATATTTCATATCTCGCCAAAGCAGATACGAAACTCTATGGCATTGCTGTTGTAACTACCGATGGAAAAATTTTTAAAGCTGGCGATGCAGATTATCTTTTTCCAGTTGAATCCATCGCCAAGGTTTTCACTCTAGCCCATGTATTAAAAACACAGGGATCTGATGCTCTACAAAAGAAAATAGGTGTTAATGCCACCGGTTTGCCTTTTAACTCTGCTCTGGCAATTGAACTCAATAATGACAAGCTGACAGGCAGTCCTCCGCCCGGCAACCCTTTGGTGAATGCGGGCGCCATCGCGGCGGTCAGTCTTGTTGAAGGAGACACACCTGACGCGAAATGGGAGGCTCTATTCAACACTGCCTCTGCTTTTGCTGGGCATAAACTGACCCTCAATAAAGATGTCTACAACTCTGAAATGGCTGATAACGAGCATAATCTGGCCATTGCTGTTTTACTCAGAAGCTACAATTATCTGTATGCTGATCCGGCTGAAACAATCGATGTTTATACACGTGAGTGCTCTTATAACGTCACAGCGAAAGACCTCGCCGTCATGGGAGCAACCTTGGCAAGCGGAGGTATAAACCCCGTCACCCACCAATCTGTGACGGATGCTGCTACCAGCGCACGCGTTCTTGCTGTCATGGCTACGGCGGGACTTTATAATACATCCGGTGAGTGGCTTTATAATGTTGGTCTACCCGCCAAAAGCGGAGTTGGTGGTGGTATTGTTGCTGTTGTCCCAGGAAAAATGGCTATCGCAGTTTATTCATCACCACTCGATGCTGCAGGTAATAGTGTGCGCGGACAGATGGCCATCAAGTCAATTGCACATGATCTTGGGCTCAATATTTTTACCGTACCAACAAAATAGTCGAATGATTTCTTGGAAGGCCAATATTCGGAGATCACCGCAGTTTTCACGTTAATTTTTTATAGGTGGATTTGTCGCGGTTTCATTCCGGACCGTTGGTTACCTGTTAAGCGGCATTACGCCCATGACCCATGAGGATTTTGAAGTGGTTCGGTTTGTTTGAACGGGTTCTGGCTGTCAGGTTATGAAACGTCATGATGCAAATCGATGAAATCGTCGATTATGCCAATGATGTCTCGAAACCTGACGGCTAAGGTAATTGTGTTTTATAATGGCACACCTTCACTCTCGAAATCTATCGTGAGGGTGGCATCATGTGTTTTGCAGTTCTATTGATCTGATAGATCACTATTTCATTATGTTCGAGCAGAATGCGTTTCTGCTCATGATAATCTGCCCTGATTACCGTATAAAGCTGGGCTCGGAGCGACATATTTTCTGCATCCCAGGCGGGTTCCATGGTAACGATATATGCCGGATGTTGTTGTAGGACATGCTGAAGCTCCCTGTCAGGATCAATGCCTGTTGCGTGGCGTTCAGCGATCTCGTGAAAATGTCCGGGAAACGGATGGTTGGTCAGAGGACACCAGCGCACGCGATCATAAATTGTGACGGGACCAATATAGACGAATGTGCAGCCCGGAGTGTTGCTGATCGTTTTTTGGATAATCTCCATGGTCCCAGCATCGCCATGAGATATTCTGTGATGCAGCAGTTTTTTCTGGGCGCATATAATGCCCACAGCCAGAAGGCCGCTGAGCCAGATACGCCCGATGCGTCCGTTCCATAAAGGAGCGGAAACGAGGGCGAGCGGTGGATAAAGGGGCAGGGCATAGTGGTTGTACCAGCCGCCAAAAATGATGACGCCGCTACAGGCTGCGAATGCCCACAGATCGAAGAAAATTTCTTTTCGGGATGGCTTTTCCCCACGGGCGGAGGAAAGAAGCATGCGGATAATGAAAGGTACGATCAGAGGGGCTGTGATGAGAGCGAATTTTCCAAACAGAGTGTAAGCCGCTGCTCCGGGACGTGTTTCTCTTTTAAAAATCGATGTGACATTGGAAAATAGCCATTCATGCCAATGACCGATAAAACTATAGAAAAGAATGACGATGATGGTGGGAAGGAGGGCAGCTCCTATCCACAGTATGACATTGATTAGAGTGTTTTTGATAGGTCTGTCATGTTGGAAGCTGATCCAGATCAGATAAATCCCCGCAAAAATACCTTCAAAGACAGTGGTGTATTTGATTTGCATTGATAGGCCGAGCAGCAGCATGGCTGATAGGCCCGTTATGCGGATTTTTTGAGTTGTAACCTGTTCTGAACAGAGAAATGAAATAAGAAAAATAGACGAAGTAACAAGAAGATTGTAGAAAACAGGTGATTGACCGCTTTCACCGCCAGATAGATTAAGCCATGTTACATAAAGCATGGCTGAGATCAAAGCGCCTGTGCGTGATGTCAGGGAGGAAGCCATCCTGAAGATGAGAACGGCGGTCCCCCATACACATAGGGTTGCAGCTAATTGGTAGGCCCAGATCCTGAACGGACCGAAAAGATGGAAAAAAGCATAGAGCAGGAAAAGTCCGAATGGTTTTCGGTCCCATATGTCGACATATGGCAGGTCACCATGAAGTAGCCGGCCTCCTGTAAAAAGATAGAATTCTTCATCGACATGAATAAGTGGATTTCCGTAGCATATGGCTCTGGAAATTACGGAAAATGCAAGAAGGAAATATATCGTTGCATTGTTTTTGTTTCTTAAAATCATATGATTCGGTTCGGATATATTCAGGTCAATCTGTGAATAATTTTGATGGCATATATAAACGTAAAATTATGATCATTAAGTATCTTACATAGCATAAATTGTAATGTTTCGTAAATGGAAGCAGGCTGAGTGATAAGGATGCTGCCTTTTCTTCACGCTCATTCATAAGGGAAGAGCAAGCTCGTTTTTGACCTCTTCCATAACGGTATAGGTGTGTGTCTGGCGAATGCCGGGAAGGCGAGTGAGTGTTTGTCCAAGGAAGCGTCGATAGGCCGCCATATCCTTGACGCGTGCTTTCAGAAGATAATCAAATCCTCCTGCGACCATGTGGCATTCCGTGATCTGCGGGATGGTGCGGACGGCGCTAGCAAATCGGGTGAAGAGGTCGTCTTCGCTTCGGTCGAGCGTCACTTCGACCAGAACCAGAATGCCGAATTGGAGAGATGACGGGTCCAGTATCGCCATATAGCCTTTGATGATTCCTTTCTGCTCTAGTCGCCGGACGCGCTCCAGCGTGGCAGCAGGGCTGAGATGGATGGATTGTGCCAGCGCAGCATTTGTGATGCGTCCGTCGCGCTGAAGGATTCTCAGGATCTTTCGATCAAAATCGTCCATTTTCAGCCCTTTGTTGATAAAAATATTTTGCCATACTATCTCTTCAAAGAATATTATTGGGTCAGAATGGTTATAATAGAGAGAAAATTCATTTCGGTCGACCGTAGGGAGAAAAGAAACCTTTTCGTATCCAGAGATGCCGGATGACCCTTCCTTTCGCTGCTTTCAGTTCTGAAGTTCCTTCCCGTTCACCACTCCGGCAAGCCATTACGGATCATATCGCGCCGCCAGCAGCGACCTGCATGATGGAATTGTCGCCGCAGGCGACTTTGCCGCCGGAAAAAGCGGCGCAGACCCGTGAGATCGCACGGCGTTTGGTGCTGGCGTTGCGAAGCGGGAAGAAAGACAATCTGATTCAGAGCCTTGTCAGGGAATATGACCTGTCCAGTCACGAGGGTGTGGCCCTCATGTGTCTTGCTGAAGCACTGCTCAGGATTCCTGACAACGCGACACGGGATGCTCTGATCCGTGACAAGCTGACGGATGGGGCTTGGGCTGCGCATCTGGGTGGTGACAGCTCCATGTTTGTCAATGTTGCCACATGGGGGCTTGTGTTTTCAGGAAAGCTTCTCGCCGTGCCGGAACGTGAGGGGCTGAGTGGAACATTGACCCGCCTCGTCGAACGTTGTGGCGAACCTGTGATTCGACGCGGCGTGGACGTTGCCATGCGGATGATGGGGCAGCAATTCGTTTCAGGCGAAACGATTGAGGGTGCTCTGGAAAACAGTCGTCCCTATAACCGAAAGGGCTTCCGTTACTCCTACGACATGTTGGGAGAGGCAGCCATGACGGCGGAAGACGCTGCGCGCTATTACAGGGATTATGAGCGGGCCATTCATGCCATTGGCCGTGCATCGGATGGGCAGGGTGTCTATCTGGGGCCGGGTATTTCCGTAAAACTGTCTGCCATTCACCCGCGTTATTCACGTTCCCAGCGCAGTCGCGTCCTGAAAGAACTCCTTCCGCGCCTTTCCGATCTGGCAGCGCTTGCGGCCCAATATGATATTGGTTTCAGCATTGATGCTGAAGAAGTGGATCGTCTGGAACTCTCCCTCGATCTTCTGGAGCAACTGGCCTTTGACGAGCGGCTTGCCGATTGGGACGGGCTTGGTTTTGTTGTTCAGGCCTATCAGAAACGTGCGCCTTATGTGCTGGATCATGTGATTGATCTGGCGCGTCGTGCTGGTCGTCGGATCATGGTGCGGCTGGTCAAGGGGGCTTACTGGGACACCGAAGTCAAACGTGCCCAGGTTGATGGTGCGGCTGATTTCCCGGTTTATACGGTCAAGGCGCATACAGATGTGTCTTATATTGCCTGTGCCCGGAAGCTTCTTGCCGCACCGGATGCGGTATTCCCACAGTTTGCGACACATAATGCCCAGACGCTGGCCACGATTTATACAATCGCAGGGCCGGATTTTTCGGACACCCGTTATGAATTCCAGTGCCTCCATGGCATGGGAGAAAAACTTTACAGCGAAGTGGTTGGTCCCAATCGTCTGGGAAGGCCGGTCCGTGTCTATGCCCCGGTTGGCACGCATGAAACACTTCTTGCTTATCTGGTGCGTCGTCTTCTGGAAAATGGTGCGAATTCATCCTTTGTGAACCGCATTCAGGACCCGTCTGTCAGCATCAGGGATCTGATCGCAGACCCGTTGACGCAGGCAACGCCTCATGACACGCATCCTGGTGTCGTGATGCCTTGCGATCTTTATGGTGCAGATCGTCGGAATTCGGCTGGTCTTCACCTTTGGGATGAAACGGTGCTGCGTGAGTTAGCGGTGTCATTACCCGCTTTGACAGTGCCTGATGTCGCCAAGGGAGAGGAAATCAGGAACCCATCCGATCGGGCTGATCGGGTCGGGTGTGTTTCTTTCGCGACAGCGGAAGATGTCGAACGCTCTCTGGTCATGGCAGGAGAGGCTTTCCCTGCATGGAAAGCTGAAGCGCCATCACGACGGGCCGAGGTCTTGTCATGCGCTGCGGATCTTCTTGAAGAACGGCAGAATGACTTTATGGCGCTTCTTGTCAGGGAAGCAGGCAAGACGCTGGGGAACGCAGTTTCGGAAGTGCGTGAAGCCGTCGATTTCCTGAGATATTATGCGGCAGAAGTGAAAAGCGGGTTCGATAACGGAACCCATGTGCCGCTTGGGCCTGTTGTTTGTATCAGTCCATGGAATTTCCCACTGGCGATTTTTCTGGGACAGGTCGCGGCAGCACTTGCTGTCGGGAATGTGGTACTGGCGAAGCCTGCGGAAGAAACGCCTCTGATAGCGATGATGGCTGTTTCACTGATGCATGAGGCCGGCATTCCGGAAAATGTGCTTCAGATTCTGCCCGGTGCGGGTGATGTCGGGGCGCAACTGACAGCGGATCCGAGAGTGTGTGGAGTTCTGTTCACGGGATCGACTGCTGTGGCTCGAATGATCCGTGATGAATTGTCCAGCCGTCTGAATCCCGATGGTTCCGCCGTGCCTCTGATTGCAGAAACTGGCGGCATGAACGCGATGATTGTGGATAGTTCTGCTCTGACGGAACAGGTTGTCGCTGATGTTCTTGCCTCGGCTTTTGATAGTGCGGGGCAGCGATGCAGTGCGTTGAGGCTTCTTTGCTTGCAGGAAGACAGCGCTTCAACTGTGCTGACGATGCTGAAAGGGGCGATGTGTGAGCTGCGGATGGGTAACCCAGAGCATCTGAATGTCGATATTGGCCCTGTTATCACAGAAGATGCCCGGAAAATGATTGAGGCCCATATTGCTTCAATGAAAGCGCAGGGCTGTGAGGTTTTTCAGGGACCGGTCGATACGGCCTGCGATACGGGGACTTTTGTTCCTCCAACCCTTATCGTTCTGAAAGATATCTCGCAGCTGAAACAGGAAATTTTCGGACCTGTTCTGCATATTGTGCGTTATCAACGCGATCAGTTGAAAGCGGTGATTCATTCGATCAATGCGGGTGGGTATGCTCTGACGTTTGGTCTGCACACACGCATCGACAATGTGGTCGAAAGTGTTTCTGATACGATTGAAGCCGGAAATATCTATATCAATCGTAATATTGTTGGTGCTGTCGTTGGAACCCAGCCCTTTGGTGGGCATGGTCTGTCTGGCACGGGGCCGAAAGCCGGTGGTCAGCTTTATCTCTATCGTCTGTTGGCTGAGCATCCGGCGATAGCAGGAGATTTGACGCAGCCCGTTTCGCATGAAACGCATATATTCAGGCAATGGCAGAAGATTTCGGGACGGAAAGTGGCATTGTCACGAGTGGAAAAGACGCTGCCCGGTCCGTCTGGTGAGAGCAATATCTATCAGATTATGCCGCGTGGGCGCGTGTTGTGTGCTGGTCCTGAAAGGCCACATGTTCTTGCGCAGATTGATGTGGCACTGGCATCCGGAAATTGTGCTGTCGTCCCCTCAGTATTGTTTGCGGGATTGGGACAAATTCCAGATTCCTTGAGCAGCGTGATTTTGAAAGATAGCTCTTCAGTCTCTTATGATGTTGTTTTGATCGATGGTGATCCGCAGCAGAGGCTGGAGATGCAGAAAGCCATTGCTGAGCGCTCCGGCCCACTGCTGCCCGTGATCATGCCGTTTGCAGCTGGGGGGTATCCTGAAGAAATGCTCGTTGTGGAGAAATCTGTCAGCACGAACACAATGGCGGCTGGTGGAAACGTGGCTTTGATGAATTTGTAAGGCCTTCTATTCTGTTTTTCTGAATAATCTCTATCCTTGTGTAGAGATCATTCTCTCAGCAGGCTGCGTGTTTTGAGGGTGTTTGATCGGGATGTTCGATACCAAAAACACTTCTTCCGCCATAGGAAGCACTCATGGCCTTTTCCTGCGCGATATAGGCCGCCAGAGCCGGCCCTGAAGCCGTGCGTTCCAGTCGTCTGGATGCTTCATCCAGACGGGAAAGTGCGGCAAGGCGGTCATCATTTCCAAGTCGCGAGGATTCTACAGCCTGTTTCAGAAGGGTGATCGTCTTGTCGTAAACCTTGAGTGGAACCGGGAAGGGTTGTCTGTCCTTTCCGCCCAAAGCTAAGGAAAAGCGTGCCGGATCGTCAAACCGGCAGGGCGTTCCGTGAATGATTTCTGCGACATGCGCCAAAGTGCGCACGGTGCGTGCACCTACACCGGGCGTCAGAAGAAGTTCGCTGAAATCCTGTGGACCACGCTCCGCTGCGGCAGCAAGTGCGCCATGCAGACGGCGAAGCATGATATTTTCAGGCCGAATTTCGTGATGCTCTGGCATGCTCAGGTGTGGGAGCATGCCCTGACGAGGTGGCTCTTTCGTGGTGTTTGCAGCGGATATTTTACGGACGATGCCATCAGGCCCAAGGCTCCGGAGAAGATCCAGCTGATTTGTTCGGGAGGCGGAAGCGCGACGATCGGTTAGATTGACTATGGTACCGGTTTTACGCCCCTCGATGGCGGCGTGAGGCGTTTCGATGAAGCTTTCAAGACCTTCCGAGAGCCAGTGATAGCGGCGCGCCAGTTTTCGATCCGGGTTCATGCCTTGCTGGATGACGGTCCATTGCCCGTCACGTGTAATTATAAAGCCGTGAATATACAGATCGAAGCCATCCTGCACTGCGGCGCTGTCGACTTTTGCAACAAGGCGGCTGGTTTGTGCCAGTTCGTTTCCGTCGAGGCCTGTTTTTTCGCCGATTTTCAGGAGTTGTGCTGGAGTTTCGCGGGAGTGTCGTCCCCGGCCACCGCAGATATACAGGCCCAATTCGTCAGCCATGGGCGTCAATCCACGACGTAATGCACCCAGAACGCTCGTTGTGATGCCCGACGAGTGCCAATCCATGCCCATGACCGAGCCGAATGACTGGAACCAGAACGGATGCGCCAGTCGCCGGAGGAATTCGTCGCGGCCATAGTGATGGATGATGGCCTGAGCGATGACAGCGCCGAGGCGGCTCATTCTTCCGGATAGCCATCCCGGAACGTGACCACCATGCAGGGGTAGATCTGCTCCGCCTGTGCGACGTGACATGTATTCGGCTTTCCTGGGCAACGGCTGGCGTGATGTGAAAGAGTCTACACAAGGCCAGGCATGAGTGGAAATGGAGAGCGCGCAGAGATTGTTCCGAAAAGAATCTGGGGTTACAATCGCAGCATGAAAATCCGATCCTCCTTGCCTCGTCTCCTGTTCTGTCTTGCGTCCTGCTCTGTTGCGGCGCTTATGACGGATGTCCCGATGGCTTTTGCATCGTCTGTCGATACAGGTCCGATTGATACGGATCGTATGTCATCGGCGATCAAAGAACTGGCGTCCGATGCCTTTGAAGGACGTGAACCGGGTGCGCCGGGAGAGAAGGTTACTGTTGAGTGGCTGATCCGACAGTATCAGGAGCTTGGGCTTGAGCCCGGTGGTGAAAATGGAGGATGGACGCAGACCGTTCCGATGATCCGGACGCAGCCGTCTCTGGATGGTAAAATTACGCTCCGGACGGCCGGTCAGACGTCAGAATTGGTGCAGTTGAAGGACATCTGTCTGTCCACTTTAAGGCCAGTTGATCGTATTGCGATCAAGCAGGCGCCTCTGGTTTTCGTCGGTTATGGTGTCAGTGCGCCGGAACGAAAATGGGATGATTTCAAGGGGGTGGATCTGCGCGGGAAAATTGCTGTTTTCCTTATAAATGATCCGGATTTTGATGCTGGCCCGGAGGAGCCTGTTTCCGGCCTGTTCGGTGGCAAGGCCATGACCTATTATGGTCGCTGGACCTATAAATTTGAGGAAGCTGCGCGACGTGGTGCTGTTGGCGCGCTGATTGTGCATGACACACCCGGCGCTTCCTATCCATGGAGCACGGTTGTGGCTCCACAGGGCGTTGGGTATGATATTACCCGCGAAAAGGGTGATACCCCCATCCTGTTGCAGGGCTGGATCGAAGGGCAGGCTGCATCGGATATGTTCGCTCATGCGGGGCTTGATCTGGCAAAGCTTCGTGTTCAGGCGCGTTCAGCTGATTTCAAGCCGGTTGAATTTAGAGACACGGACTTCACCGTGGATCTGCCGATCAAGGTTCAGCATCTGGAAAGCCAGAACGTCATCGGCAAAATCACTGGTGAGAAATATCCCGACGAAACCGTCATGTTCGGGGCGCATTGGGATGCTTTCGGAAAGAGTGTGAACGCGGAAGGGCAGACCATCATCCGGCGTGGGGCCATTGATGATGGCTCAGGCATTGCTGCTGTTCTTGAAATTGCGCGGGCTTTCAAGGCGGAGAAGCGTCCTGACAGAACAGTGATGTTCGCCTCATGGACTGGAGAGGAACGTGGGCTCCTCGGATCATTGTGGTATACCACGCATCCACTTGCGCCTTTGGAGAAGACTGCGGCCAACCTGACGATGGATGTTCTGCAGATGGCTGGCCCGGCGAAAAATGCATTCATTATCGGACCGGGACAGGACAGCCTTCAGGACATGTTCTCGGAAGAGGCGAAAAAGCAGGATCGTGTGACCGAGCCTGAAGCCATGCCGGAGCGTGGGGCGTTTTATCGCGCGGACCATCTGCCTTTCGCCCGTGCCGGAGTGCCGGTTCTTGCGGTCATGGATATGGCTGGGGATTTCGATCTGCTGAAAGGTGGCAAGGAAGCTGGCGATAAATGGCTGAAGGCCTATATGGCCTGTTACCATCAGGCGTGTGATGCGTGGAACGCGGATTGGGATCTGCGTGGGGCAGCGCAGGATGTGGCGGCTGTCTGGTCTGTCGGACGACGGGTCGCTTTCTCGCATGACTGGCCGGTATGGGCGCCCACGTCTGAGTTTCATGACATTCGTGAAAAAAGTGCCTCACAACGGATTGATGGGCAGCAGGATAAAACATCCCAGCCATAATCTGGAGTTTCCCGACATTGAATGTTTCCGTGTCGGGAACGCTTTTGGAGACAGATCATGACATCGCTTCTCGGCCGGTCTGATCCGCATCCGGTTCGGGTGTATGGGGTGGACTACTCATCTCCCTTTCTTTTCGTGTCGGATCACGCAGGTCTTGCTATTCCAGAAACGCTGATGGAGCTTGGAATAACGGCGGAAGAACGACAGCGTCATATTGGGTGGGATATCGGGATTGATGGTGCCGGAAGAAGGCTTGCCGACAAGCTCGGGGCGTTATTGATCGAACAGGTCTATTCGCGTCTGGTAATTGACAGCAATCGGGCTCCGGGACACCCGACATCCATTCCGGCTGTGAGTGATGGTACCGTGATTCCGGGCAATCGAGATCTGGATGTGGCAGCAAGAACGCTGCGTGAAGTGGAAATTCTGTCGCCTTATCATGATGCGATTGCCCGAACTCTGGATGAACGGCAGCAAGCAGGACGTGAGACTTTTCTCATCGCCCTGCACAGTTTTACGCCGATCATGGGTGGTCGGGCGCGGCCATGGAAAGCCGGGGTTCTGCATAACCGGGATCCACGTTTCGGGCGCATAGTCTGGAATTTGCTGACAGAAGCCGGGATCGAGACGGGTGATAATGAGCCTTATGCGCTGACAGAAACCAGCGATTATACCATTCCGCAGCATGGTGAAGCGCGCGAAATTCCCCATCTGGAGCTTGAGATCCGTCAGGACCTGATTGCAGATGAAGCGGGTCAGGAAGAATGGTCAGAGCTTCTGGCGCGACTTCTGCCCAAAGCCCGTGAACTTTATGCGCAGGCTTATGGAAAGGACGTAGCGTAATGTCACGATCTGTTCCGGAGATTACCGGGAAAGCACAGCTTGCCGGAGTGGCAGGATGGCCAGTGTCTCATTCGCGTTCTCCCTCGCTGCATAATTACTGGCTGGCCCGTCATGATATTGATGGTGTTTATGTGCCGCTTGCCGTGCGTCCCGGGAATTTTCGCGTTGCCATGGATGGCTTGCGCATGTCCGGCTTCAGAGGGGTGAATATAACCATTCCCTACAAGGAAGAGGCGTTTCGTTATGCGGATCGTCTTGATCCGATGGCGGAGCGGTGTGGTTCGGTCAATACGCTGGTCTTTCATCCGGATGGCACATCTGAAGGATTTTCAACTGACGGAGCCGGGCTTCTGGCAAGTCTGGCTCAGGAAGCGGATTATGTTCCGCAAGGCCGTGCGCTGGTTCTTGGAGCAGGCGGAGCCGCTCGTTCTGTTGCGGCAGCACTTCTGGAACGCGGTGTTGATGTTACAGTGAGCAACAGAACATTTTCCAAAGCGGAGGAACTGGCGAACATCCTTGGTGATGGCATGTCGACACTTCCATGGGATGCGTGGGAGGAGCGTCTGGGGGCGTTCTCGCTCTTGGTGAACACAACTTCTCTGGGCATGCATGGCGGGCCGGATGAGGAATGGTGCGCTGATCTGGGTCATGCCAATGAGAAACTGATCGTTTCGGATATTGTTTATGTTCCTCAGGAAACGCCCCTATTGCGGGAGGCTCAGCGTCGACGGTTGCAGGCTGTTGGTGGCTTGGGGATGCTGCTGCATCAGGCACGTGCAGGCTTTGCCATGTGGTTTGGTGTGGAGCCGGAGGTTGACGAGGCGACATTTGCGCATGTGATGAGCGGCCTGTCCTGATGCATTGTCATCTCGAAGGTGACTTGCTGTGAAAATACTTGGGCTGACCGGTGGCATGGGGATGGGGAAAAGCACCGTCGCCCGGATGCTGGAAAAAGCGGGCATGCCGGTTTTCGATGCGGATGCTGAAGTTCATGCCTTGCAGGCGCCGGGAGGCGCTGCTCTGGAGGCGATCGGGCAGCTTGTTCCTCAGGCGGTGCATTCTGTTGACGGGACGCTCCGCCTTGATCGACAGAAGCTGCGTGAAATGGCGCTGGCCGACCCCTCGATTATTCGCGGGCTTGAGAAAATTCTGCATCCGATGGTTCGTCAGGCACGAGCTGCCTTTCTCAGAAAATGGAGACGGGCAGGGGCGTTGTGGGTGGTGCTCGATATTCCATTGTTGTTTGAGACGGGAAATGAGCGTGTCTGTGACGTGACGGTGACGGTTTCTGCGCCTCGTCGGGTACAGGTGGAGCGTGTTCTCAAACGTGCCCGCCTTACGGGGCGTCAGATCAGTCGTCAGGAGGTCGAGCGTCTGATTGCACGGCAGCTTCCAGATGCATTTCGCAGGCGCAAGGCTGATGCTGTTATCAGAACTGGTCTGTCGATGATGGAGACGGAGCGGGCAGTCAGATGTTTTCT